>NZ_JAIQDD010000018.1:0-171919 GCF_020036995.1 Corallococcus sp. AS-1-12 | reverse complement strand
GCCTACCAGGGGATGCCATCGGTAATGCATCTGGGCAACTTCCCCAGAACCTGCGGCGGAATGAACGGGTCGTTGCCCTGGGCCGTAAGAATTTTCTCTTCGTCGGCCACGAGGCAGCGGGTGAAAACCTCGCGGGCCTCTACGCGCTGGTCGCCACCTGCGAGGCCAACGGCGTCAATCCCGAGGCGTACCTGGCTGACGTGCTGCTCCGGGTGCAGACGCATCCCAACTCGCGCATCGGTGAGCTGCTACCCCACGAATGGAAGCGGCGACGCGCCGCCGACCCGCCCGATTCGCCCCTCCAGCTCAGTCACTGAACAGCTCGCTCGTCGCGGCGCTCGCCGAACACGGTCCTCGTCCGTCATCAAGCCCTCCGGCACGACGTCCACCGGACGGTTACGACCTTGACGCTCGTGGGGGCCATCCGCGTGGGCTGCCGGCCCAAGTTGATGACGCACCGAGGCGCCATCAATGGCCGCATCTTCGTGCGCTTCGTCCGCCAGCGGCTTTGCCCCTGGCTGCATCCAGGAGACGTCATTCTGATGGACAACCTGGGGGCTCACAAAGTGGCCGGTGTGCGCCAGGCGGTCGAAGCCGTTGGCGCCTGCGTCGTGTACCTGCCCACCTACAGGCCCGACTTCAATCCCATCGAGCTGTGGTGGGCGGACCTGAAGCGGCAGCTTCGTCGCCTTGCGCCTCGGGCTATTGAGGACCTGGCTCGGACGGTGAGGCAGTTACGCGCGTCCACTCCGCTCGCAAAGCTCGCGGCTTGGTTCCGCCACTGCCTTTCATTCCTTCAACTCAACCGATCCCGGCGTTAGGCTGGGCGGTTGTCTCTTAGGAAATTCGCCAACTCGTCGGATAGCTCACGCCTCTCAAAGAGCAGTGTGAAAACCTCGCGGCCTCGTTCAGTTGCCAAGACCTGCTCAGTTCTTCCCTTTGAAGGCTCAACGAGGCCAGTGTTTTCAAGATACTTGATAAATTGGCTGGCGAACTTGGGATTCTGGCGCGCAGCGCCGCGCTGTTCAAGGCCTCGCCTCTGACGAGCTCCTTCTGTGAGTTTGCGACATATTTTTTCAATGATAGGGAAGCCTGGGTGATGTTGGAAGACATAATAAGACGGCACCTCATCAGTGGTTGCTCCAGCGAAGTTTAAATAGCCAATGCTGGCCAGTCCTTCCAGTCTGCGCGAAGTGGTCGATGTGGGATCAACAAGAATCGTGGAACTCTTATCGGCACCGCGGAAGTCTGCTCCGACGAGAATGGTCCCAGTGAAGTCTACGTCGATCAGTAGGCTGTCATTGAAGCGCGCCCCTAGTAGACTCGCATTGGAGAAATTGGTGTTTTCGAGAATGGCGCTGGAGAAATTGGAGCCGGCGGCGACACAGGCGGAAAAATCAATATCCGACAGTGTGCTGGATGAGAAATCTATGCCGTTGAGCGTGGATGGTTTTGTTTCTGAGGAGAGTTTGAGGCGCGAGACGCTGATCGCGTCCATGCGCAAGTTGCCGCCAGCAAGAGAAGTGAGGCACTCGCGAACGGGCTCGGGTGATGTTGCAAAGAGCCGTAGCGCTCCATCCCATAGTAGCGACAATATTTGACCAATGCCGGGTTGGTTCTCTCGGTGCGCCCAACGCGCGGTTAGTTTTGAGAAAAGGCGCTCAATGTCCTCGGGATCTCGCGAGGCAGTGAAGACTCGCATCGGATCTGAGACAGGGACTTGTTCCGTTGCTAGTTCGTCCTTCTCAAGGCAGTCGAGGAGGTACTCGGTAAGGAGAAATTCACGAAGAGAGTTATGGGAGAACCTGAATCCAGCGCGGGTCGGGTCGGAGGATCTCGTTAGTGTGGCGGAACTGCGGAGGTCTGTATAGTATTTCTGAACCTCCTCTTCGCGTTCTGATTGCATTAGGCGCAGCTCTGCTTTGAATTCTCTCCTGATTAGAGTTTGGAATTCTTCTTCTTCGATGATTGGGTTGTCTCTTTTTGAGAGCCATACGCTCAGGCTGCGTAGAAAGCTCCTTCGCTTGGCGGGCAGGACGTGATGGGAGCGCCTGAAGTCTCGCATCATGAGTTGTTCAACGATTAGTCTGTAGACCGCCCACTCTGACAATGGGGCGTCGCCGCCATCTCGGGGATGCTCTTTGAGTGATTCGACAACATCCAACAAGTAGCTAATGATTACGGGTTTGCCGGATAGCGAGATGGCGCCAGCATCCTCGGCGCTTCGTTGGATGCGGCCAAGTAGGTTCAGTACGGCATCTCTTCCTTCGTTGTCATCCTTTAGAACTCGTCTGACGAGCGATTCGGTTTGCTCAGGAGATAGGTCTTTGAGCGTTCGTTCGTAGCGCTCAAGGAATTGGGACAAGAGTAGTTGGTCGAGTTCTTTTTCCCGGTCTACGACGTCCTTGTCGATGCCTGCCAGATAAAGGGAGCCGGTATTCAGCGAGGAGTAGAGAATTTCGAAAACCTGTAGTTCCTCAGCTTCAGAAAAGTAATTGGGACGGCTCGTCAAAATGCCTTTGGCTCCATCGGAAGCCAACTGCGCTAAGGCCTCTAGGCAGACGCGCCGCTCTCTGGCGTGCATATACTGAGCCATTTCGTCATAGCCATCTAGCAGTAGGACGATTCGTCCAGCTCGAATCAAAGTGAAAACGAAATCTAGAGGCACATGCCCAAGTCCATTGTGATCAAGGAAGTGGTGGAGAAGTCCTCGGGCATCAAATTGACGAGTGAATTCTCGTAACTCAATCCTGAATGGAATCGGGAGTGATGGATTCTTTTGATACTCTTGCGTCCAGCGGTATTGAAGAATCTTTGTTAGGGCTGTCTTGCCAGTCCCATATTCGCCGACGATGACTAGCCACCTCTTTTCCGGAGCAGTGGTAGCACGCCATTCGCTTAGGAAGTTTGTTGCTTGCTCGTTTCCTATTTTGTCGAAGAACGAAGGTTCTTCGTAGACTGCGTCAAGGTCGCGCAGTTGCCTTGCGGAAGGTCCAGTTGAAAGTACGCTTTTGATGTATGGGTCGAATCTTTCGAATTTAGCGAAAAGCTCGTCGTATGTGAGTGTTTCGATTCGACTGTCTTTGGCTCGCTCCCTTACTGGGAGCGAGAAGCTTCTGGCTGAGACTATTAGTCTCCGTGCGCCAGGATCGATCTCACGAATTAAGGCGAACTTTCCTGCGTCTTTTCCGTATTTTTCATTGTCGACATGTTCGATGGTTGCCTCAATGTATATCGGCGTGCCAAATGGGTCGGATTTGGGCTTGGCGACAAGATCGACTTCCGCTCCGCTGATTTGTACTGGTCCTTCAACGTCGTAGTTGTTTAGCTGGAAAAGGAGACGAATTGCTGCTGGCAGGGACTCGGCGGTAAATTCGTTTGGCATGTTGCTCCCTTTTGCTTGTCTGCAATTTGGTGAGTGTGGAAACCTAGCGAGCTGATGGATTGGTTTTCAGTGTGTGGGCCATTCTCTCTTCACACCCGCCGCGCGCGGGCCATGGGCGGCATCTTCACGCCGCCGCCCGGCTTCGCGTGCATGGCCCAGTACGCGGACACCCCCAGCAGGGCCAGGGACAAGAGCGTCCACAGCGCCGCCCAGACGATGGACGGCACCCACGTCTCGCTGGCGAGGATGGCCGCGTCGCTCTGGGCGCGCACCGCGCTGTTCCACAGGTCGTCCCTCAGGTCGAAGACGACGTAGAGCGCGGTGAAGGCCGCCAGGAACAGGTTGAGCGCGTCCACCAGCCCCGTGGGCAGGAAGCGCGCGCCCAGCCCCATGGCCAGCGCCATGCCCAGGCAGAAGGCCAGGGTGAAGAGGTCCCCCGCGTAGAAGAAGCCCATCACCGCCAGCCACACGGACGCGGCGCCCATCACCGCGCGGCCCAGCCGGAAGCGGAAGGTGGCCAGCATCAGCGCCGCGCCCGCCACCGCGCTGCCCAGGTAGCCCGCGGACGACACGATGACGCGGTTGATGACGCCGGGCGGCAGGCGGGAGAAGCAGCTTCCCCCTTCGTTCAACTGGAGGTGGACCCGGTCCACCGAGCCCCCCACGAGCAGCGTGGCGAGCGCGTGCCCGCTCTCGTGCATCATCACCACCAGCACCTTCACCGGCCACAGCACCGGCGAGTACCAGAAGTACCAGGACGCCCCCATCAGGAGGACGAGCAGCGCCAGCCTTCCGAAATCCAGTGTCGCCCCGCTCGCGGTCCGCATCGCTGGTCCCCTCCTGCCTGGACACCGGAACATCCAAGCGCGTTCCATCTTCCGCGAAAACGCGCGCCCCGGACACCGGAACGGTCGCGCCGGGGCGGCGGACGGGGTAGGGATGGGGCACCATGAAGAAGACGCTCCTTCTCCTCTCGCTCGTGGCAGCCCCGGCCTTCGCCGGGGAAGGGAAGTGGACCCCGCAGCAGGTGCTGGAACTGAGCCCCGCCTGGCTCAAGGCCCAGGGCCTCCAGTTGCCGCCCAGCAAGCTGTGGGACCCCAAGCGGGGCACGGGCCTGCTCGCGGGCACGGTGAACACCGGCGGCTGCTCCGGGTCGTTCATCTCCGCCTCCGGCCTCATCATCACCAACCACCACTGCGCCTTCTCCATCATCCAGGAGCACAGCTCCCCGCAGAGGGATCTCATCACGGACGGCTTCCTCGCGAAGAGCCAGGCGGAGGAGCTCCCGGGCAAGGGCTCGCGCGTGCAGGTGCCGCGCGGCTTCAAGGACGTGACGGCGGAGGTCAACGCCGCCGTGCCGCAGGGCGCGGACGACCTCGCGCGCTACAAGGCCATCGACCGCAAGCAGAAGGAGCTGGTCGCCGAGTGCGAGAAGCGCCCCGCCACCCGCTGCCAGGTGGCCACCTTCGACGGCGGCGTGAACTACACGCTGGTGGACGCCGTGGAGCTGCAGGACGTGCGCCTCGTCTACGCGCCGCCGCGCGCCGTGGGTGAGTACGGCGGCGAAGAGGACAACTGGATGTGGCCGCGCCACACCGGCGACTTCGCCATCATCCGCGCGTACACCGCGCCGGACGGCGCCTCCGCGGCGTTCAGCGACAAGAACGTGCCCTACAAGGCGGAGTTCTTCTTCCCGCTGTCCACGGAGGGCGTGAAGCCGGGCGACTTCGTGATGGTGCTGGGCTACCCGGGCTCCACCTTCCGCACGCTGCTCGCGGACGAGATGGCGGAGCGCCAGGCGCGCTTCTACCCGCGCATCCGCGACGTGATGGGTGAGGCCATCCGCATCCTGGAGGCGGAAGGGGAGAAGGACCCGGCCGGGAAGATCGCCGTGGCCTCGCAGCTCAAGAGCCTGCACAACGTCTACAAGAACGCGGGCGGCCAGTTGGCGGGCCTGAAGCGCGGCCACATCGTGGAGAAGCAGCGCGACGCGGAGGCGGCCACCGTCGCCTGGGCCCAGAAGGACCCCGCGAAGTGGGGGGAGGCCATCAAGGCCCGCGAGGCGCTGCTCGCGGAGCAGCAGACCGCCTCCAAGACCTTCGAGCGCGAGTTCCTCCTGGTCATGTCCAGCCGCCTGGCGCGCGGGCCGGCGCTGGCCGCGTCCGTGTCCCGGCTGGCCATGGAGCGCGTGAAGCCGGACCTGGAGCGCCGCCCGGAGTACATGGACCGCGAGGTGCCGCGCATCAAGGACCGCCTGGAGCGCGAGCAGAAGAACCTCTTCCTCGCCGCGGACAAGGCGCTGCTGCACGCGTTCGTGAAGCGCGCGCAGGCGCTCCCCCAGGACGCGCGCATCGCGGCCGTGGACACCGTCTTCGGCAAGACGTACGCGGAGAAGGACGTCCTGGCGAAGATCGACTCGCTCTACGCGGGCACGAAGGTGCTCACGCTCGCGGAGCGCATGAAGATGGCGGACGAGTCCGTGGGGCAGCTCGTCGCGCGCCGCGACCCGCTGCTGGCGTTCGGCATGGAGCTGGCGAAGGAGCAGTCCGCGCTGGATGACACGCGCGAGCAGCGCCTGGGCGCGTCCTCCCGGCTGCGGCCGGCGTGGCGCAAGGCGGTGATGGCGCAGGCGGGCAAGCCGATTGCTCCGGACGCCAACAGCACGCTGCGCGTGTCGTTCGCCAAGGTGCAGGGCTACACGCCGCGCGACGGCGTGCAGTACCTGCCGCAGACGACGCTGACGGGGATGCTGCAGAAGCACACCGGCGAGGAGCCCTTCAACGCGCCGGAGAAGGTGCGCGCGGCCGCGGCGGCGAAGAAGTTCGGCCGGTGGGTGGACCCCCGGCTGAAGGACGTGCCGGTGGACTTCCTGGCGGACGCGGACACCACGGGCGGCAACTCCGGCAGCCCCACGGTGAACGGCAAGGGGCAGCTCGTCGGCGTGAACTTCGACCGCGTGTGGGAGAACGTCGCGAACGACTTCGGCTACAATCCGGACGTGGCCCGGAACGTCAACGTGGACGTGCGCTACCTGCTGTGGCAGCTCGACCAGGTCGAGGACGCGGACGCGCTCCTGCGCGAGCTCAACATCCGCAAGGGCAAGCCGGTGGCCCGGGAGGCGCGCTGACATGTCGGACGCGGGGGACGGGACTCCAGCGCTGCCCACCTTCCGGCCGGATGAGCGGGTGTGTGGCAACTGCAAGCTCTGGAGCCCGCACTCCGTGGATCACCGTGGATGGGTGGGGCCGTGCCGCCTGCAGGGCTCGCGCGGCATGTTCCCGCCCTCCGCGCCCATCTGTGACAAGTACGCGCCCCGGGGCTCCGCGGCCCCGGCGCCCGTGGTTTCGAGCACGCGGACCCGCGCCCCGCGCAGCGTGGCGCCCGTGGTGGTGCGCCACCGCGCGGATCCGCACGAAGTGGTGGACCTGGAAGGGCTGAACATGACGCGCGAAGAGCTGATGGACATCTTCCGGGAGGCGGCGGGCCTCAGTGATCCGCCGCTCGCGGGCAAGTGGGAGGGCGGCACGGTGAGGCTGGTGCCGGGCAACCCGGAGCTGCAGGCGAAGGACATGCCCATCGACAACCTGTTCCACAAGGTCACGATGGTGCGCGACCGCATCCGCGTGCTGGAGCAGAAGCTCAACGCGCACCCCAAGCTCACGGACGCGGAGAAGGCGGAGATGCAGGGCTACATCACCCGCGTCTACGGCTCGCTCACCAGCTTCAACCTCCTCTTCAAGGAGAAGGGCGACCAGTTCGTGGGCAGCAAGGGCGACGAGTAGCGCCGTCCGCGTCTCAGGGCCGCTGGCCGCGCTCCTCCATCACGGTGAGGGCGCGCTGGCGGCCGCGGTGCAGGGCGCTCTTCACGGTGCCCTCCGGGATGCGCAGGAGCCGGGCGATTTCAGCGGAGCCCAGGCCGCGCACCTCGCGCAGGTAGAGCACCTGCCGCTGCTGGGGGTTCACCTCTTCCAGCGCCTCGTGGAAGTGCCGCTGCATCTGCGTGCCCATGGCGTGGGCCTCCGGCGACACGGTCTCCTGGGGCGCGTGCGACAGCCGCTCCCGGCGCCTGCGCGCGCGCAGCCAGTTGATGCTGCTGTTGACCATCACCCGGTGCAGCCAGGTCGTCCACGTCGCGCGCCCATCCAGCCCCGGTGGCTGCCGCGACAGGCGCAGGAAGACGTCCTGCACCACGTCCTCCGCGTCGTCGGTGTCCCCCACGATGCGCCGGGCGATGGCCAGCGCCCGCGGGCGGTGCAGGGCGTACAAATCATCCAGGGTGGGGAAGGGGAGGACGGCGGCGTGCGGGCCCATGGCGGACGGTCTCCTGTGTCTTCCCGTGAAACGAACGGGCGCGCGAAAGGGTCTATGGCCCTGGAGGGCATGCGACTCCAGGGCCGTGTTCTCGCCCGGACAGCCGGTGCGCACCTTCCGTGCCAGGGGGACGTCGCCATGGCTCAGTGGGCCGAGTACGGACGCAGGAGGCCGTTCATGCCCCGGCGCCGCGAGGGCAACGGCGTCATGGACGTGCTCCTGGGGCGCCCGCTCACCAGCGCCCAGGCGATGCAGGAGAAGACGGGCGTCCTCACCGGCGTGGCGCTCCTGGGGTTGGACGCGCTGTCCTCCGCCGCGTACGGCCCGGAGGCCGCGCTCACCGTGCTGCGCCCGCTGGGGGCCGCGGGGGTGTGGCTGCTCCTCCCCATCACCGCCGCCATCGTCGGGCTCTTGATGCTCGTCGCGGGCTCGTACGCGCAGACCATCGCCGCGTACCCCAGCGGCGGCGGCGCCTACTCCGTGGCGAAGCAGAACCTGGGGCGGGGCGCGGGGCTGCTCGCGGCGACGGCGCTGATGCTGGACTACCTGCTCAACGTGGCGGTGGGCATCTCCGCCGGCACGGGCGCGCTGGTGTCCGCGGTCCCTGCCCTGCGGCCGCACACGCTGCACATCACCCTGGGCCTGCTGGCGCTGCTCACCCTGGTGAACCTGCGCGGCGTCAGCGAGGCGGGCGCCGTGTTCGTCGTGCCCACGTGGTTCTTCATCGCGTCCCTGGGCGTGGTGCTGGCCGTGGGCCTCTTCAAGCTGTCCACGGGGGATGCGACGCCCGTCCAGCCGCCGCCACCGCTGGCGGTGCCCACCGCGTCCGTGGGCGCGTGGCTGGTGATTCGCGCCTTCGCCAGCGGGTGCACGGCGATGACGGGCGTGGAGGCCATCAGCAACGCGGTGCCCATCTTCCGCGACCCCGACGTCCGCCGCGCGCGCGTCACGCTGGGCATCATCGTGGGCGTCCTGGTGACGATGCTGCTGGGCATCGCGCTGTTGTGCCGGGCGTACGGCGTGGGCGCCACCGTCCCCGGCGGCGCCCACTACCAGACGGTGCTCTCGCAGCTCATCGCGGCGGTGATGGGGCGCGGCGTCTTCTACTACGTGGCCATGGCCGCCATCCTCTGCGTGCTCGCGCTGTCCGCGAACACCAGCTACGCGGGCTTCCCGCTCGTCTGCCAGGTGCTGGCGCGCGAGCGCTACCTGCCGCCGGGCTTCGCCCACCGGGGCCGCAGGCTCGCCCTGTCGCGCGGCATCCTCACCCTGTCCGCGCTGGCGGCCGTGCTGCTCATCGCGTGCGGGGGCATCACGGACCGGCTGATTCCCCTGTTCGCCATTGGCGCGCTGATGGCCTTCACCCTGTCCCAGGCGGGCATGGTGGTGCACTGGGGGCGCCACCGGGAGCAGGACGGCTGGCGGTGGCGCCGGGCCCTCAACGGCGCGGGCGCGGCGATGACGGCGCTCACGCTGTGCATCGTGGGCGTGTCCAAGTTCGCGCACGGCGGCTGGGCCGCGTTCGTCATCGTGCCCGTGGGGCTGCTGGTGCTGTCGCGCGTCCACGCCGCGTACACGCGCACGCGGCAGGTGACGGAGCTGAAGCGGCCCGTGCTCCTGACGCCCGCGTCGCCGATGGTCGCCGTGGTGCCCGTGGACCGCTGGTCCCACGCGTCGGAGACGGCGCTGCGCTTCGCGCTGACGCTGAGCGACGACGTGAGGGCGGTGCACATCTGCAGCGGCGACACCGACGAGGCGGCGCTGGACTCACAGTGGCAGCACTTCGTCCAGGCGCCGCTCCAGGAGGCCGGGCGGAGGCCTCCGCCGCTCGTGCACGTGGGGTCGCCGTACCGCGCGCTGGTGTGGCCCCTGATGGACTACCTGGACGCGCTGCTCGCGGAGGTGCCGGGCGGCACCGTGGCCATCGTGCTGCCGGAGCTGCTGGAGCAGCGCTGGTACCGGGCCATGCTCTACGGCCGCCGCTCGGAGCTGCTGCGCAGCGCGCTGCTGCTGTCCGGCGAGCGGCGCCTGGTGGTGGTCAGCGTGCCCTGGTACCTGCGCACGCGGGCGCACCCGGCGCCGCACTCCGCCTGGGGCGACCTCGCCCACCCGGGAGACCCCGGGTAGGGCGCGGGCGCCTCCGGAGTCACTCCTGCTCGTCCTGTTTCGTCAGGCCCCAGTCCTTCAGGCGCTTGAAGAGGGTGGAGCGCGCGAGCCCCAGCTCCCGCGCCACGCGCTCGCGGTTGTTGTTGAAGCGGCGCAGCGCGGTTTCGATGATCTGCCGCTCCAGCTTCTCCAGCATCTGCTCCAGCGTCATGCCCGGCGGCAGCTCCGGCACGGTGATGCCCGTCTCGCGGTTGACCTCCTGGTCGAAGGACAGGTCGCTCGCGTCGATGGACGGGCCCTTGCGCAAAAGCAGCGCGCGGTGCACCACGTTGCGCAGCTCGCGGATGTTGCCCGGCCAGGCGTGCTGCTGGAGCCTGTCCAGCGCGGCCGGCGTGAAGCGCACCGTCTGCCCGCGCGGGGCGAACGCGCGCACGAAGTGCTCCGACAGCGCCACCACGTCCCCCCGGCGGTTGCGCAGGGGCGGCAGGTGCAGGGGCACCACGCACAGGCGGTAGTACAGGTCCTCGCGGAAGCGGCCCTCGCGCGCCGCCGCCAGCAGGTCGCGGTTGGTGGCCGCCACCACGCGCACGTCCACGTGCAGCGGGCGGCTGGCGCCCACGCGCTTGATTTCGCCGCTCTCCAGCGCGCGCAGCAGCTTCGCCTGGAGGTCCAGGGGCAGCTCGCCAATCTCGTCCAGGAACAGCGTGCCGCCGTCCGCCTCCTCGAAGGCGCCCTTGCGCGCGCCCACGGAGCCGGTGAACGCGCCCTTCTCGTGGCCGAAGAGCTCGCTCTCAATCAGCTCCTTGGAGATGGCGGCGCAGTTGACCGGGATGAGCGGCCGGTTCGCGCGCGGCGAGCACGCGTGCAGCGCGTTCGCCACCAGCTCCTTGCCCGTGCCGGACTCGCCCAGGATGGTGACGGCCGCGGTGGACGGCGCCACGCGCTGGATGAGGTCCGTGAGCTGCCGCACGGACGGGTCGCCGCCGAGGATGCCGTGGAAGGACTGCGCTTCCTTCTTCGCCGCGGGCACGGCCTCCAGGATGAGCTCCGCCTCGCCCACGCGCAGCGTGGTGGGCAGCGTCACCTCCGCCTCGAAGAGGCGCACCGGGCCCAGCCACGTGCCGTTGGTGGAGCGCAGGTCCACGACGTGGAAGACGCCGTCCTTGCGCGTGACCTTCAGGTGCCGGCCGGAGATGAACCGGTCCTGGAGCACCAGGTCGTTGCCCGCGTCCTTGCCCACCGTGAAGCTGTCGCCGGTGAGCCGGTGCACGGCCTCCGTGCTGGCCTGCTTCACGCGCAACTGCGCGGGCTGCCAGCGCTGCGGGTCGCGCCCCTGCACGGCGGTGGCGCTGCCGGCCTCCGTGGCCGCGTCCGCGTCGTCGCTGGCGCCGTGCTGGCGGAACACCGCGCGCCACTGGCCCAGCTCCAGGTCCGCGCCGTCCGGCAGGTCCGCGCGCTCCACCACCGCGCCCGCGACCTTCGTGCCCTTGCCGGACAGGTCCTCCACGCGGCACTTCTGGCCGTCCCACAGGAGGGCCACCTGCTGGCGGCTCACCTCCGGATCCGGGATGGCCACGTCGCTGGAGTCGCCCCGGCCGAGCACCACCCGCGCCCGGTCCACCGCCACCCGCAGCACTTCCTCGCCTCGACGGAAGAACACCAGCTCCGGCATTACGAACTCTCTCCCAAGCCCGGACACCCCGGGGCCGCGCGCAGCGCTTTACACGGCGCGTGCGCGGGCATCAACCGGGGGCCTACCGCTTGGGTCCGAAGCGGGGGCTGCTCACCATGCCGGTGAGCCGGCCGCCGCGCCAACCGGGGTTGTCCCGGTCCTGCGGCAGCATGTTCACCGCGAGCGCCAGGGGCCCCAGCCGCTGCTGGAAGGCCTGCTCGAACTTCAGCCGCACGTCCAGCCCCAGCTCGCTGTACTCCAGCCGGCGGCCCAGCTTCAGCGTGCCGGTGCCGGAGCCCTCCAGGTCCTCGCTCTTGAGGTTCAGGTCGCGCACCGTGCCCAGGCCCTTGTCGAACTGGAGGTCGCCCTTCAGCTCGCCCAGCGCCACGCGCGGCAGCTCCATGGGCATGGCGGGGCCGCCGCCCATGGGGATGGCCGCCTTGCCGCCCTTGATGGTGAGCCCCTGGGTGTCCAGCGCCACCGTGCCGGACGCCTGGGACCAGTCCACCGGCTGGCCGCGCATCATCGTCCCCGGCGCCGTGAGCGCGAGCTTCGCGTTGAGGGTGCCCTCCATGTCCACGCCGGTGTACGCCGGCAGGTTGCCGCCGCCGGCCTGCACGCCGTCCACGTCCACGTTCAGCGTCGTGCCGCTCAGGCCGCCCACGTGGATGTCCACCGTGCCGCCCATGCCCTTCAGCTTCATCACCAGGCCGGGCGGGAAGAGGGACGGGCGCAGGGCCACGCTGTCGAAGATGAGCGCCTCGCCCAGCTCGTCCTTGCCCAGCCCGCCGGACTCGCCCCGGGCGAGCGCCGCGACGGACTCCGCGCCCAGCGGCGTGGGCGGCTTGCTCAGCCGCACGTGGGTGGCGGTGACGCCGGACAGGCCGGGACGCAGGCTGTCCATGCGCACCGCCAGCCCGTGGGCCGCGGCCTCCGTCACCAGCCGCGAGCGGACCGCGTCGTAGGGGAACGTCAGCAGCAGGCAGAGGATGAACGCCACCACCGCGAAGGCGGTGTAGCCCAGGACGAGCTTCCAGCGGGCGGTCTTGGTTTCAGTGGCCATGGGCTATTGCTTCATCCGGTAGGTGGCGACGGTCGTCCACGCCGTCAGGGTGTCCGTGGCGGGCCGGGGCTCCACGCGCAGGTACTTCACCTTCACGATGCCCGGGCCCGTCTCCACCGTGCGCAGGAAGTCCGTCAGCTTGCGCAGGTCCACGTCCGTGAAGGTCAGCTCCACGGAGCTTTCGATGATCTTCCCGTCCCCCACGCCCACGTCGCCCTTGGGCGTCATGTTGGGGACGGTGAGGCCCGCGGCGGTGGCCTTGTCCTCAATGTAGGTGATCAGCCGCACGTTGCTCTGGGTGAGCTGCTGCTCCACGTTCTGCCGCTCCGCCTGCGCCTGGCCGTAGCTGATGGCCAGCGCCTGCACCTCCTGCAGCTTCGCCAGCTTGTCCTGCGTGCGCCGGCGGTAGCCCTGCGCGCTGTTGGCGAAGCTGAAGAGCGTCACGAAGAGCACGAACACCAGCACCGCCGAGCCGGCCAGCGCCACGAGCTTGCGCTCGCGGTCGGAGAGCCGCTCGAACCAGGTCTGGAGGGGCGCGAAGAGTTCCTTGAGCTTTCCCATGTCACGTCTCCCCCGCCGGCGGCTCGCCGGGGCACTGCACCTGCACGTCCAGGCGGAAGGTCACCTTCTGCCCGTCGCGTGTCTTCTCCACCTTGCCCTCCTTCACGTCCTTGAAGCAGCGGTGGCCCTTCAAGGCGGCGGAGAGCGTGTCGATCTGCTTGGAGCTGTCCGTCTCCCCCTGGAGCATGATGCGGTCCAGGTCCACCTGGATGCGGTCGAACTTCACCGGCACCTCCGGAGGCACGCGCTGGGTGACCTCCGCCAGCAGGTTCACCGCGGACATCGTGGGCAGCGCCGCGGCGGGGCTCTCCACGCCCTTGAGCATGTTCAGCGCGCGGTCGTAGTTCGTCTCGCAGGTGCCCAGGATGCGCTGGGTCGTCTTGCAGAGCACCGCGTCCACCTCCGCCTCGCGCCGCGACAGGACGGTGTTGCGCACGACGCCGAAGGCGATGAGCAGCAGCAGGAGCGTCACCGCGAAGGACGCCAGGAGCCCCAGCCGGTCCTTCACGTAGTCGTAGCCGCCCTTGAAGGCGAACTCACCCCGGCGCAGGTTGAAGCGCGGCGCCCTGGCCCCCGCCGCGTTGCCGCGCATGGCCAGCGCGTACGCCTGCGCCGCGGTCGGCGTCTCCCGGGGGCCGATCTTCTCCGTCGCGTCCACCGGGAGCGCCAGCACGCGCACCGGCAGGTTCAGGTCCTTGGACAACTGCTCGGCCAGGCCCGGCATCCGCGCGGTGCCGCCGCACAGCACCACCGCGGAGACCTGCCGGCGGGCGCGCGCGGCGAAGGACTTGAAGGACGGGCGCAGCTCGCGCAGCACCGGCTGCAGGCCGCGCACGAAGGCGTTCGCGGCGCGCTCGGCGTCCGGCCCCTGCGCGGCGCTGGCCATGGCGCCATGCGCCTCCTTCCACGCGTGGGCCTCCGGAAGCGTCGTCTGGAACTCCGTGGCCAGGGCGCGCGTCAGGTCGCGCCCGCCGCCCGCGAAGGTGCGCGCGAACTCCACGCCCTTGCCCGGCTGGCCAATGGCCACCGCCGTGCGCTCGTGGCCGATGTCCACCACCGCCACGGGGCCGCCGTCGCCCACGCCCTCGAAGAGGCCGGGAAGCTGGGTGAAGAGGTTCTGGTACGCGAGCGCCGGGTGGGTGATGACGCGCGGATCCACCTGGAGGCCGCCCAGCAGCGCCAGCAGCGACTGGAGCTCCTCCTTCTTCACCACGCCCACCAGCAGGTCCGCGGCCTTCTCCTTGCCGCCGGTGTCCTTCTGGCCGACCACCTGGTAGTCGTAGACGACCTCCGAGATGTCGAACGGGAGCTGGCTGCCCACCTCGAAGGGCAGCGTCGCCTCCACGCGCTTGCTGTCGGAGAAGGGCAGGCTCACCGCGTGCGTGGTGAGGGACGGGCCGGGCAGGGCGATGACGACCTGGTCCACGTGCCCCTGCGGCATCTTCCCGAGCAGCTCCTCCACCGCGGCGCGCAGCGTGTCCGCGCGCTCGCCTTCCTGCGCGCGGCGCACCTCCGCGTAGGCCTGGGTGGTGTTGCTTTTCGTCCCGGAGGTGAGCACCACCCCCTTCACGGAGTGGCTGCCCAGGTCCAGGCCAAGAATGCGGGCCATGCTATTCCTCTCTGTAATACACGAGCTTGCCCAGCCCGTCGTCCAGGCGGATGACGGCGGTGAGCGTCTTCTGGACGCTGCCCGCCTCTCCCACGGACTTGATGGTGAATGTCTTGCTCTTGTCGCCCAGGTAGCGGTTCTGCTGGACGTTGCCCTTGATGAGCGGATTGACCGCGATGCCGGCCTGCTCCACCACGCCCACGAAGTCCGCCACCGACATGCCGAAGAAGTTGAACATGCGCGCGGCGCGGATGCGGCTGATGAGCTCGTTGAGGAACACGGGGTCCGTCAGGCGCGGGTCCGGGCGGTTGGGGTCCGCGGCGGACATGATGGCCAGCCCCAGCATGATGGGGTCGTCGGTGTTGACGTTCGGCTTGGAGTTGATGTCCGGGTACACCGTGAGCCGGTCTCGGAAGGCCGCCATGAAGCGGTCGTTGACGCCATGCACCCGGTACAGCTCGTCCAGGCTGTCGAAGCGCGCGTTCTTGACGTCATAGCGCGGTTCGTAGCGGCTGTACGGCGAACCCTCGTCCGCGAAGCCCGAGACGAAGGGGTTCGTGGGGTCCTTCTCGTTGAGGGTGGACTGGGTGGTGTCCTCGTCCGACCAGTCCTTCAGCGCGAGGATGGTGTCCCGGGGCGTGGAGCGCACCTTGTTGGCGTCGTCCTGCTGCCAGAGGAACTCGAAGCGCTTGTCCGCGAACATGTCCAGCATGCGCGCGGCGGTCGCCTGGGACTCCGCGCCGCCGGTGTTCAGGCGCATGACGTTGAGCTTCTCCTCCTCGTCGCTGATGGTCGCGAGGAAGCAGCCCTCGAAGCCGCCGAAGGAGCGGCGCTGCATCTGCGCCGCCATCTGCGTGGCCGCGCCCGCGTTCTCCCCCTCCTCGCCCTCGAACTTGAAGTTGGGGTCCACCTGCGTGGGCTCCGTCTCCACGGGGCGGCCGTCCTCGCCCTGCGCGCCGTCGCTCTTCACCAGGCCCTTGAGCATGTGGCAGTCCACCCGCGCCAGCTTCCAGAGCTGGAGGTTGAGCGACTGCGGCTGGAACGCGTTCGCGCCGCCTGCGCCGGGGGTGCCGCCGCCCGCGAGCCCGCCCAGCGCGCCCAGGATGCTCGCGGGGTTGGGGATGGGCGTCTGGTCCACCTGCTTCTGGAAGCGCAGCAGCAGCCGCCCCAGCGACAGGCCGGAGCGGGCCATGTAGTAGGCGCGCACTTCGTCGCGCTGGTTGGCGGCGAGCTGCAGGTCCACGCGGCTGTTGTAGGCGAACTCCGTGGCCACCACCGTGAGCAGCGTGATGGACACGAGCGCGATGATGAGCGCCACGCCGCGCGAGCGCCGGTGCTTGCGCTCCGCCGGGGAGCGCCGCGGCGCCGGGGCCTGGGGGGCGGCCGTCCGCGCCTTGCCGCGCCGGCGGGACGCCTGCTGGAAGTAGGGGAAGGCCATCAGTTGAACCTCGGGAGGGTGGTGTTGAGCAGGATGCGCGCCTGCGTGGTGTAGCGCGCCTCCTTGCCCGCCTCATCCAGGGCGATGACGGTGATGCGCACGCGCGTGGGCAGCAGGTCCTTCTTCTCCGTGCGCCGCGTGTCCCACTCGTCGTCCCACTCCTTCTTGTCGGAGTCCCAGTAGGCGAACTCCACGCCCTTGACGCCCTCGAAGAGGACGTCCGTGGTGCCGCCCCGGTCCATGCGGTCCCCCACGTTGGGGTTCACCCGCCGCTTCAGGTCCTGCCGCTGCCGGGCGCCGCGCTCGGAGGAGTTCTCCACGAAGTACTCCACCACCGCCTGGTCGGACTCCTTCACGTCCGTGTACAGGCGCTGGTTCGCGAACGTCGTGAAGGTCAGCTTGTCGCGCTCGCCAATGAAGTTGGTGGGCCGGTCGTTCTGGTCGCGGAAGCGGCGCAGGTCATAGCGGTCGCTCACGAACGCGGAGCCGACCTCCCGCGCCATGCGGTTGAGCGACACGCGCACCATGCGGTAGCGCTCCGCCTCGCCCTCCACGACCTCCTTGGCGTTGATGCCCGTCTGGAAGGCCAGGGCCACGACCGTGCCCATGAGGGCGGTGATGCCCACCGCGACCATGACCTCCATGAGGGTGAAGCCCCGCATGCGCCGCTTCATCGGATGCTCCCTCCGCGAGGCAGGGTGGGCAGGTTCGGCAGGCTGCCCCGGCCGCCGAAGATGCCGCCGGGCGAGCGCGGGTTGATGCCGGTGTTGCCGGTGCCGCCCTGCTGGCCGCCCATGTTCCGGTTGAGCTGATCGAGCTGGGCCGCCCGGTTGACCAGCGGCTCGCGCGTGTTCGGGTCCAGCATCTGGCCGTTGGGGCCGGGGATGGGGTTGTCCACCAGTTGGCCCGTGCGCGGGTTCACCCACTGGTTCTCCGCGCCCGCCGTGCTGCCCGCGTTGGGCGTGAAGCCGCCGTTGCGGTCGCCGCCGGGCCCCAGGGACACCACGTGCGTCACCACGTCCACGCTCTCCACCTGGGTGCCCTCCTTCCAGTACACGGTGAGGTGCACCTCGCGGACGGACTTGGTGAGCTGGTCCACCATCT
This sequence comes from Corallococcus sp. AS-1-12, assembly GCF_020036995.1. Taxonomy (NCBI): domain Bacteria; kingdom Pseudomonadati; phylum Myxococcota; class Myxococcia; order Myxococcales; family Myxococcaceae; genus Corallococcus; species Corallococcus sp. AS-1-12. Next base: position 154,670 of record NZ_JAIQDD010000018.1, on the reverse strand, counting down.
GCGTGAACATGGGCTGCGCCATGCTCATGGCGGACGCGCCCATGGGGCTGGCCGTGGTGGTGCCGCCGGGAGGCGTGCCGCCCTTGCCGTCACCGCCGCCGCCGCCGAAGAGGCTGGCCAGGCCGCCCATGGGGTCGCCGGAGTCGCCGCCGCCCATGGGCAGGTTGAAGATGGCGCCGATGAGCTGATCCGGCGTCACGCCGTCCGTCTTGGGCGCGATGATGCGCGCGCGCCACTTGAACTGGGGCCAGCCCTCGTCGGAGAAGTCGCCGGACTGCTCGTCGTCGTCCTGCTCGAAGCCGTCGTCGTAGAGCTTCTGCTCCAGGTCCGTCATCTTCGAGCGGGACAGGAGCGCCGCCACGGTGAGCCGCTTGGTGTAGACGTGGTTGGCCACCGCGCCGGAGTTGAGGTCGAAGATGGCCATCAGCGCGACGCTGAGGATGGCCAGGGCCACCATCGTCTCCAGCAGGGTGAAGCCCCCGCGCCCGTGCGTTGCAGTCCTCATGAGCGGGGCACCTCCAGGGCCTCGGATGCGATGAACACCTTGCCCGTCAGGGGTGACACGTCCAGCGTCCAGGCGTTGTCACCCTGGCGCAGGAAGACCATGGCCTTCTCCGTGTAGCCCTGCGGGAAGAAGTAGAGATAGGCCACGCCGCTCTCCACCGGCTCGCGCTGCTGCCGCGTCCACACCGACACCGCCACGCCCGCCGGCAGCTCCTTGGGCGAGATCTCCTCGGCGGTGTAGGAGGAGAAGGTGGACTGGGACTCGATGCGGTTCTTCTCCTCGTCCATCAGCTCCTGCGCGGACGGCTGCGAGCCCTCCGAGCGCGTGTAGTTCTTGCGCGTGTCCCCGCCGCTGTTGCCGCTCTTCCGGGCGCGCTCGCGGTCGCGCGCCTCGTCGCGGAGCGCCGCGTCCCGGTCGCGCGAGGTGGTGACGCCGCCCGCGGCGCACTCGGCGTGGTAGCGCGTGGCCTCCTCCCGCTTCGGGTCCGGGATTTCGAACACCAGCCGGCACGTCCGGCCGCTGAGCGCCGCCGAGTCGTAGAGCGAGCGGATGACGCCCGCGAGCTCCGTGGCGCTGCCCTTCGCCTTCGCGCCGGTGATGGCGCCGATGCCGATGGTCACCGCGGCGAACATCACCGCGGCGATGGCCAGCGCGATGGAGATTTCAATCAGCGTGAGGCCGCGCGGGGCGCGACGGCGGCGGGCGGGACGAGGGGCCATGGCCGGCTTCAAGGCTGCACCTCCTGTGCCACGATGCCGCCGGAGAAGATGTCCGCGGCGTCGCCGGTGCCGCCGGGCTTGCCGTCCGAGCCCAGGGACAGCACGGCGCCCGTCTTGCCCTCCATGCGGTAGACGTACGGGTGGCCCCACGGGTCGAGCGGCGTCGAGTCCAGCACCTTCGACTCGATGAGCGGCGCGAAGCCCTGCTCCTGCGAGGGGAAGAAGCCCATCAGCCGGTGGTGGGCCTTGAAGTAGCCCTCCAGGCGGCGGATCTGCTCGCGCGCCTGGCGCTGGGGCGGGGTGAGGCTGCTGTCCTCGGTGGCCCACACCAGCGCGAACGCGAGCAGGGTGGCGACACCGAAGACGCCCAGCAGCAGCAGGCGGCCCAGCCGGGGAGAGCGGGCGCGGGCCTGTCCGCTGGAAGCGGCTCGCGCCTCACGCGCGGACGTCGGGGAGGAAGTGTGCTCGGGAGTCATCACGGGCATTCCTACGACAACACGCGGGAGGCGCGGCTTTGCTTCGGGAAAAACGCCCGTTACGGCTTGGCGTTCTGGTCCTTGGAGGAGATGTCGGCGTCGGAGCCCTCGCCGCCCGGGTTGCCGTCGGCGCCGTAGCTGGTGATGACCGGCTTGCCGCCCTCGTTCATGTAGACGTACTCGCGGCCCCAGGGGTCCAGCGGCATGCGCTCCAGGTTGTTGGTGTCCACCAGCGCCTTGAGGCCCGTGGCGGTGTCCGGGTAGGAGCCCTTCTTCGTGTAGTAGAGCTTCATGGCGCTCTGGATGTTGCGGATGTCCAGGCGCGCCGTGTCCTGCTTGGCCTCTTCCAGCTTCGGGATGACGGCCACGCCCACCGCCGCCGCGATGAGCCCGAGGATGGTGATGACCACCATGATCTCGATGAGGGTCATGCCGCGGTTCTTGCGGCGCTGCTGCTTCTTGGCGTTCGTCGTGTGCATGTCTTCACCAGCTTTCGGGTGACTTTCTGGCAAGCCACCGCGCCATGGGTGTGTCGGGATGTCAGGGGCGTTTCGTCAGGGGGCCGTGCCCGCGCTGGAGGCGGCGGGCGGGTCGCGGTGGGCGTACAGGGTGGCCCCCACCGTCGCCAGCGTGGCGGCCAGGGCCAAGAGGCCCATCAGCGTCGCGCGCTGGATCCACCGGTCGAGCGTGTCGTTCATCGCGGGAGCTCCCTCCACCTAATGGATGGCCGTGTTCACCTGCAGAATCGGCATCAGGATGGAGAGCGCGACGAATGCAATCATCACGCCCATCACCACGATGAGCATGGGCTCCAGGAGGCTGGTGAGCGCGCCGATGCGCACGTTCACCTGCGTCTCATAGGAGTCCGCCACCGACAGGAGCATGTCCTCCAACTGCCCTGATTTCTCACCGATGGCGACCATGTGGTAGACGAGCGGCGGGAACTGGCCGGAGCGCTTGAGCGGGTTGGCGATGCTCTCGCCTTCGCGGATGGACTCGCGGGCGTTCTCCACCGCGTCCGCCAGCACCGAGTTCGTCATCACCGCCTTGACGATGTCCAGCGCGGCCAGCATGGGCACGCCGCTCTTGAGCAGCGTGGCCAGCGTGCGCGCGAAGCGGGAGATGGCCAGGAGGCGCACCAGGCTGCCGAAGATGGGGGCCTTGAGCGTGAAGCGGTCCCACTTGGGCTTGCCCTTGGGGCTCTTCGTCCAGCGCAGGAAGAGCACCACGCCCGCGATGAAGGCCGGGATGATGATGAACCACCACCCCTGCATGAGGTTGGACGCGGCGATGAGGATGCGCGTGTTGAGGGGCAGGGTGGCCTTCATGGTCTCGAAGATCTTCGTCACCTTCGGGACGACGAACACCATCAGCAGCACCAGGATGCCGCCGCCCACCGCCAGCATGATGATGGGGTAGATCATCGTGCCGATGATCTTCTGCTGCAGCTTGGCCTGGTTCTCCGTGAAGTCCGCCAGGCGCAGGAGGACCTGGTCCAGCGCGCCGGAGGCCTCACCCGCGCGCACCATGTTGATGTAGATGCTGGGGAAGATTTTGGGGTGCTGGGAGAAGGCGTCCGCCAGGGACGAGCCCTCGTTCACGCGCTGCTTGATGTCGGACAGGGCGCGCTTGAGGCGCTCCTTCTCCGCCTGGTCCACCAGCGCGTTGAGCGAGTCCACGATGGTGACGCCCGCGCCCAGCAGCGTGGCCAACTGCCGGGTGAGGATGGCGACGTCCTCCGTGGACACGCGGCCGCGGCCCAGCTTGCGCAGGTCCACGTCACGCGCGAGCAGGGACGCGTTGGCGCCCTTGGAGACGCCCGCGCGGCTGCCCTCCGCCTGACCCAGCACGTCCGTGAGGAAGATGCCGTCCTGACGCAGCTTGGAGCGCAGCGTCTTGGGCGAGTCCGCCTCCAGCAGGCCCTTCTTCTGCCTGCCCTGGGAATCAAGGCCTCTGTATTCGAAGACGGGCATGGCGGACCTAGATGTCCTCCTGCGTGATGCTCAGCACTTCGGCGATGGTCGTCTCGCCCAGGGCGATCTTCCGCACGCCGTCGTCCAGGAGCGTCGTCATGCCCTTGGCCAGGGCGGACTTCTTGATGGTGGACGCGTCCACGTTCTTGAGCACCAGTTGGCGCACGTCGTCGTCCACGAAGAGGAACTCGTAGATGCCGGAGCGGCCGCGGTAGCCGTTGCGGTTGCAGGACGGGCAGCCCACCGCGCGGTAGATGCGGTCCGTGCCGAACTTCGCCTTGAAGCTCGCGACCGTGTAGCCCAGCTCCTTCAGCTCCGCGTCCGTGGGCGTGTACTGCTGGCGGCAGTCCGGGCACACCCGGCGCACGAGGCGCTGGGCGAGGATGCCGGTGAGCGACGACGCCACGAGGAAGGGCTGCACGCCCATGTCCACCAGTCGCGTCACGGCGCCGGCCGCGTCGTTGGTGTGCACCGTGGAGAGCACCAGGTGGCCCGTGAGGGACGCCTGGATGGCGATCTCCGCCGTCTCCTTGTCGCGGATCTCACCGACCATGATGACGTCGGGGTCCTGGCGCAGGAAGGAGCGCAGGCCCTGCGCGAAGGTGAGGCCGATCTTCGGGGCGATGGCCATCTGGCCAATGCCCTTGAGCTGGTACTCGACCGGGTCCTCGACGGTGAGGATGTTCAGGTCCGGCGTGTTGATCTTGGAGAGCGCGCCGTAGAGCGTCGTCGTCTTGCCGGAGCCCGTGGGGCCCGTCACCAGGACGATGCCGTGGGAGCGCTTGATGACGGACTCCATGTTGCCCAGCACCTGCGGGCTCATGCCGATCTCCGCCAGGTCCAGCAGCGTCGCCGTCTTGTCGAGCAGACGCATGACGATGCGCTCGCCGAAGGACGTGGGCGTGGTGGACAGGCGGATGTCGATGTCGCGGCCCGCGAGCTTGATGCGGATGCGGCCGTCCTGCGGCAGGCGCTTCTCCGCGATGTTGAGCTGCCCCATCACCTTCACGCGCGCGATGATGGAGTTCTGGTAGCGCTTGGGCGGCTTGATGACCTCCTGGAGCACGCCGTCGATGCGGAAGCGCACCAGGAGCTCGCGCTCCATGGGCTCGATGTGGATGTCGCTCGCGCGCTCCTTGGCGGCGCGGAAGAGCACGGAGTTCACCAGCCGGATGACGGGCGCTTCGTCGTCCGCGTCCAGCAGGTCCTTGGGCTCCTCCAGCTCATGGGCCAGCGAGTCCAGGTCCTCCGTGGTCTCCATCTCGTCCACGAGCGCCTCGGCCTCGTTGACGGAGCGGTCGTACACGCTGTTGATGGCGTCCACGATGGTGGAGGCGAGCGCGATGCGCGGCTGGATGCCCTGGCCCAGCAGCAGGCGCGCGTGGTCCAGCGCGGTCGTGTCCAGCGGATCCGCCACCGCGAGCACCACCTCGTCGCCCTCCAGGGAGAGCGGCAGGAGCTGCGTCTGGCGGGCGAAGTTGATGGGGATGCGCTTGACCAGCTCCGCGTCCACCTCCTCCACGAAGATGCGCTGGAGGTAGGGCAGGTCCAGTTGGTGGCCCAGCGCGCGAGCGACGTCCTCCTCGCTGATCGCCTTCATGCCCACCAGGATCTCGCCCAGCCGCCCGCCCTTCTCCTGCTGGGTGGCGAGCGCCTCCTGGACCTTCTCCGGGGTGAGGCCGGGCACGAGCGCGCGGAGGATCTCCCCGATGGGCCGGCCACACAGGTACGCGAGCCCGTGGCCCACGACCTGGGTGGCGTCGTTGCGGCCGCCGGACACGTCGGGCGTCGCGGTGGAGCCTTGGGAGGTGGTGGTGTCGGCGGTCAGGTCCATGGCGGTTACTCCCCGTCTCCCGGCTGGATGCGCAGCCGCTCCGCGTCCGCATCCGGTGCGGGCGCGACGACTTCAGGCTGCGGCGCGGGGACTGATCTCTCCGAACCCTCCGGAGGCGCCTCGAAATTTCGCGGCGCCTGGTCGCCCTCGGGGGAGGGCGCGGCGCCTTCCTGCGGAGCAGGCGCTCCCCCGCCCGGCCGCGCGGGAGACGGGGAGGGTGAGCCGCCGGGAGCGGGGGCGCCGTTCGGGCGGATGACCCGCTCGTTGGGCGTGCCGCTGCCGCCGTTCTCCACCCGCTGCTCTTCCTTGATGACGGACTGGTTCATGCGCGACAGGGGGCCGGGCTTGCGGCTGAAGTCCACCGCGACGTCGTAGCCGGGGACCTGGCCGTAGAACTGCTCCACGAACTGCTGCCGCTCCTTCATCTTGCGCTCGAAGATGCGGCGGAAGTCCTCCTGGCCCCGGATGATGTAGGGCGTGAGGAAGAGCAGCAGGTTCGTCTTCGTCTTGCGGCGCGTGGTGTCGCGGAACAGGTGGCCCAAAAGCGGGATGTCACCCAGCACCGGCACCTTGGAGACGGACTCCAGCGTGCGGTCCTGCATGATGCCGCCAATCACCACCGTCTCCATGTCCTTGGCGATGACGGTCGTCTTCGCGCTGCGCTTGGACGTGGTGGGGCCCAGGACGGGGTCCGAGGAGGCGATCTCCTCCGTCTGCTCGGTGATGACCAGGCGGATGTAGTCGCTCTCGTTGATCTGCGGCTTGACGGTGAGCTTGAGCTCCACGTTCTGGCGGGTGATGGGCGCGTACAGCGACCCCAGGCCGCCCAGCGAACCCAGCAGCGACGGGTTGACGCCGCCGGTGGTGCCGGTGCCGCCCAGCGACGCGCTCAGCGCGGACGGGGTGAAGCCGGACTGGAAGGGCACGTTCTGGCCCACCGTGATTTCGGCCTCCTCGTTGTCGCTGGTGAGCAGGTGCGGCGTGGACAGCACGTTCACGTCGGACGACTGCTGCATGGCGTTGAGCACCACGCCGAAGGCCGGGATGTCGATGCCCAGGTTCTTGAGCTCCGGCAGGACGGGGCCCTGGATGCCGGCGAGGAAGCCGCCCATGCTGGCCAGGTTCGCCAGGGAGAAGGACGGCGGGATGGAGCCGCCGGAGTAGTTGGTGCCCAGGATGCCGGGGATGGCGCCGTCATCCGTCTTGAGGCTGAAGCCCTGGTGGAAGTTGATGCCGAACTCGCTGTTGCGGTCCAGGTTCACTTCCATGATCACCGCCTCCACGAACACCTGGCGGCGCGGCTGATCCAACTGCTGGATGATCTGGACGATGTTCTTGTAGTCCGCCTGGCTGGCGACGATGACCAGCGAGTTGGTGCCCTTGTCCGCGGAGATCTTCACCTCGCCGCTGAACAGCTCCGCGGCCTGGGCGGGCGCGCGCGGCAGGCCCTGCGGCTGGACCGGGACGGGGCCGCGCTGGGGGCGGTTGGCGGTGCCCTGCGCGAGCGACTGGAGCGTGCTGGCCAGCTCCTCCGAGTTGGCGTTCTCCAGCGGGTAGACGTTGATCTTGTTGCCGCTGCCGGACGGGATGTCGATCTCCCGCACCAGGTCCTCGATGCGGCCGAAGGCGGCGGGGCTGGCCACGACGATGAGCTTGTTGGTGCGCTCGTCCGGGATGATCTGCGACAGCGTGACGGCGCCGCCCGTCTCCGAGCCGGCCACGCCCTCCGAGCCCGGCGGGGGCTGGCCGGGCTGGCCCTGCGTGAAGTTGCCGGGGCGCTGGCCCGTGCGGCCGCCCGCGCCGGCCTTGGCTTCAAAGAGCTTCTGGATGGTGTTGGCCACGTCCTGCGCGGTGGCGTACTGCACCTGGATGATGCGCATCTCGTCGCTGGACGAGCGGCTGTCCAACTGCTTGATGAGGCGCTCCAGGCGGTGGATGTTGGAGCCCACGTCGTTGACGATGATGGTGTCCGGCGGGTACGGGATGGTGTCGCCGTCCTTGGACACGAGCTGCTGGAGCACGCCGCGCAGCGGCTCCACCTCCACGTACTTGATCTTGAACAGCTTGGTGACCATCTGCTCGTTCGTCGTGTACGGGGTGTCCTCGTCCACGATGGTCGGGATGGGGTTCTGCTTCGCCGAGCGCTTGTCGACGATCTTCAGGAAGCGGCCGTACGGGTAGACGGCGAGCCCGTTCGCGTCGAGCGCGGCGAGGAACGCGGAGTAGAACTGGTCCGCGTCCACCTCCACGCGGCCGTTCTCCGGCCCGATGATGGAGATCTTCCCGCGCACGTTCTCCGGGAGGATGAAGGTGCGGCAGGTGGCGTCCGACACGGTCTGGACGAGCTTCTCGATGTCCACCTTGTCGAAGTAGATGCCGTAGCGCGCGTTGCGCCGGGCCTGCTCGCACGTGGGCGTCTGGCGGGGGCCCTGGTTCTCGGCGGGCGCGGCGCTGCCGTTCTGCGGGGTGATGGTCCGGTCGCGTTCACCCTGGGCCGCCGGGGCGGGCGAGGGGGTGCCGGGCTGTGTAGGACGGCGCTGGGCCCACGCGGGAACGGAGAGCGCGAGGCACAGGCAGAGCATCCAGGACGGGAGCGTCGTCTTCATGGAGGAGCGGGCGCTTTGACGGGGGTGTTTAACGGACGTTGTAGGATTTGCGGATCGGCGCGCCGTTGCGCTCGATCTCGATCTCGATGCGGGAGGAGTCCTTCAGCTTCGAGTAGATCTCCAGCGCCTTCTCGGGGCTGTTCATGTCGAAGCCGTTGATGCGGCGGATGACGTCACCGTTCTGGACGCCGATCTTCGAATAGATGCTGTCCGGGCGGATGGAGAACAGCTTGAAGCCCACCGCCTGGCCGTCCTTGAAGGCGGGCACGATGCGCGCCTGCATCGCCACGTCGTTGAGGTTGCTCAACGTCTTGTCGATCTCCGCCTTGGGGACTTCGTACTCGTTCTCACCCGTGGACTTGATGCCGTTGCCCAGGCTGTTGGTCGGCGTGGCGGTGGGGGCCACCGGGGGCGGGGTGTACGCGGCGACGGCGCCGTCACCGGGCTGCCCGTCGATGAACTCCCGGCGCCCGTTGTTGTTGATGATCACCCGCTCGCGTTCGATCTCCATGATGGTGGCGCCCATCAGGTTGTTGCCGATCATGTAGGTCTGCGAACGCTGCGTGTTCATGTCCTGGATGGACGCGAAGGACCAGTCCGGGTTGGCCGCGACGAGCGTGCCCAGGAGCTTCACGCGCAGGCCGCTCTTGGCCGGCGGGGCGTTGGCGTCGAACTCCGGCGCCGTGGGCTCCTTCACCGCGACCTCCGGCTCCGGCAGCTTCACGCCGGTGAGGCGCGACAGGCGCTCCGCGTCGATGGTGGCCAGGCCGCTGTCCGCGGCGTGGGTGCGCTGCGCGACGCGGGCGGGGGCCTCGGACGCGGGCGCGGGGGAGATGGAGGATTCGACGAACAGGTTCACCGTGCGCGCCGCCAGCAGGGCGACGAGCAGGATGAACAACAGGTTCACGCTCCAGAAGTACTTGCGAAAGAAGAGTTCCATCACGCTTCCGGGAGAAAGCCAGCCCCAGATGGGACCTTGAGCAAGGCAGGTGCCATCGGTGGGCGGGCGTCAAACCCACGACTTACGGCCAAGTCCTTGAAATTATTTCGGAATAGGATGGGGCCCCGGCCAGGGGAGCGGCCGGGACAGGACGTCCGGACAAATTGTCAAAAGCAGGCGGGGGCCGGTGTGACGGCCTGTCAGTCCGCGCTGGTGGGGGGGGAGGGGGGGGCCGGAGGCGTGTCGGGGCCGCCCTGCTCGCGCTCGAGCTTGCGGTAGATGGTGCGCGCGGCGATGCCCAGCAGGCGGGCGGCGAGCGTCTTGTCCCCGCGCGTGTGGCGCAGGGTCTCGTGGATGACGCGCCTTTCAATCTCCTCCATGGGCGTCCCGATGGGGATGACGAGCTGTCCGGCGGAGCCCAGGGGCCCTTTGCGCACGGACTCCGGCAGGTCGCTGGCCTCCAGCACGTCCGTGCGGGCCAGGACCACGGCGCGCTCCACGGCGTGCTCCAGTTCGCGCACGTTGCCCGGCCACGCGTAGTTCTCCAGCACGCCCAGGGCGTCCGGGGAGAAGCCGCGCAGCACCTTGCCGTTCTTCGCGGAGAAGCGGCGCAGGAACGCCTCCGCCAGCAGCGGGATGTCCTCGCGGCGCGAGGCCAGCGCGGGCACGCGGATCTCCACCACGTGCAGGCGGTAGTAGAGGTCCTCGCGGAAGCGCCCTTCGGCGACCTCCTTCTGCAGGTCCTTGTTGGTGGCGGCGACCAGCCGCACGTCCACCTTCACCGTCTGCGTGCCGCCCAGCCGCTCCAGCTCTCCCTCCTGGAGCACGCGCAGGAGCTTCACCTGCGCGGAGAGGGGCATCTCGCCCACCTCGTCCAGGAAGAGGGTGCCGCCGTTGGCGCGCTCGAAGCGGCCCTCGCGGCGGGTGACGGCGCCGGTGTACGCGCCGCGCTCCACCCCGAAGAGCTCCGCCTCCAGGATGCTCTCCGGGATGGCGCCGCAATTCACGGCGATGAAGGGCTGCTTCGCCCGGGCGGAGTGCTCGTGCAGCGCTCTGGCGGCCAGCTCCTTGCCGGTGCCGGATTCGCCCAGCAGGAGCACCGTGGCGGTGGAGGGCGCGGCCTGGCGGATGGTGTCCAGCATGGCGCGGAAGGCGGGGGACTGGCCCACCATGGCGCGCCCGCCCGCGGGGTTGATCTCCGCGAGCTTCGCCTTGAGGGAGGTGTTCTCCTGGACGAGCGCCTGCTTCTCCAGCGCCTTCTGCACGGCCTTCACCAGGGCGTGGCGCTTGAGGGGCTTGGTGATGAAGTCGTAGGCGCCGTCCTTCATGGCGGCCACGGCCGTCTCCACCGTGCCGTAGGCGGTCATCAGCACCACCTCCACGTCCGGGCGGATGGCGCGGCTGGCCTTGAGCAGCTCCTGGCCGTCCATGCCGGGCATCATCAGGTCGGTGACCATGACGCTGACCTCCGGGCGCCGGAGCAGCTCCAGCGCCTCCGTGCCCTGCGCGGCGGACAACGTGGCGAAGCCTTCCCGCTGGAAGATGCGGGCGACCGAATCGAGGTTGGCGCGGTCGTCGTCGACGACCAGGACCGTGGGAGATGTCATGGGGGTACGGGGCCTCTCTCAACACGGCCCTGCAATCCCCATTCCCGTCAGGCCTGCTCTTCGTCCGGCTCCACGGGGCCGCCGCCCATGCGGCCAATGTCCTCGCGCTTCACCTTGTCCACGTTGAAGCGCCGGGCGCTGGCGAGCATGCGGCTGATGGTGGCGTCGAAGGTGGGAGGCGGGCCGTCCTTGCGGAAGCGCAGGAAGTTGAGCCGGGCGACGACGAAGTTCTTGAGGTAGGGGCTCTGGAGGCCGCGCTCCTTGAGGGCGTTGACGATGGCGACCACCACGTCGTCCAGCTCCAGCAGCTTGTCCGCCTGGGCGTCGCGCACGGCCAGGGCCTGGGGCAGCGGCACGTCCTGGAAGCCGTCCACCACCTTGACGAAGGGGTGGTAGGCGCCCGCGGAGAAGCGGGGGCGCTTCTCGTAGGCGGCGCCCAGGGTGAGGAAGGAGGGCTCCTCGAAGAGGTGGGAGAAGGCGGACTCCTTGCCCGGGCGGTTCGCGCCGAGGAGGCCCCGCGCCATGCGGATGACCTCCAGCGAGCGCTCCTTCAGGTTGTGGGCCTTCTCCGTGTTGAGGGCGAGGATTTGATAGGCCACGTCCTCGTCCGGCAGCAGCAGCGCGACGATGGACTTCGCGCCCAGCAGCTTGCTGGCGTTGAGGCGGTGGTTGCCGTTGGGTGTCCAGTAGCGGCCCTCCACGCGCACCGCGATGACGGGGTCCAGGAAGCGGTCCAGCCGCTCCATGGCGGTGGCGAGCCGCTTGACGTGGGGCTCGGACAGGTCGCGCTGGTAGGGCGTGGGCTCCACCTTGTCGATGGGGAGCGCGGCGAAGACGACGGGGTGTCCGCCCAGCGGGTCGCGGTAGACGGACAGCACCTCGCCGCCGTCCTCGCGCACGGCCTGGAGGAGGGCTTCGGGGAAGGCGACGGACTCGCTCGCGACCTCGGCCGCGCTCAGGCCCCGCGACTTCGGTTCGGCCTTCTTGCGGCGCGGCTTGCGCGGCGTGGCCGACTTCGACTTCGCGGGGGCGGACTTGCGGGCGGACTTCGCGGCCATGCGGACTTCACCTCGTGCCGGTGGAAAGGAGGTCCGCGAGCGTAGGCGACCGCGTGGCGCCGGCTACGCGCCGGAGACGGTGAGCTGTCGGAAGCGGACAGTGGGCGCGCCCACGCTGCCGCCCCGGAACTGGAGGTCGCTGCCCACCGCGTCCACGTCCTTCAACATCTGGAGCAGGTGGCCCGCGACCGTCACCTCCTGCACCGGGTGGGTCAGCTCACCGTTCTCAATCCAAAGGCCGTTGGCCCCGCAGGACATGTCCCCGGACACCGGATCCGCGCCGTGGCCCAACAGGGCGGTGACGTAGAGGCCCTGGGGCACCTCGCGGATCAGCTCCTCCGGCGTCTTCGTGCCCTTCTCCAGGTAGAGGTTGGTGGCGCCGATGCCCGGCAGCGCGCTGTAGCCGCGCGACGCGTTGCCCGTGGTGCGCGCCTTCGCCTTGCGCGCGGTGAACGCGTCGTAGAGGAAGCCGGACAGCACGCCCTGGTCGAGGATGGGCGTGCGGCGCGTGGGGACGCCCTCGCCGTCGAACGGCGCGGTGGCCAGGCCCCGGGGCAGCAGGCCGTCATCCACCAGCGTGACGTGCTTGCCCGCCAGCCGCTTGCCTAGGTGGGGCGCGAGCACGCTGGACTGCTGGTACACGGCGTTGCCGTTGGCGGCCTGGGACAGGTTGCCCACGAAGCTCGCGGCCACCAGCGGGTCGAACACCACCGGCACCTGCTGCGTCTTCACCGGCTTCGCGCCCAGCATGCGCACGGCGCGCTTCGTGGCCTCGCGGCCAATGGACTCCGGCGACTCCAGGTCGTCCAGGAAGCGCTTGTAGTCCAGCCAGTAGCCCGTCTGGAGCTGCCCGTCCTGTGACGCCACCGGCACCGCGACCAGGTACACGTACGTGCCCGAGTAGCCGCCGGATGCGCCCTCGCTGGACGCGAGGTACACCTCCGCCACGAAGTCGCCCGCGGACACGGAGTCGAAGGTGACGACGCGCGCGTCCTGCGCCCGGCCCGCGCGCTCCGCCTCCAGGGCCGCGTTGATCTTCCAGTCCCCGGGCAGGTTCGCGACCTTGGGGTCGAAGAGGACGCCGGTGTCCCCGCGCCTGCCCAGGTCCTTCGCGCCGGGCAGGCCGTTGAGCTTGTTGGGCGCGGCGGCCTCCGCCAGTTGCACGGCCAGGTCCACCACGCGCTCCAGGCCCGCGGGCGTGAAGTCGGACGTGTACGCGAAGCCCAGCCGGTCCTTCACGATGACCCGGATGCCCAGGCCCTTGCTGGTGGCCTCCGTGAGGTCTTCAATCTGCCCTTCGCGGACGCGCACGCTGCTCTGGCGGCCCACCTCCAGGTAGGCCTCCGCCTGCTTCGCGCCCTTCTTCACGGCGCGCTGGACGACCTTCTTCGCGAGCTGTTCGTAGTTCACGGTTGTCCTCAGCCGACCTTCGTTCCGCCCACGGTGACGTTGTCGATGCGCACGGTGGGCAGGCCCACCCCCACGGGCATCATCTGCCCGTCCTTCACGCAGACGCCCATGCCGGGGTCCGGCATCGGGTCGCAGCCCACGCGGGTGATGTTCTTCAGCGCCTCCGGCCCCACGCCAATCAGGATGGCGTTCTTCACCGGGCGGCCCAGCTTCCCGTCTTCAATCTGGTAGGCCTCGCTGACCTCGAAGACGAAGTTGCCGTTGCTGATGTCCACCTGGCCTCCGCCGAAGGTGGCGCAGTACAGCCCGCGCTTCACCTCCTTGAGGATGTCCTCCGGCGCGTGGTCCCCGGGCGCCAGGAAGGTGTTCGTCATGCGCGGCAGGGGCAGGCTCTTGAACGACTCCCGCCGGCCCGAGCCCGTGGAGCGCTGGTTCATCAGCTTCGCGTTGAGCTGATCATAGAGGTAGCCCTTGAGGACGCCGTTCTCGATGAGGACCTTGCGCTCGCCCGGCACGCCCTCGTCGTCGATGTTGATGGAGCCGCGCGCGCTGGACACCGTGCCGTCGTCGATGACGGTGACGAGCTCCGAGGCCACCTTCTCCCCCAGCTTGCCCGCGAACAGCGACGTGCCCTTGCGGATGAAGTCCGCCTCCAGGCCGTGGCCCACCGCTTCATGCAGGAGGATGCCGCTCCAGCCCGGCGCCAGCACCACCGTCTGCGGGCCGGCCACGCAGTCCACCGCGCCCAGCGTGGCGATGGCCTGGCGCGCGGCCTCCTCCGCCACGGACTCCGGCGTCACGCCGTCCCAGTAGCTGAAGGACACCCGGCCGCCGCTGCCGTACATGCCCGTGCGCCGCTCGCGGTTCTTGCCCAGCGCCACCACGTGCACGCTCATGCGGGACTGGTCCTGCGTGTCCTCGCTGAAGCGGCCGGTGGTGTTGGCCACGGCGATGCGCCGCGTCTGATCCACGTAGGACGCGTTCACCTGCTGGACGCGCGAGTCGAAGGCGCGGGCCGCCTTGTCCGCGCGGGTGAGCAGCGCCGTCTTGCGCGCCACCGCCACGTCCTCCAGCGGCTGGCCGACCCGGTAATGGCTGGGCACCGGCACGCGCTTGACGGGGTAGGCGCGCTCGGAGCCGCCGCCCTGGGCGATCATCGCGGCGGTGCGCGCGGCGCGCACGAGCGCGGCCTCGTCCCAGTCGTCGGAGTAGGCGTAGCCCACCTTGGCCCCGGCGATGACCCGCACGCCCACGCCCTGCACCAGGCCCACCTGCGCGCTGCGGATGCGCTGCTCCTCCAGCACCACCGCCGTGGTGGACGTGCGCTCCACGTACACCTCCGCGAAGTCCGCGCCCCGGCCCATGGCTTCCGCCAGCAGACGTTCCAACAGACCGGGGGGCAGGAGCGGGGAGGCGGCCGCCTGCCGCGCGGCCGGGGGGGCGAGCTGGGCGGGACGGGCGCGCCGGGAGGACGCGAGGGCTCGGGGCATGGGGAGGCTCGGGGCGCTGGAGGAATCGGGAATGGAGGGAAACCTACATCGGGGAGGGGCCGCCGTGCGGGCCAACGAACCGGAATGGGCCCGTCTTCCCTGAAAGGAACGCTGGGAGCGCATTCCCACCGTGCGGTGGGCGCTCTAAGATGCTGGCCGCTTCAACCTGGACCCACCCATGCCTCCTCGCCGTCCATCACCGTCGTCGCGTTCAGGTACCGGCCGTTCGGCCGGGGGCGCGCCGGCGGACCGCCGACCCAAAGCCCCCGCGGGGGGCGGCTCGCGCCGCGTCTCCGCCGTGCCGGACGAGGACTGGTCCGCGCCGCTCTCCGGGGAGGACAGCCAGGACGGGGGAGACCCGGAGCTGTACGGCGACGCGGAGCCGGTGCGCTCGCGCACGGGCGAGACGCGGGTGGCCTCAATTGAAGACGTGCGTCCGGAGGCGGAGGAGCCCGCCGACGAGGACGAGGACAACTCCGAGACGACGCGCGCCGGCCCCCCGGTGCTGATGCTGGTGCTGGACGGCCCGGACAAGGGGCGCAAGAAGCGCTTCAAGGGCGTGCGCATGGTGGTGGGGCGCAGCAAGGACTGCGACTTCGCCCTGGGCGACCAGACGGTGTCCCGGCGCCACCTGGAGCTCGTCTACGGCGAGAGCGGCGTGGTGATGCGCGACCTGGGCGGCATCTCCGGCACCCAGGTGAACGACCAGAAGGTCGACGAGTGCATCCTGAAGCACGGGGACGAGATCTCCGTGGGCAAGACGCGCCTGCGCTTCGTGGACGAGGGCGAGCTCATCAAGGAGATGCGCGCCAAGGCCGAGTCCGGCGAGGCGGAGGAGAAGAAGGAGGAAAAGAAGGAGGAGCGGAAGGACCCGCGCCTGGATGAGAAGACCAACGCGAACTACAAGCTCGCGGACCTGATGCGCGACGAGAAGGCGCGCAAGACGGGCGTGCCCCGTCCGCGTCCGGTGCGCTCGTCGGCGCGCGAGGGCTTCAAGCCCACCTTCAAGATGAAGGTGGGCGCGGCGGTGGGCGGCCTGGTGCTCCTGATGCTGATCGCCGGCCTGGTCATGTCCAGCGGCAACAAGCCGCCGCCCAAGCCGGTGGTGGACCCGAACCAGGCGCGCGCCCAGGAGCTGATGCAGCGCGCGCGCGACAAGGTGCGTGACGGCGACTACCCGGACGCGGTGCGCTTCGCCCAGGAGGCGGAGAAGCTGCGCGTGGGCATCGACGTGGACGGCGTGGCCAAGGCGGCGCAGCAGCTCCAGGACATCGTGGACGCCTTCCAGGCGACCCGGGGGCTGATGGCGGAGAACCGCTACCCGGAGGCGCGCCAGAAGCTGGCCAGCACGCCGCAGGGCACGGCGCGCATGGACGAGGAGCGCAGGAAGCTGGAGGAGGAGCTGGACGCCAAGGAGCAGGCGTACACGCTGGGCCTCGTGGACGCGGCGCTGACGGAGCGCCGGCCGGACGACGCGCGCACCCTCATCGCGGAGCTGCCGCAGGGCACGCGCTCGCTCTATGAGCAGAAGCTGGCGGACCTGGAGAACCAGTTGGCCAAGGAGGCGGCGCAGGCCGCGCGGCAGGCCGGCATCCGGCAGGCGGTGGCCGCGGAGAACGCCAAGCAGCGCCGCGCGGAGTTCGTGGCGGAGGCCTTCCAGGACGTGGAGCGCCGCTTCAACGGCGGGGACTTCCAGCGCGCGACGCTGGAGGTGGACCGGGTGATGGACAAGTTCCGGGGCGAGGCGGACATCCAGGCCCGCGCGCGCAACCTGAAGAAGCTCATCCCCCAGTTCCGCTCCGCCTTCGAGGAGGGCCAGAAGAAGTACGAGAACAACGCGCTGGAGGCCTCCGTGAAGCCGCTGCGCCGCGCGGCGGAGGTGTACCGGCAGATCGGCTTCGCGGGCTCGCTGGGCGACACCCTGGACAACGAGCTGGCCTCCGCGTCGGTGGCGGCGGGGCAGGCGGCCTTCAAGCGCAAGGAGTACCCGCTGGCGGGCCGCAGCTTCCGCGAGGCGCTGCGCCTCAACCCGGGGGACTCGCGCGCCCGCGACGGCCTGGACGAGCTGCAGAAGAAGGTGGAGGAGCTGTACCTGTCGGCGTACATCTCGCGCGACCGCGACCCGGCGCTGGCGACGGAGCAGTTCAAGATCGTCATCGAGGCGTCCGCGGAGGGCGCGGACGTGAAGCGCAAGGCGGAGATGGCGCTGAGCGAGCTGCAGAAGGCCGGCGGTTCGTAGCGCGAAGCTTTCAGTCAGGGGGCCGCCGCCCGGGGGGATGGGGTGGGCGGCCTCGTTCATGGATTCCTGTCACACCTGTCGTCGTGCGCGGTCTGGAGACACCGGATGAACGAGTCGTCGTTGCGTGAGCTGGGCATGGACCTGTTCGAGGAGCGCCAGTTCGAGCGCGCCCTCGCCGTCTTCGCGGAGGCCGTTCGCCGCGTGCCCGCCGACCACCGCTCGCGCATGCTGGCGTCCCGGTGCCTGGCGGAGCTGGGGGAGCGTGAGCGCGCCGTCACCGCGTACCACGCGTGCGCGGAGGGGCTCCTGCGCCGCGACTACCTGCTGAGCGCCATGGCCGCGTGCAAGCTGGCCCTGGAGCTGTCGCCGAACGAGCGCCGCCTGAAGGAGACGCTCTACCGCGTGCACTCGCGCGCCGCGCGCAGCGCCCCGGGCCGCGCCGCCGTGCCGCCGCCGCTGCCGCCGGAGCACCTGTACGACGGCAAGG
This sequence comes from Corallococcus sp. AS-1-12, assembly GCF_020036995.1. Lineage (NCBI taxonomy): Bacteria > Pseudomonadati > Myxococcota > Myxococcia > Myxococcales > Myxococcaceae > Corallococcus > Corallococcus sp. AS-1-12. The sequence goes on along the minus strand of NZ_JAIQDD010000018.1, from coordinate 137,326 downwards.
TGGACACGGACCTGATGGGGCTGGTGGGCGAGGAGCTGTCCAACCGCGCCATTGAAGTGCTGGCCGCGCCGGACACCGGCGGCACCGCGGATCCGCAGAGCCGTCCGCCCCTGCCGCTGTTCGCGGACCTGGACCGGGACGCGTTCCTGGACCTGGTGGGGCGCATGGTGTGGCGCACCATCAAGCCGGAGGAGGTCATCAGCCGCGAGGGCGAGCCGGACGACCACCTGCACGTCATCGTCGCCGGCAAGGCGGAGGTGACGCGCAGGACGGACGGCGAGGACCGCACGCTGGGCTTCCTGGGCGGCGGCTCCATCTTCGGGGAGCTGGCGCTGCTCACGGGCGCGCCGCCCACCGCGACGGTGACGGCGGTGTCGGACTCGGAGGTCTTCGAAATCCGCCGCGAGCACCTCAACGCGGTGGCGAAGAGCCACCCGGCGGTGCCGCAGTTGCTGGCGGACTTCGCGCAGCAGCGCATGATGCGCAACCTGATGGCGAACTCGCCCCTGTTCCAGCAGTTGCCGGAGTCGGAGCGGGGCGCGTTCTTCCAGCGCTTCACCTTCCGCGCGCTCCAGCCCGGCGAGAAGGTCCTGGTGGAGGGCGAGTACTCCCAGGGCCTGTTCCTGGTGCTGGCCGGCGAGCTGACGGTGCAGAAGGAGGACCCGGCGGGCGGCATGGTGACGCTGGGCGTGCTGCGCGAGGGCGACGTGGCGGGGGAGATTTCACTCCTCACGGGCCTGAGGGCCACGGCCACGGTGTCCGTGACGCGCAAGACGGCGGCGGGGTGGCTCAAGCGGGAGGCCTTCCAGGAGCTGGTGACGTCCTTCCCCAACATCCGCACGTACCTGGAGCAGTTGTCCGACCGCCGCCTGAAGCAGATTGGCGAGGCGCTGCGCCCGCTGGAGATCATCGACGCGGACGACATGATGCTGGAGCCGGAGACCGGGGCCGCCTGAGATGGTGCTGACGCGAACGCGGGTGGTGAGCGGCATGGCGGCGGTGGCGGCCGCGGCGCTGGTGCTGTTCCTCTGGCCGCGCGAGGAGCCGGGCGTGAAGGACGCCGTCACCCGGCGCATCATCGCGATGACGCGCGCGGCGGAGGACAAGGACGTGGGCGGGGTGATGGAGGGCGTGTCCGAGCGCTTCAAGACGACGGACGGCTGGAACAAGCAGGACGTGCACCGCATCCTGGCCGCGCAGGTGCTGCGGGGCCAGTGGGTGCGCGTCTTCACCACGGACATCGACGTGCACGAGGTGTCGCCCACGCAGGGGGACTTCCAGGCGCGCTTCATCTTCGGCCGCTCGCAGGCGGACAAGCTGGAGGACCTGGCGAAGGACAGCGTGCTCAACGCCTACGCCATCGAGGGCACCTTCGAGAAGGAGTCCGATGGCGAGTGGCGCGTGGTGAAGGCGAAGCAGCGCCGGTTGGACCCCTCGGAGCTGCTCTAGCGCGTCACCGCGGCGGGCTCACCGCCGCCGCTGAAGAGCGGCCCGGCCTCCGTGAGCCACGCCTTGGCCATGGCGGGCTGGCCGCTGGTCTCCAGGCGCTTCTTGATGTCGTTGGCGCGCGTGGCCAGTTGCTCCGCGGGCGCCCCCTGCGCGCGGGCGCGCACGAGCGAGAAGTAGTGCTGCTGGCACCCGGCGGCGAACTCGCCCTGGGCGAAGAGCAGCTCGCCCAGCGCCGCGTACGCCTCCGGGATGCTGCCCGCGCCCGACTCCGGGGCCACGGCGGTGAGCAGCGCCTTCGCGCCGTCGAAGTCCTTGCGCGTGAGCAGCAGCGCGCCCTTGGCGTACTGCGCCCGCGCGAGCCCCACGCCGCGCGCCGACAGCGCCTTGTCGTAGGCCGCGAGCGCGTCGTCCTGACGGCCGGCCGCCTCCATCACGCCGCCGCGCGCGAGCCAGTACCGGTCGTCCCTGTCCAGCGCGGGCAGCTCCTTGCCGTCCGCCGTCCGCGCCTTCACCGCGTGGAAGGTCTTCTCGTAGGCGTCCAGCATGGCCAGCGCGCCCTCGCCGTCGCCCTGGGCCTGGAGCAGCCGCGCGCCCTCCAGCGTCAACAGCGGCGCGGTGGGCCGCTTCGCCACCGCCGCCTCGAAGGCCTGGCGGGCCTCCGGGGCGCGCTTCGCCGCGAGCGCACGGCCCCGGGTGAAGAGGGCGTAGTGTTCGTCCGGCCAGGACTTCAGCGCCGCGTCCACGTGGGTGAGCGCCTCATCCGGGGCGCCCTTCGCCAGCGCCACCTCCGCCTGGACCACCGCCACGCGGGCCTGGAGCGCGGGCGTCAGCTCCTTGCCGCGCGAGCGCACCTCCTCCAGCAACGCCGTCACGCCCTCCGGGGGCCGCTCCGCGTACAGCCGCGCCAGGGCGGACGTCACCCGCGACAGCAGGTGGTCCGGGTTCGCGTTGGTGGCGCGCGCGAAGGCCTCCACTGCCTGGGGGAACATCCCCTCGTCGAGCAGCGCTTCACCGTAGGCCGCGGAGAAGCGCGGATCCTTCCAGGCCCCCTCCGCGGCGCGCGCGAAGGCCTGACGGGCCTCGGAGAGGCGCCCCTCCTTCTGAAGCAGCAGCGCCTGGGCCAGCGTCAGCCGGGGGCTGTTGGCGCCCTGGGCCTTGAGCTCCTCCAGGAGCTTGTTCGCCTCCTGCGTCTGCCCCGCGCCCACGAGCAGCAGGGCCCGGGCGCCGTAGCGCTCACCGGAGCGCGAGCCCAGCGCCTCCGCGCGCTCCAACTGCTCGCGCGCCTTCGCGTCCGCGCCGGGCAGGTGGTGGGTGAGCCACAGCTCCGCCTGGAGGTCCGCGGCCAGCGCCCGCGCGTCGCGCGAGTCCGGCGCGAGCTGGAAGAGGGCGTCCAGGTTCTGCTGCGCCATGGCCAGGTCGCTGGGGTTGCCCTTCAGCACCGCGGCGCGCGCCGTGCGCAGGTGGGCGTCCACCTCCTGGCGCACCTGCCCCCGGTGCACGTACCAGGCGACCCCCGCCGCCAGCAGCACCGCGACGACGCCAATCTGGGCCAGGGCGCTGCCCAGTCCCTCGCGACGCTTCCAGTCACCGCGGCCCGACGTTTCCATGGGGGTGGCCTCACGCGCAAAGATTGAAGATTTGCAGACGGTGATGCGAAGTAGGACGGGCGTGGACAGATAGGTCCGGCCCCCTGGGGTGTCAACGGGTGGGGGCCGCACGCACGCGGGGGCGGCACGCCCCGGAGGCACGCCATGGCTGTCTACACGACACTTCCCCCCGAGGCCTTCACCCACGTGGCGGAGCTCTGGGGCCTGGGGGCGGTGCGCTCCATCACGCCGATTCCCCAGGGCTCCATCAACACCAACCACCGGCTGGAGACGGACGCGGGCCGCGTCTTCGTGCGCCACACGACGGTGCGCTCGCCGGAGGACCTGCGCTTCGAGGCGTCCCTGCTGGAGCACCTGTCGCGCGCGCACTTCCCCGCGCCCGTGCTGATGGTGCCGCCGGGGCCCACGCCCTTCCTGGAGCTGCACGGCGGGCGGATCAGCGTCTTCAAGTGGCTGGCCGGCGAGGAGCTCACCCGCGAGCGCCTCACGCCGGAGGTGCTGGAGCGCCTGGGCGCCGAGCTGGGCAAGCTGCACCAGGTGACGCAGTCCTTCCGAGGCACGCGCGCCAACCCCTACGGCCCGGGCGTGGTGAAGGGCTGGCTCAACAGCCTGTCCCAGCGGCCGGAGCCGGAGCTCGTCTCCGTGGCGGCGGAATTGGAGCGGTACCTCGCGCGCGCGGAGGCCGAGCGCCAGGGGCTGGAGCCCCGGGGCGTCATCCACGCGGACCTCTTCCTGGACAACGTGAAGTGGCTGGGCGACCGCGTGGGCGCCTTCTTCGACTTCGAGATGGCCTGCGTGGACGCGTACGCGCTGGACGTGGCCATCACCCTCAACGCGTGGTGCTTCGAGGGGGCGTACCAGCCGGAGCGCTGCCAGGCGCTCCTGCGCGGCTACCAGGACGCGCGGCCGCTGTCGGACGTGGAGAAGCGGGCGCTGTACGGCCACGCCCTCTACGGCGCGGTGCGCTTCACCACCAGCCGCATCCGCGACTACCACCTGTCCCCGCTGGGCGCGGACAAGCTCGCGCCCAAGGACTTCCGCACCTACCTGTCCCGCGCGCGGGCCCTGGACGGCATGGGCCCGGACGGGCTGCGGGCGCTCGTGGGGGTGTGACGGGGAGGCTGGCGGCTAGATGCCGGAGAGGATCTTCCACTCCCCGCCGACCTTCTGGAACACCATCTGCTCCAGCTCCGAGTCCGACTGGGGCCGGGCGTTGAGGCCGGGCATGCGCCAGGACGCGTTCCAGTAGTAGATGGCGAGCGCGACGTCGTCCTCGCGGAACTCCACGCGGCGGACGTTGAAGTCCACCTTGGGGTTCTGCAGCTTCTGGAAGAGGGCCTGGAGGTGGGCCTGCAGGTTGTCCGCGGTGAGGTCATCCGCCGGGTCGTCCGGGGTGCCGGCGTCGTCGCGGAACTTCGGGGACACCATCGCCTGGATGGCCTTCGCGTCGCGGGCCTCCAGGGCGGCGCGGTACTTCTCCATCACGGACAGGATGGCGCGGGTTTCACCGGTGTCTTCCAGCTCCGTGCCGGGGATGCGCTTCGGGGCGCATGCGGCCAGGAAGAAGACGGCGCAGAGGGCGAGGAAGCGGTTGTGCATGGCGGGGCCTTATGGGTTCAACCGCATTTGTGTCAACCCATTCCCAGGCCCCGCCGCCCTCCGTGCGCTTTGACTATTTGGCGCGGATGACTTCAGCGATGAAGCGGTTGAGCACGGGCAGCTCGCCATCGAGGATCTTCAGCCCCTCCGTCTTGATGAGCGGCTCGGCGATCATCGCCACGGGCTTGAGCAGGAAGGGCACCTTGAGCGCCAGCTCCCCCTCCATCTTGCGCTCCGTCTGGCCATTGCCCAGGTCGCGCAGCTTCAGCACGCCCGTGTTCACCAGCATCTTGGAGATGGTGTGGGACGTGGGCGTGTTGGTGAACGTGAGCTGCTTGGTGCGCTTGTCGTAGGTGGACGTCTCGATGAAGGCGAACCACTCCGGCGACACCTTCTTGGGGCCCACGGAGGAGATGACGGGCTTGGGGCGGTAGCGCACCTTGCGGTGCACGCGGTCACCGTCGACGCGCACCTCCTGGGGCTGCAGCTCCAGCAGCACGCCGTGGTGCTGGAGGAGGTACGGGAAGTAGCGCTCGTCCAGCAGCGCGCGCTCCACTTCGTCCACCGTCCCCTGGATGTACTGCGTCTTCTCGAAGTGCATGCCCCATCCACCTTTCCGTCAATGCGTGAATCGTCTCAGCGCAGGGGCCCGCGTCTAGCGGAAAGCCTGACGCGGCACCAGCGGCCCGCGATAGGCCGTTTGCTCGAAGTCACAACGGGCCTGCCACTCGGAGGCCGCCGCACGGAAGGCGGCCCCGTAATCCGGCAGCGCGCCCACCTCATGCCGCACGGCGCCGCAGTCTCCCGCCAGGTAGGCGGCCTCGATCCTCAGCCGCGTGGCCTCCCGGCGGATGGCCTCCGGGAGGGTGGCGTCCGCCAGGGCGCGCTGGAGCTGCTCGCCCGCGAGCGCCGGGGCCCCCACCTGGTGCAGCCGCCGCCCCAGCAGGTAGCGCAGCCACGGGTCCATTGGTGACGCGAGCAGGGCGCGGTCCAGGAGCAGCAGGCGCAGCTCCTCCTGCGGCGCGCGGAAGTACGCCTCGATGGGCGCGCGGCGCGACGGCGTCTCCAGCGCGGCCAGCTTCACCTGGGCGGTGCGCGTGAGCTCCGGGCCCGGATCCAACGCGAGCGCGGCCTGGAGGAGGGCGCGCGAACCCTCCACGTCGTCCAGGTGGAGGGCCACGTCCGCGCGGGCCACGGCCACCTCCGCGGCGAGCGCGGGCCGGTCCTTCACCTGCTCCGCGAGCGAGGCCAGCACCTTCGCCGCGTCCGGCCCGCGCTCCAGGGCGTCCAGGGCCGCGGCCTGGCCCAACTGGAACGACGGCTCCTCCGGCTGGAGCCGGGCGGCGCGCTGGTAGCGCTCGAGCGCGTCCTGCGGGTCGCTGGCGAGCGATTCGCGGGCGGAGTCCGACAGGCGGGCCACCTCGCGGGCGCAGGCGCGGGTGAAGAGGCTGCCGGTGCGGAAGCGGGCGAAGGCGCGCGCGAGCGTGGACGCGTCCAGGGGCAGCGCGTCCAGGGTGCGCTCCCACTCGGTGACGAGCTCGTCCAGGGGCCGGCCGTAGGCCTCGTTGAAGTCCGCGTGCGCATAGACGGTGCGCAGCTTGTCCGCGCCGTAGGTGTCCGCCAGGTAGCGCAGGAACGAACCGGCCACGGTGTACGCGCGCGCCGGGGCGGACTGGTAGAAGCCCTTGGGCCCCATCAGGTCGCGCATGTCCGGGGCCAGCCCCTGCCGGCGCATGCCCGCGGCCCACTGGTGCAGGGTGAGCTCGCCCTGCACGGGGTCGTCCGCGGCCACCGCGAGCCCTTCAATCACGCCCATCAGCGGCCACACGCCCAGCCGGGTGGTGACGCGGAAGAAGCCGGAGCCCGCCGGGCCCGCCATCACGTGCGCCAGCTCATGGTGCAGCGTGGAGTGGGGGAAGGGCTTGTCCTGGATGTGCAGCTCCGCGCGCCAGGGCTTGGCGAACTGGGTGCGGCCGGCGCCCACCAGCCGCTGCTTCTCGTCCTCGGAGCGGTAGAGCCACACGCGCACGCGCTCCGTGGGGGCCGTGCCCAGGAAGAGGGACGTCTGGGTGAAGCGGAACTCCAGGTCGCGGGCCATGCGGTCCACGTCCTGGCGCGCCTTGCCGCGCGGGTAGTGCAGGACGAAGTGCTCCGTCTCCCGGACGCCGCCCAGTTGCTCGGCGAGGTACGCGTCGCTCATCCGCAGGCCCAACTGGGGCGCGCGGGCCTCCAGCCAGGAGATGCCCAGGGCGCAGGGGAGCACCAGCCCCAGCAGGCCGCCCACGCGCGCGCCCTTGAGCGCCAGGCGCCCGGTGCGCACGTCCAGGAGCGCGATGGCGAGCCCCGCGAAGACGCCCCCCCACAGGAGCGTCTCCAGGCGGAACCAGCCCAGCGCGGCCGTCATCTGGAGGGCCTCGTCGTAGAGCGGGCCGGGCAGGTGGCCCAGGAAGATGTTGAAGGCGAACACCTGGGGCCCGAAGACGATGGGCCACACCGTCACCGCCAGTGAGGCGAGCAGCAGCAGGGCGTACAGGCCCGCCGCGCCCCGGGGCCGGGCCGTCGCGAAGCCCAGGAGCACGCCCGCCGCGGAGGCCACCAGGGCGGAGGGGAGGGTGAGCAGGGGGTAGAAGCCCGCCAACTCGAAGGGGTCGCACGCGGTGCGAAAACGGGCGAAGAGCAGGGCGCACACGAAGGGGGGGACCAGCACCCCCAGGTTCAGGACGGCGCTGGCGCCCAGGGCCCGGCCCACGGCGGTTCCGGGCAGGGCGGACGCTTCCACCCGGGCGGGCACGGGGCCGGCGCCCGTGAGGACGCGGCGCTCCTGGGCGGCGGCGGCGATGCCTGTCCCCCCCCCGAGCAGGCCCACGGCGATGGACAGGGCCAAGCCCAGTTCGAAGCCCGGGACCCCGAAAAGGGGGAGGAGGACGAGGGCCGACCCCCCACCGCCGAGCAGCAGCACGGTGGCCAGGACGGCTGGACGGCCCAACAGTGCACGGGCACGGGGGAGGACTTGCCGCATGGCGTCCCCTATACTCCCCGGCCGCATGTCCGAACAGAAGAGCGGATCCGAACTGCGCACCCACGGTCGTGCGCCCATCGAGCTGAAGGTCGACTACAAGAAGCTCAATTCGTTCTTCGCTGACTACACGAAGAACATCAGCAAGGGCGGCACGTTCATCAAGACGAAGAAGCCGCTGCCCATTGGCACGCGCTTCCTCTTCAAGCTGACGGTGCCGCACCGCGAGGCACCCTTCGAGTTGCTGGGCGAGGTCGTCTGGTCCAAGGCCGACGCGGAGGAGCCCGGCATGGGCATCCGCTTCATCTACAGCAGCGAGTCCCAGCGCGTGGACTTCGAGACGCTGGTGGAGCGGCTCATGTCGGACAGCCTGGGCTCCGAGCTGACCGAGAAGCTGCTCAACAAGCCCCTGCACCCCCAGCACCCCTCATGAAGACGCGGACGCGCCTGACGTTCGTGGTGGCGGCGCTGGCCTTCGCGGGCGGCGCGTGTCAGGAAGCGCCCGCCGCGCCTCCGAAGACCGCCGCGCCCGCACCGGCGCGTCCGAAGTCCAGGGACGTGTCGGCGGAGGACTACGTGATGCCGACCCTGCCGCGCGCGCACGTGCGGCTGAAGGATGCCTACGGTGGTGTGCACCGCGTGGAGGTGGAGGTGGCCGCCACGGACGAGTCGCGCACGCGCGGGCTCATGTGGCGCAAGTCGCTGCCGGCCGGGCAGGGCATGCTCTTCATCTTCCCGGATGAAGAGGTGCGCGGCTTCTGGATGCGCAACACGCTCATCCCGCTGGACATGTTGTTCATCACGTCCGAGGGCCGCGTCGTGGGCATCATCGAGAACGCGGAGCCGCGCACGCTGACGAACCGCGGCGTGGGCATCCCCAGCCAGTACGTGCTGGAGGTGCCGGGCGGCTGGTGCCAGAAGAACGGCATCGTCCGCGGCGGCACGGCGGAGTTCGAGGGCGTGAGCACGCTCCCCATCGCACCGTGACACCCCGGCGGGCGCGGTCCGGCTACTTCACCGCGCCCGGCTGGAACAGGAACGTGCTGGTGTGCGTCTGCGCGGAGACGGCCTTCACCCGCTTGCGCAGGGACGCGGCCACCGCGGACAGCTCCGCCGGGTGCGGGTGGGCGGACAGCCCCTGGTGGTCCACCGCCGCCAGGCTCAGCGTCACCGGCACCGTGTTGCCCGCCGCGTCCTTCGCCGTGAAGCCCCCGCGCCGCAGGTCCTCCGGCCCGTGGAGCGGGACCTTCTCCGCGTCGAAGCGCTGGCAGAGCGTGCGCAACACCTCCGGCGCCACCGCGTCCGGACACACGAGCACGAAATCGTCGCCGCCCACGTGGCCCAGGTTGGAGCCCTCCGGCAGCAGGTGCAGACACTCCGACAGCACGCTCGCCGTGTAGCGGATGACCCGGTCGCCCTGGAGGAAGCCGTAGCGGTCGTTGTACGCCTCGAAGTGGTCCAGGTCCGCGTAGATGACCGTGAACGCGCGGCCCTGGAGCGCGGCGCGGATCCACCGCTCGATCATCCGGCTGCCGGGCAGGTCCGTCAGCGGGTGCGCGCCCGTCGCCGCGTGCTGCTCCAGGTCCGAGGCCCGCGCGATGAGCTGCTTCATCGTCACCGTGCCCAGGAAGTGGCCCTTCGCGTCCGTCACCACCACCGGGTCGTAGACCGTCTCGGGCGGACGGCGCATCGCCATGCGCGCCAGCGCCGTGATGGCCGTCGCGTCCTCCACCACCATCGGCGCCTCGCGCGGCCCGTCCGGGAGCGCCGCCTCCGTGCTGGCGGCGGTTCCCCCGAAGCGCGCGTAGAAGTTGCGCCGCGTCACCACCGCCCGAGGCTCTTCTCCGTCCAGCAACACGACGTGGTCCTCGCCGGGCGTGCGGCGGAAGAGCCGGTCCAGCTCCACCGCCTGCGCCGTCACCGGCGCGCACGGTGGGCGGATGATCATGCTGCCCACCGTCTCGTCGTCCTCGTGCTCGCGGTGGTGCAGGGCGCGGATGGCCTCGCGGCAACGCTCCGCGAAGTCCGCGCCCGGCCGCTGCGGCGAGCTCACCGGCCGGGCCAGCAGGTAGCCCTGCGCGTGCCGGATGCCCAGGCGCAGCAGGACCGCCAGCTCGTTCCAGGTCTCCACGCCCTCGGCGATGAGCACCGCGTCCACGCGCTGCGCGAACGCCACCAGCGACTTCACCAGGTGCTGCCGGTACGTGTGCAGGTGGATGTCCCGCACCAGCGCCTGGTCCAACTTGATGAAGTCCGGCGCGCTGTGCACCAGCGTCACCAGGCCCGAGTGCCCCGCGCCAAAGTCGTCCAGCGCGATGCCGAAGCCCTGCTCCGCGTACCGCCGCGCGAGCATGCGCAACTGCTCCGTGTCCTCGAACGTGCTGCGCTCGGTGATCTCCAGCACCAGTTGCTGGGGACTCAGGCCGTGCTGACGCAGCAGCTCCAGCGTGGACGCGCCGCCAAAGCGCTCGTCGCTCAGCACGTCCGGGCTGACGTTGAAGAAGAACGGGCCGCGCCGCTGCGTCTCCGGCAGCGTGGCGATGCGGCGCACCGCCGCGGTCCAGCACGCGCGCTCCAGCTCGAAGGTGAAGCCCTCCACCCGCGCGCGGTGGAACAGCTCGTTGGGGGACTCCACCGGGCCCAGGCCTCGCGACAGCACCTCGTGGCCGAGGACCTCGCCGCTGAGCAGATCGACGATGGGCTGGAAGACGGTGGCGACCCTCGGCTCGTCACCGTTCCAGAGCCAGGGCGGTGGTGGTGCGGGCTTGCTGGGGGAGGGCAGGCTCATGGCCCCCGAAATGTACCGCGCTCCGGCGCAAGCTTCAGTCCCCCCCGACCACCCGGCAGGGCCAACATCGAAAACGGACGCTTGCCACGGGCGCCCCCCAGGGCCCGGGGCGGGAGGGCCCCGTCAGCCTCCCCAGGTCCTATTCCCCTTGAATCCGCTGGATTTCCGGCACCTTGGCGCCCTCGGATTCTGCTGGTGACGGATCCACCGGGGTGACGGGGCCCATGTTCGCCGCCGCCACCTGGGTCAGCGTGACCTGGGCCGCGACCGCGTCCATCGCCTGGCCTTCCTCTCCCTGGGCGGTCGAGAGGGCGCGGAACCGGCGCGCCAGCGAGGCCAGCTCCGCCGCCTTCAACTGGGCCTGACCGCTGCGCAGGGACAAAAGCGCCACGCGCGCACGCTCCAGCAGGGCCACCTCCGCGCGCAGCCTCGCGAGGATGCGCTCGCGCCGCTGGCGCATGTCCCCCAGCCGCTCCACCTCCTCCGCCAGCGACGCCGCCGCGGCCTCCAACTGCCGGCGCGCCACCACGTCCGTGCTCGCGCGAGCGCCGCGCTCCAGGCTCTCGCGCTCCGCCTGCAGCTCCGCGGCGGCGCGCTCCTCCAACTGCGCCTCCACGCCGGCCCACTCGGACGCCACCTCCACCGCGCCCCGGGTGATGCGCGCCAGCGTGCGGGCCAGCTCCTCGCGCGCGGGCTCGCGGGGCAGCTTCGCCAGGGACTGGCCGCATTGACGGTAGAGGGACAGCGCGCGCTCGGACAGCGTGAGGAAGTCACCGGAGAGCTGGGGCAGCAGCTCCTCCGCGCGCGCCTCCACCGGATCCGCCGTCAGCCCCAGGTGCGCGGCGATGGCGCCCAGCCCCACGAAGAGCCCCACGATGCCGCCCACCACCGCCGCCGCCAGCAGCGTGGGCGTGGCCACGGACGCCAGCCGCGCCGACAGGATGTTCGCCACCACGCCGCCCGCCAGCGTGAGCCCCGCGCCCAGCACCGCGCCCAGGCCGTAGTGCACGAGGGTGGGGCGGGCCTCCGCGACCTGTCCCTCCTCACCCAGGTCGTTGAGGCGGGAGCGCACCAGCAGGGCGCCCGCGGCCGCGCCGCTGGTGGCCACGGTCCACGCGGGCGACAGGCCCAGCCCATACGGCAGCGCGACCAGCAGCAACCCCAGGCCACTCAAGAGGCCCCGGTCCCAGCGGTCGCCGCGCGCGCACGCCAGCACCACCGCCGCGGGCACCACCCACGTCAGCGGCACCGGCATGCCCGCGCGCAGGGACACCCACTGCACGAGCCCCGCTCCGGCGCCCGCCGCCAGCGCGCGCGTGACGGTGTGCTCGAAGGCTTCGCGGTGGTGGAATTGCAACACGGCGGCATTCATCGGGACACCCCGGGAACGGCCCCCAAGGGCCGGGAATGTCCCTTCGAACGCGCGGCTTCCGAAAAGGGTCTACGCCTTCGGACGCGAAATGGGTCCCGGCTTGCCCTTCGTCACGCGCAGGTAGTCCGCCGGGGAGAGGACGAGCTGCGTCCCGCGCACCCCGGCCGACACGGCGACCTCGTCGAACAGCTCCAGCGTCTCATCCACGAAGACGGGGTAGTCCTTCTTGCCGCCCAGCGCGGTGACGCCGCCCCGGATGTAGCCGGTGAGCGGCTGCAGCTCCTTGAGGGGGACGGTGTCCACCTTGCGGTCGCCGGACAGCCGCGCCAGGGCCTTCAGGTCCAGCTCCGCGTTGCCCGGCACCACCGCCATCAACACGCCGGTGCGGTCGCCCTTGGCCACCAGCGTCTTGAAGACCTGCTCCGCGGGCATGCCCACCTTGGCGGCCACCGTCTCCGCGGACAGGTCGTCCGGATCCACGTCGTAGTCGCGCAGGCGGTACGCGATGCCGAGCGAGTCCAGGAGGCGGGCGGCGTTCGTCTTCATGCGCGCTACATCCCCAGGGCCGTGGCGGCGGCCTTCACGCGCTGGAGCGCGTCCTCGGGCGTGCTGCCCACGGCGGACAGGTGGCCCATCTTGCGCCCCTTGCGCGCGTCGCGCTTGCCGTACAGGTGCAGCCGGACGCCGGGCAGCGCCAGCGCCTGCGCGAAGCGGGGGCCGCCCTCCTGCAACCACAGGTCGCCCAGCAGGTTCACGATGGCCGCGGGGCGCACCACCTCCACGGAGCCCAGGGGCAGGTTGCACACCGCGCGCACGGCCTGCTCGAACTGGCTCGTCAGGCAGGCCACCTCCGTGGAGTGGAAGCTGTTGTGCGGCCGGGGCGCCACCTCGTTGACGAGCAGCGACCCGTCCCCCAGCAGGAACATCTCCACCACCAGCAGCCCCTCCACCTTCAGGCCCGCGGTGATGTCGCGCGCCACCTGCGACGCCTGCGTCAGCACGGCCGGCGGCAGCGGCCCCGGCAGCAGCGACCACGCGAGGATGCGCTCCTCGTGGTGGTTGAACGCGGGCGGGTACACCGCGAGCTGACCATCCGGCCCGCGCGCCACCAGCACGGACAGCTCCGCCTCCAGGTCCAGCGCGGCCTCCACCACCACGGAGCGCTCGCCCAGCTCCTTCCACGCGACGCCCGCCTCGGAGGCGGACTTCACCTCGTACTGGCCGCGCCCGTCGTAGCCGCCCTCGCTGGACTTGATGAAGCACCTGCCGCCCAGCGCGGTGATGGCCGCGGACAGCTCCGCCTCCGAGTTCGCCTCGCGCCACGGGCCCAGCGGGAAGCCGCCCTTCGCGAGCCACGCCTTCTGCCGGCCGCGGTGCTGCACCACCTCCAGCACGGAGGCGCCGGGCCGCATGGGCGCGTGCCGGGCCACCGCGTTGAGCGTGGACAGGGACACCTTCTCAATCTCCAGCGTCACCACGTCGCACTGGCGCGCCAGGTCCTCGGCCGCCGCCGTGTCGGTGAAGGACGCGGTGAGGCAGCGGTCCACCACGGAGCGGGACGGGCACGCCGAGTCCGGATCCAACGCCTGCACCTGGTAGCCCAGCGTGCGCGCCGCGAGCGCCATCATGCGCCCCAACTGGCCGCCGCCCAGGATGCCCAGCGTCCCGCCCGGAAGCACCATGGGGCCGCTCATCCCGCCACCTCGCGCTGCGCCAGCACCTCGTCCGTGCGGGCCTTGCGCCAGGCGGCCAGCCGCTCGCGCAGCTCCGGGTACTTCAGCGCCAGGATGGCCGCCGCGTGCAGCGCCGCGTTGGCGGCCCCCGGCTTGCCAATGGCCTGCGTGCCCACCGGCACGCCCTTGGGCATCTGCACGATGGAGAGCAGCGCGTCGAAGCCGGACAGCACCGTGGTGGGCATGGGCACGCCCAGCACCGGCAGCAGCGTCTTGCTGGACACCATGCCGGGCAGGTGCGCCGCGCCGCCCGCCGCGGCGATGATGACGGACAGCCCGCGCCCCTCCGCGCTGGACGCGTACTCCATCATCCAGTCCGGCGTGCGGTGCGCGGACACGATGCGCACCTCGTGCGGGATGCGCAGCTCGGCGAGGATGTCGATCGCCGGTTGCAGGTGCTCCAGGTCGCTCTTGCCGCCCATGATGACCCCGACCCACGGGGTGCTCGCGCTCGCCGCCATACGTGTCCGCGCCTCCAGTGCGCCCTGCTTCCAGGGGGTGAAGCCTGGAAGAACGCGGAGATAGGGCCACGCGATTCCGGAGGTCAACCGCGAAGATGTGACGACGCGATGGCGGGCGGGCAGGGGGGCGGGCGATGCCCCCTCGCACGCCCTGTCCCCGACACTCAGTACGTCGAGCCCATGCGCCCGAAGCTCTTGAGCGCCTTCACCTTGCTGTTCTTCACGGCGGCCTTCTGGGCTTCGTACGAGTCCGCGTCGTCGTATTCCTGCATCGCGCGGCTCTGCTCGGCCTGATCCGCCGCCACCGCCGCCGCGCCCGCCACCGCGCCCGCCTCCTCGAAGAGGGCCTGGTTCTGGGACAGGTAGCCCTTGGCCTCGTCCTTCCTGCCCTGGCTCATGGCCTCCGCGGCCTTCTGGAGGTTCTGCGCGCTGCGGGCCCGGGCCGCGTACACCGTGGCCTCCTTGTCCTGGCGCTGGACGATCTCCTCGCGCACGTTGGTGGCCACCGCGGCCAGCGTGGACTGGTCCTCCACGTTCTTCTGCACCAGCAGGTCCGTGTACGCGACCTTCAGCCCCGCCACCTGCACGGACTGGCCCGGCGCGGTGCCCGTCACGTGGAGGCGCGCCACCACGCGCTCCGTCTGGCCCGCGGAGAAGTCCGGCAGCGCCACGCGCACGGTGTTGCCGGCCTGGTGCGCGCGGTAGCCCAGGACCTCTTCCAGCTTGGTGCCCGGGGGCAGCTCGAAGGACAGCTCCACGTTGCGCGCCACCGCGGTGGTGGCCTGCTGCAGGTCGCGCTGGAAGAGGGTGGACAGCTTGCTCGCGTCCTCCAGGAAGCCGTACGCGCCGGCGCCGTACTCCGCGAAGGCCTGCATCAGGTCCTCGTTGAAGTCCGTGCCCACGCCAATGGAGCTCACCGTGATGCCGGAGGCGCGGATCTCCCGCACCACGTTCTTCAGCCCCTCCTCGTCGGACACGCCCTCGGTGGGCTGGCCGTCGCTCATCAGGATGAGGCGGTTCACGGTGGCCGCGCCGCCCATGGCGGACGCCAACTGCGTGCGGCCCACGGACAGGCCCGCGCTGATGTTGGTGCCGCCGTCATCCCAGATGCCGTCGATGAACTGGAGCATCCGCTCGCGGTTGCCCGCGGTGGCCGGCAGGGACGGCAGGCTCTTCACGTCGCTGCCGTAGTGCACGATGGCCAGCCGGTCCTCGTCGCGCAGGAGCGACACCAGGTGCCGCGCGGCCTGCTTCGCCTGCTGGAGCTTGTAGCCGCTCATGGACCCGGACCGGTCGATGACCACCGCCAGGTTCACAGGGGTGCGCCGGGCTCCGGGCACCTCCGCGCCGGTGAGGTCCACCGTCACGTACGTCTCCGAGGGGCCCACCGGCACGTACGGGTGCGACAGCCGGCTCGTCACCTGGAGGCTGCCCGAGGACGCGCGCGGCCCCGGCGGCGGGACGGGCAGGGGAGGCGCGGGCGGCGTCACGGCGACGTGCGGCGTGGGCGGAAGGCCGCCCCCGCGGGGCATGCCCAGCACCAGCGCGGTGAGGGCGAGGCCACCAGCCAGGGCGAGGAACAGGACCGTACGATTCATGGCAGGGCTCCAGAGGCGTTTGAAACGCGGGCCCTGCCTTTACGAACGGGGGGCGCGAAAAGGTCTAACCCTTTCGCGCGAGGCGACTGTTCAGTCCGGACTTCAGTTGCCCTGGGCCGCCGGGACGGCGCCCGCGCAGAAGTAGGGCGAGTTGTTCTCGCCGAAGGTGCGCCGGTAGAAGGTCTCGTCGGCGACCTTGATGGCGTCCAGCGTGTCCTGGTCCAGCAGCAGGGGGCGGCACGTCATGCGCTCCTTGAGGCCCTCCTCCACGTCGCCCACGGTGCGGGTGATCTCGCAGCCCGTCGTGGTGCCCTGCACGCACTCCTTGCTGCAGTAGCCCAGGGCGAACGCCTCCGGGTTGTCGCTGCGGGGGCTCTGATCATCCCGGACGCAGACGAGGTCCTCGCAGTCCAGCGAACCGAAGGAGATGAAGTCCTGATCCACGGCGATGTCCTTCTCCTGGATCTCCACGAACTTGCGGCCCTGGGCCTCCTGCTCCTGGGCCGTGGCCCTGCGCACCAGTTGGCACGGCTTGCCCAGCTCGGTGGTGACGTCGCAGCCTCCCAGCATCAGGGCGGCGGACAGGAAGAGCGCGGTTCGCACGAACATCTTTGGGACCTCTAGGAAGGATGGAAGCGGGGCGCGCGACAGGGGGAGGACGGCGCCCGGAACCCGTGAACGGTAGCACACCGCTTCTTCGCGCCAACCCCTGACCCGCGGGGCGTGAGGACAGTGGAATTGTGAAGCGATACGGGAGGAATACAGAGGAGGCAGGCGCATTCTGCCGGTTGATGGTTGGGAATACGGCCGATAGGATGGAGCGGCTGATGTCATGCTGCCTTCCGGTGGCAGTACGTTCCCTCCCCCCACGGAGCGCCCGGACTTGAACCGCCCCACGCTGCTGCTTGCGCTGAGCCTGATGTGGCCCGCGCTGGCCCCCGCCCAGAACCAGCAAGGCATGGGCCTCGATCTGACCGAGGACTCCCAGGCCAAGCCACCCGAAGAGAACCCCGCGCCGCCGCCGGACGAGGAAGCCCGTCCCGCGTCGCCGCCTGCCGCCGCCCCGGCGAAGGACATCCCGGTCGAAGCGCTGATGCCGCTCACGGACATCACCCAGGACGACCGGGTGAAGAGCGTTCAGCGCAAGGTCTACCTGAAGAAGAACCGCCTGGAGATCTCACCGTTCGTGAGCCTCTCCGTGAACGACCCGTTCTATTCGAAGTTCGGCGGCTCGCTGCGCGCGGCCTGGTACCTGTCGGACACGCTGGCCATCTCCGCGCGTGGCTCGCTCATCCAGGTGATTCCCTCGGATGACGTCCGCACGGCGAAGCGCACCTTCAACAGCAAGATCTACAGCTCCGTGCCGAACTGGTCGGCCATGGGCGACCTGGAGTGGGCGCCGCTCTACGGCAAGGTGTCCTTCCTCAACTCCATCCTCCACTTCGACGGCTACCTGCTGGGCGGCATGGGCGTGGTGAGGACGGAGACCTCCGCGCTGCCGGACCGCGGCCTCAACCCGGCCTTCGACCTGGGCCTGGGCATGCGCTTCGTCACCAAGGACTACCTGGCCGTCAACGTGGCCCTCATCAACACCTCCTACGTGGACCAGCCCCTGGGCAGCAGCAAGGGCGCCCTCCAGAACGTCATGACCCTCAACGCGGGCATCTCCATCTTCCTGCCCCTCAAGTCGACGGGGAGGGAGTCCGAATGAAGCCCGCCTTCCGTCTGCTGCTGACCCTGTGCGCGGGCGCGCCCGCGCTCGCCGCCGCCGACCAGGCCCCCGCGCCCGCTCCGGCCGCCGCGGCTCCGGCTCCGGCCACGGCGACCCCGGCCCCGAAGACCGCGGCCAACTCCAACCCGCCCGCCACATCCCAGGAGGAGGAGGCCGGCGACGTGTCCGAGGTGGACAAGGACGCCCTGGGGCCCCTTCGCGAGCGCATCCGGCCGGTGTCCGGCCACATGTTCCTCAAGAAGGGCCGCTTCGAGGTCAGCCCGTCCGCGTCCATCACCATCCGCGACGCGTTCTTCAAGAAGTACCTCTTCGGCGGCACCGTCACCTACTTCCCCATGGAGACGCTGGGCGTGGGCCTGCGCGGCGGCTACGCGCTGAACTCCGTGGCGGGCTCCGCGCAGATCTGCACCTTCACGCCGGGCGAGGGCGGTGACACCCGCGGCTGCCGCGCGCCCTCCAAGGGTGAGCTGGACGGGTACGCGCCCGGCCAGATGACGCTGATGGGCGGCGTGGACGTCCAGTGGGCGCCCATCTACGGCAAGCTGTCGCTCCTGGCGGAGAAGTTCGTCCACTTCGACATGTACGGCGTCGTGGGCGCGTCCGTCGTCCAGTACAAGGGCCCGGCGGAGTCGCTGGCGGACGGCTCGCCCGTCGCGGGCAGCAAGTCGTACCTCACGGGCGGCGGCAACGTGGGCGTCGGCCTGCGCTTCTTCTTCAACCGGTGGATGACGCTGCGCACGGAGCTGCGCGACATCATCTACGTGGAGAAGGGCCGGGAGCCCACGCCCAACTACCTCCGCAACCAGATCCTGTTCGAGCTGGGCCTGTCCTTCTTCTTCCCCTCCGGTTCCTGAGACTCATGCGCACCCACCGGTTCCTCCGCCTCGCCGTCCTCGGGCTCACGCTCGCGTACACGGCCCCCACGCTGGCCCAGTCCTTCGAAGGGCTGGATCTGGCGGGCCAGTCGAAGAAGAAGAAGAAGGGGGCCTCTTCGAAGGCCTCCTCCAAGAAGAAGACCAGCGCCAAGCGCGGCAAGGGCAAGGCGGCCGTCCCGGCCGAGGACGCGGACGCGAGCGCGGAGGAGTCCTCCGCGCCCGTGGGCAACCCCGCCACGCCGCCCGCCGCCGTGACGACGACGCCCGCGCCCACCGCCACCCCGGCCTCGCCCGCCGCGAAGCCCACGCCGGCCGCGAAGCCGGCCGCGCAGGGCAGCCCCGGCCTGGGCCTGGACCTCACGGGTGACAACGACAAGCCGCCCGCGCCCACCATGACGTTCGACGCGGTGGACGTGTCCGGCAAGACGGCGGACCGCCAGCGCCTGGACGCGGCCATCAGCCTGTTCAAGAACGACGAGTACGAGAAGTCCGCGATGGCGGCCCACGAGCTGCTGGGGGACCCCAAGCTCCAGGGCCTGCACGTGGAGGCGCGCTACGTGCTCGCCAAGTCGCTGTACCGCATGGGGCTGTACCACTCGTCGCTGGGCGAGTTCTCCAAGATCCTCGCCGCGGGCCCGTCCACGAAGTTCTTCAAGACGAGCCTGGAGTGGCTGTTCTTCATCAGCCGCAAGACGCAGAACGAGACGGTCATCCTGGATGAGATCGCCCGTTACGCGAACTACGAGTTCCCGGAGAAGTTCCGCAACGAGTTCCGCTACCTGCTGGCGCGCTACCACTTCGTGCGTGGCCGCGCGCTGGATCAGGTGGGCCAGACGGAGAACGCGGACAAGTCCTTCGAAGAGGTGAAGCGCCTGGCGCTGACCATCCCGCGCACGGACGCGTTCTACCCGCGCGCGAAGTACCTGGAGGGCCTGGCCTTCTTCCGCAACGGCACGGCCCACAAGGACGCGGCGGCCAAGCGCGGCAACACGGACGTCATGGCGTCCGTGGAGGCCATGAAGGAAGTGGTGCGCCTCACCCGTCCCCAGGCGGGCCGCACCGGCGAGGCGGCGAAGCTGGACAAGTCGCTGCGCGAGCTGGCCTTCATGCAGTTGGCCCGCACGCACTACGGCATGCAGCAGAACCGCTTCTCCATCTTCTATTTGAACAAGGTGGAGCGCGGGAACACGCAGTGGCTGGAGGCCCTCTTCGAGTCCTCCTGGGCCAACTACCGCATCGGCCAGTACGAGCAGGCGCTGGGCAACCTCATCACCCTGTCGTCGCCCTTCTTCCGCGAGGAGTACTTCCCGGAGGCGCTCATCCTGAAGGCGGTCATCTATTACGAGAACTGCCGCTACCGGGAGTCCAACCTCATCCTCCAGGACTTCGAGCGCACCTACCTGCCCGTGCACGACGAGCTGGACGGGCTGGTGAAGAAGAACATGGAGGCCTCCGAGTACTACACGGTGCTCGCGGACGTGCAGAAGAAGAACAAGGACGGCCTGGAGAAGAACGGCACGGACGTCATCCTGGAGCGCATCCTGCGGCTGGCCCTCACGGATCAGGACCTGAAGAAGACCAACGACTCCATCCTGGAGCTCGAGGGTGAGATGGACCTGTTCGGCAACAAGGGCGACACGTTCAAGTACTCGGAGCTGACCAAGCAGTTGCTGGAGGAGCTCAAGGTCCAGCGCACCAGCCTCATCTCCAAGGCCGGCATCATGGCCAAGGGCAAGCTGGAGTCGGAGCTGGGCGCGCTCAAGCTGCTGCTGGCCAACGGCCTGCGCATCAAGTTCGAGACGACCACCAAGGAGAAGGAGTTCCTGGAGGAGCAGCTCAAGGCGGGCGGCCGCACGGCCATCGTCAAGAAGTACAAGTACTCCGTGGCCGTGGCGGACGATCAGCTCTACTGGCCCTACGAGGGCGAGTACTGGCGTGACGAGCTGGGCACGTACCAGTACACGATGACCAAGGGCTGCATCGAGCGCGACACGGCCAACCGTCAAATCCAGTCCGCCGAGGCGATGTAGACGCCTTCCGCCGAGAGTGGGATTGTTCCCGGCCGCCGGAGCGCCCGTTGCGCGCGCTCCGGCGGTCTTGTTTTTTCCAACGGTCCCTCGAAGGGACGAGGGAGTGCGAAGTTGGCTCGGGAGGCGTCGCTGCGGGTGGTGTTCGGCATCGCCGTCCTGGACCTCATCGGGTTCGGCATCCTGATTCCGCAGTTGGGCGTGTACGGCGTGCGCTTTGGCGCTTCCCCCTTCGCGGTGGGGCTGCTCGTCGCGGTGTACTCGCTGATGCAGTTGGTGGCGGCGCCCATCATGGGGCGGCTGTCGGACCGGTTCGGCCGTCGGCCGGTGCTGCTCATCTCCCAGGTGGGCTCGCTGGTGGGCTACGTGCTGTTCGCCTTCGCGCACACGCTGCCCTTGTTGTTCCTGTCCCGCATCATCGACGGGGTGTCCGGCGGCAACGTGTCCACGGCGCAGGCGGTGGTGGCGGACATCACGAAGCCCCATGAGCGCGCGCGGGGCATGGGCATCATCGGCGCGGCGTTTGGCCTGGGCTTCGTGCTGGGGCCCGCGCTGGGCGGCGTGCTGGGGGCGTGGGGCGGCAACCTGGCCATCGGTCTGTTCGCGGCGGGACTGTCCGCGCTGAACCTGCTCAACACCTGGTTCTTCCTGCCGGAGACGCGCAGGGCGGACTCGCCGTCCGCCACGACGCGCAGCATGCGGGGCGCCGCCTCCGTGTTGACGCTGCCCGTCGTGGGCCGGTGCGTGGTGCTGGTGCTGCTCTACACGGTGGCCTTCGCGCAGATGGAGGGCACCTTCTCCGTCTACCTGTTGACGCGCTTCCTCTCCACCGGGCCGGTGCCGCTGGAGGGCGGGTGGCTGGTGCACGCGGTGCATCCGGACGCGGCCGTCCTGAAAGAGGCGAGCCTGCGCTCCGGGGCGCTCTTCGCGGTGGTGGGCGTGCTGTCCGCGCTGGTGCAGGGCGGGCTGGTGCGCCGGCTGGTGGCCGCGGGGCATGGCGCGCCGGGCCATGGGGCGGAAGGTGCCCCGGGGGGCAGGGGAGGGCGGGAGGCCCCGGTGGCCGTGGTGGGCTTCGGGCTGACGGCGGCGGGCCTGGCCCTGCTGCCCGTGGCGCCGTCGTATGGGTGGTTGTTCCCGGTGATGGGGCTGCTGGCGGTGGGCTCCGCGCTGGTGACGCCGTGCCTGTCCGCGCTGGTGTCCCTGCACGCGCCCATGGAGCGCCAGGGGGCGGTGTTGGGGGCCTACCAGGCGTCCGGCTCCCTGGGCCGCATCGTGGGGCCCGCGCTGGGCGGCCTGCTCTTCACACGACTGGGCCCGACGGCGCCTTATGGGACGGGCGCGGTGCTGGTGGCGCTGGGTGGACTTTTGGCACTGTCGTTGGTGACACAGGTGCGAATGTCGGGAGCAGGCGCGGAGCAAAGCTCATAGGATGGGGACCATGGTGGGCAAGCCGCAGCACATCACCATCGCGTTCGACGTGATGGGGAGCGATCACGGCCCGGCGGAGGTGGTGCGAGGCGCCGCCCAGCTTTCGCTGGAGTCTCCGCACATCCACGCGCTGCTCGTGGGGGACCGGCCGGTCATCGACGAGGCCCTGGCGGGCATCAAGCACAACGGGGAGCGCATCTCCGTGCACCACGCGGGCGACTACGTGGGCATGGACGAGAAGCCCGGCGAGGCGCTGGCGCGCAAGCCGGAGTCCTCCGTGGCGGTGGCCGCCCGGCTGGTGGCGGAGGGGGAGGCGCACGCGCTCGTCTCCGCGGGCAACACGGGCGCGGGCGTGCTCGCGTGCAAGCGCCACTTCCAGCTCATCCCCGGCGTGCGCCGCGCGGCCCTGGCCACGGTGTACCCCACGCGGGGCGTGAGAGGCGCGAAGCAGGACCCGTTCAGCCTCATCCTCGACGTGGGCGCCACGGTGGAGGCCACCGCGGAGGACCTGGTGGCGTTCGCCGTCATGGGCTCCGCCTACGCGCGCATCATCTCCCGCAACGAGCGGCCCAAGGTGGCGCTGTTGTCCAACGGTGTCGAGCCGCAGAAGGGCCCGCCCCGGGTGGTGGAGGCGCACCAGCGGCTGTCGCAGATGCCGGGGCTCAACTTCACGGGGAACGTGGAGGGCATCGACATCCCGCGCGGCACGGTGGACGTGATTGTCACGGACGGCTTCGTGGGCAACGTGTGCCTGAAGATGCTGGAGGGCGTGCACGACACGGTGATGGAGCTGGCCCAGTATGCCTACAAGGAGAGCCTGCGCTGGCGCGCGGGCCTGGCCATGCTGTCCTCCGGCATCGAGCGGCTGAAGGACATCACGGACTGGGAGCAGTACGGTGGCGCGCCCATCCTGGGGTTCGACCGCATCTTCATCAAGGCGCACGGCCGCTCCAAGGCGCGCGCCATCGCGAACGCGGGCAAGGTGGCCGCGAAGGCGGTGGCGAACGAGCTGGGCACCGCCATCCAGGAGGGCCTGGCGAAGTGAGCCTGCCGGACCGCATCGACCCGCGCCCCCCGCGCCGCATCTACCGGTGGGACCTGGACAAGACGTACCTCCAGACGGACTTCGAGTCGCTGCGCGACCTGTTCCGCACGGCGTTCCAGAAGGCCCATGAGAAGGTCGCCGTTCCGGGTGCGTCCGCCCTCATCCGCGAACTGGCGGAGCAGGGGGACTCGCGGCTGTGCATCGTGTCCGGCAGCCCCAAGCAGATGCGCGCGGTGCTGGAGGAGAAGCTCAAGCTGGACGGCGTCCAGTGGGACGAGTTCGTCCTCAAGGACAACGTGGGCAACCTCCTTCGCGGGCGCTTCCGGGCCCTGCGCGGCCAGGTGGGCTACAAGCTGCCCGCCATCCTGGAGAGCCGCGTCAACGCGCCGGTGGAGGCCGAAGAGGTCCTCTTCGGCGACGACGCGGAGGCCGACGCGTTCATCTATTCGCTCTACGCGGACCTCATCGCGGGCCGGGTGGACGAGCGCGTGCTGTCCCAGGTGCTGGAGGCGGGCGGGGTGTACCCGGACGACGCCGCGCGGGTGCACGAGGCGTGGAAGAAGATTCCCATCGCGGACCCGGTGCGGCGCATCTTCATCCACCTGGACAAGCTGACGCCGCCCGCGCACTTCACGCCCTACGGCCCGCGCGTGGTGCCCATCTTCAACTACTTCCAGGCGGCGCTGGTCCTCCTGGCGGACGGCCACCTCACGGCGCCGCAGGTGCTCAAGATCGCCGTGGAGATGGTGCAGACGGCGGGGCACAACATCATCACGCTGTCGAACTCGTTCCAGGACCTGCTGCGGCGCGGGCTGCCGTTGCAGCAGGCGGCCATCGCGCTGTCCCAGGCGATGGAGGGCCCCAACGCGCTGCTCAAGGCCATGCGCCCCATGCCGGACATCCTGGCCGCGTTCAGCAAGCGCCTGGCCGCGCTGGGCACGCAGCCGCCCCCGCCGCGCGTGCAGGCGGTGGACTACGTGTCGCTCATCTCCCACGCGCTGCCCCGGACCCACAAGGGGCGCACCCTGAAGCCGCCCACCTGAGGCGTCCGGCCCCCCGGGCCCGGCCGCCTGCCTGCCTTGCGGCCCCTCCAGCGTGACGGGCCCGTGGCGGCCGGGGTTCGGCCCGGACCCGGTGTTATCCAGTGGAGGCGCCTCCCACGGGCAGCGGGCGCACGGCGGGCGGGCAGGGGGCCCCGGGTGGACCCCCGACGTCCCTGAAGAATGTCCTTAGCCGCGACCCCCATGGGTGGGAGGATGCGTGCTAGACGGCTGCCCTTCCGAGGCGAATGACGCGAGACCCGACCCATCCCCCGCCCCATGGCGGAACGCTGCCAGCCGCGCCCGGAGACGACGCGCGCGGAGAGGCCTCCTTCGAGGCGGCAGCGGACACGGCTTCCGGGTCCGCGCACGAGGTACTTTCCATGTCTTCCCCCCTGGACCTGACGGGCTCCGAGGAGCGCGGCGAGCGCACCGAAGCCCAGGTGCCCGCGGACTCCGCCGAGCACCTCAGCGAGCACGAAACCCCTTCCCGGGCCGCTCCGGCCCCCTCCGAGCCCCCCTACGCCGCGGACGCCGCGGAGGACGACGGGTTCGACGACGATGACGACACCGAGGACGCCGGCCCCGAGGTCAGCGATGAAATCCGCGCCGCCACCGAGGCCCTGAAGGCCGCGGAGGCGGAGGACGCGCAGGCCGCCGCCGAGGCGGGTGACGAGGCCGAGGAGCCCGAGGCCGTCATCCTGGAGCCGGAGCCGGAGCCCGCCGCGAACGAGCCGGAGCTGCAGGCGCCCACCACCACCCGCACGGGCGAGCCCGCGGAGATCGACCCGGACGAGATGGATCCGGACGCGCTCAAGGTGGTGCTGCGGCTGCACCAGCACGGCCACCAGGCGTACCTGGTGGGCGGCTGCGTGCGCGACCTGCTGCTGGGCAAGAAGCCCAAGGACTTCGACGTGGCCACCAGCGCCCACCCGGGCGAGGTGCGCGCCATCTTCCGCAACTGCCGGCTCATCGGCCGGCGCTTCCGGCTGGCGCACGTCTACTTCAAGGGTGGGAAGATCGTGGAGGTGTCCACCTTCCGCGCGAACCCCACGGAGCTGGAGCCGGCGGCGGGGGTGGAGGAGGGGCAGAGCGGCGAGGACCTCCTCATCACGCACGACAACGTCTTCGGCACCGCGCAGCAGGACGCGCGCCGCCGCGACTTCACCATCAACGGCCTGTTCTACGACGCGAGCGAAGGCCGGGTCATCGACTACGTGCGCGGCCGGCGCGACCTGGATGAGCGCTTCATCCGGACGATTGGCGACCCGGAGATCCGCATGCGCGAGGACCCGGTGCGCATCCTGCGCGCGGTGCGCTTCGCGGCGAAGCTGGACCTGGACATCGAGTCGCGCACGTACGCGGCGATGGAGGGCGCGGTGGAGGACCTGCCGCGCTGCGCGCCCGCGCGCCTGCTGGAGGAGACGTTCCGGCTCATCCGCGGCGGCGTGTCCGCCCCGGCGCTGAAGCTGCTGGCGGCGCTGGACGCGCTGAAGATCCTGCTGCCGCCGGTGGACGCGTACCTGCGCGAGCACGGGAAGGAAGGGGAGAAGACCTTCTACGCCTTCGCGCAGGCGCTGGATAAGCGCGTGTCGGCGGGCGAGGTGCTGGACGACGCCATCCTGCTGGCCACGTTGCTGGTGCCCATCAGCCGCGCGCAGCCGCCGCCGGAGGAGTCGCAGGACGAGGGCCGCGCGTCGGTGTCGCGCGTCATCGAGGACCTGCTGGCGGGCTTCGTGGAGTCCGCGAGGCTGCCGCGCCGCATCGCCGAGCGCTGCCGCATGTTGCTGCTGATGCAGCGCACGCTGTCCGGGGAGCGCCGCCGCAAGACGGGCGCCTTCCGCCGCCACCCGCTCTTCAACGAGGCGCTGGCCGTCTACGCGATGACGGTGGAGGCCACGGGCGAAGGGCGCGAGGCGCTGGAGGCGTGGCAGGCCGGAGAGGTGCCGCCGCCGCGCGCCGGAGCGGGCAACGGAGCGGACGCGGATGGGCCCCGCCGCAAGCGCCGTCGCCGCCGTCGCCGCCGTTCCGGCAGCGGGAGCGGGGAGGGCGGTGGTTCCAGCGCCTCGTCCGGTTCCGACGCGGGCGAGGGATAGCGCTCCCGTAGCAGCCGGGTGCAGCGAAGGGGCTGGGGCGCTCAGGTGCTCCGGCCCGTTTCGTTTCTGGAGGCGCTGCCGCGTCGTCCCCGCCGTGACGGCGCAGCGAAAGGGCTAAGGCGCTCAGGTGCTCCGTGCCCGGGGACGCGCTACCGCTTCGGCTTGTCCACCGGCTTCTCGGAGCGGTGCTGGTCGTCATCCGACGCCTCCGCCCCCGCGATGTCCGCCATGGTGATGGCCTTGCTGCCGAAGCGCGCCGCGATGCGGTCCATCGCCTCGTTCAACTTCGACGACTTCGGCGCCGCCGCCGGGAACAGCCCCAACTGCGGCTCGTCCTCGTCCAACTGCACGCTCACGCCGGTGAGCCGCAGCGCCTTGCCTTCGTGCGCGCGCTCCAGCAGCTCCAGCGCCGCGCGGTAGATGACCTGCCCGTCGTCCGTGGCCTCTCGCAGCGTGGTGCGCCGGGTGATGAGCGTGAAGTCCGAGAACTTCAGCTTGAGCTGCACCACCCGCCCCTTCAGCGACGCTCTGCGCAGCCGCCGGGCCACCCGCAGGGCCTGCGCGTGCACGTGCGGCTTGAGCGCCTCCGGGCCCGTCAGGTCCTCGTCGAAGGTGTCCTCCGCGCCCACGCTCTTGGCCGCCCGGTCCGGCACCACGTCCCGCGCGTCGATGCCGTGCGACAGCTCCCACAGGTGCTTCGCGCTCGCCGCGCCGAAGCGCTGCTCCAGCCAGTCCACGTCCCGCGCCGCCACGTCCCCGATGGTGACGAGCCCCGCGCGCTTCATCGCCTCTTCCGTCTTGGGCCCCACGCCCCACAGCCGCGACACCGGCAGCCCCGCGAGGAACGCCACCGTCTCCTCCGGGCGCACCTCGCGCTGGCCGTTGGGCTTCGCCAGGTCGGAGGCGATCTTCGCCACGAACTTCGCCGTGGCGATGCCCGCGGACGCCGGCAGGTTCAGCTCGTGGGCAATCTCCTTGCGGATCCGCTTCGCGATGTCCGCCGCCGCGCCGAACAGCCCCACCGACGCCGTGACGTCCAGGAACGCCTCGTCCAGCGACAGGGGCTCAATCAGCGGCGTGTACCGCTCGAAGATGGCGAACACCTGCTCGCTGGCCTCCGCGTACGCGGAGAAGCGCGGCTTCACCACGATGGCGTGCGGCGCCTGCTTCACCGCCCGCGCCATGGGCATGGCGCTGCGCACGCCGAAGGGGCGGACCTCATACGACGCGGCCACCACCACGCCGCGTTGTGCATGCCCGCCAACGATGACCGGCTTGCCCCGCAGGGACGGGTTGTCGCGCTGCTCGACGGACGCATAGAAGGCGTCCATGTCCACGTGGAGGATGGCTCGCATGGCGTGAGTCACTCTAGTGGTCCCCTCTGACAGTGCGAGCCATGAAGACCCTCACCGAATACCTCTGGTTCGAGACGAAGGCCCGGCGCGAGCTGGTGCGCCTCACGGACACCGTGGCCTCCCTGGTGAAGAAGAGCGGCGTCCAGGAGGGCATGGTGCTGGTGTCCGCCATGCACATCACCGCGGGCGTCTTCGTCAACGACGACGAGCCCGGCCTCCACGAGGACATCTGGGACTGGCTCCAGCACCTGGCGCCCCACGGCCCCGACTACCGCCACCACCGCACCGGCGAGGACAACGGCGACGCGCACCTGAAGTCCATGCTCGTCCACCATCAGGTGCTGATCCCCATCACCGCCGGCAAGCTCGACCTGGGCCCGTGGCAGCAGGTCTTCTACGCGGAGTTCGACGGGCAGCGCCGCAAGCGCGTCATCGTCAAGGTGATGGGCGACTAACCGGCCACCGGCCACGACAGCCCGTGGCGCGAAAGCTCCGCCACCAGGTCCGGCGGCAGCGGGCTCTCCACCTTCACGGGCTCCTTCGTCACCGGGTGCGGCACGGTGAGCGAGCGGGCGTGCAGGAAGAACCGCCCCAATTCCGGCGCCTCGCGGCCCCCGTAGAGCGCGTCCCCCACGATGGGCGCGCCCACGCCCGCCAGGTGCGCGCGCACCTGGTGCAGCACGCCGGTGAGGATTTTCACCTCCACCAGGCTGGAGTCCCCGGACCGGGCCAGCACCCGGAAGTGGGACAGCGCCTCGCGGGCGTCCTCGGCGCCGTAGGGGGCCGGCTCCACGCGGTCCGGGTGGCGCGGGTGGTGGCGCAGCGGCACCTCCACCTCGCCCTCGTCCGCCAGCGGGCCCGTCACCAGGGCCAGGTAGCGCTTGTCCACGGCGCGGTGGCTGAAGGCCTCACGCACGGCGGTCCAGGCCTCGCGCGTGCGGGCCGCCACCAGGACCCCGGACGTCTCCACGTCCAGCCGGTGGCACAGGCCGCCCTCGCGCGGGTCCTGGGACGCCTGCGCGACCTCCGGGTAGCGCGCCACCAGGGCGTTGGCCACCGTGCCCGTCTCTCCCGGCTGCAGGGGGTGGGACGGGCGGCCGGCGGGCTTGTCCACGAAGAGCAGGGCGGCGTCCTCGTGCAGGACGACGAGCGGGAAGTCCGTGTCGGGCACGGCCTCGCGCGGGGCCTCCTCCACCGTCACGGCGACCTGCTGGCCCTCGGTGACGGTGAGCCCCTTCTTGGCGGGGCGGCCATTCACGCGCACCTGGCCTTCTTCGAAGAGGCGCTTCAGGCGCGCGCGGGACAGGCCCAGGGCCTCGCCCACGAACAGGTCCACCCGCTGGCCCGCCTGGGTGGCGTCCACGGTGAGGGTGTGCGTCGTCGTCGTGCTCACTCGGAGAGGGCCTCGTACACTTCCTCGGCCGTCTGGAACCGGTCGTCCGGCTCCTTGCGGATGAGGCGATGGGCCACCCGCGCCAACTGCGGGTCGCCATGCAGGTTGAGCGCGAGCAGCGGCGGAGGTTCCGTCTCCAGCACCTGACGCCACAGCTCGTGCGGCGTTTTCGCGTCGAACGGCGGACGCCCGCTCATCAGCTCGTACAGGATGACGCCCAGGCTGTACAGGTCCGAGCGCCCATCCAGCGGCTCGCCCAGGATCTGCTCCGGGGCCATGTAGCGGTACGTGCCCACCAGCTTGCCGTCCGCGGTGATGCCCGCGTCGTCCGCGAGGAACTTGGCCAGGCCGAAGTCCATCAGCCGCACCTGGCGGTCGTCATCCACCATGATGTTGGACGGCTTCAGGTCGCGGTGCACCAGCCCGTGGCCGTGGATGTACGCCAGCGCCTCGCACACCTGGAGCATGGCGTCCTTCAGCTTGCCCATGCGCTCCGGCCGGTTGAGGTCCGCCATCTTCGGCGTGGCGGGGCGGGAAGGGGGAGGCGGCGCGCGCGGTGCGGCCCGGCGCGGGTCCACCACGGGCATCCCGCCCGAGTCCGAGTCGTCCTCCCCGGCGCCGTGGAAGCTGGCCAGGTCCTCGCTGGGGGCCTCCTCCGCGAAGGCGTTGAGGTCGAAAGTGCCGTCGTCCTCGCTGGCGTCGTCCGCTTCGTCGTCCGGGTCGTCCTCGCTGCCGAAGTCGTCGTCCGCGGTGCGGCGGACGGTGAGCGGGAAGCGGCTGGAGGGCGTGGGCGTGTGCAGGTCGTTGAAGCTCACGTCCAGGTAGTGGCGCAGCGTGAGCCCCTCGATGAGCTCCATGGCCAGGTACGGCTGGCCCGCGTGGACGCCGGCCTCGAAGACCTTCACCACGTTGGGGTGGGCCAGGTCCGCGAGCGTCTCGAATTCGCGCGCGAGCCTCCGGGCCGCGCGGTCGTCCAGCGACGGGCCACCCGTCGACAGGAGCTTCAGCGCGACCTCGTCGTTGCTGCGGCGGTCCAGGGCCCGATAGACGGTCCCGGCCCCGCCACTGCCGAGCGTTTCCAGCACGCGGTAGGGACCAATGGCCTTGGGAGGCATGGGAGGGCGGATCCTACGGAGCACGTCGCGTCAGGGTCAAACGTCCTGGTGGCTTGCTCATGCCGCCGGACGCTCGGTCGCGCGGCGGGTTTCACTTTTCCAGTGAACCATGGGAAAGCTTTGGGTCCATGCAATTGGGGAAGTACCAGTTGGTGCGGAAACTCGCCTCGGGAGGCATGGCCGAGGTGTTCCTCGCGAAGGCGGCGGGGCCCCGGGGGTTCGAGAAGACGCTGGTCCTCAAGCGCATCCTGCCGCACCTGGCGGAGGATGAGGCGTTCGTGGAGATGTTCCTGGGCGAGGCGCAACTGGCCGCCCGGCTGGACCACCCGAACGTGGTGCAGATCTTCGACTTCGGTGAGGTGGACGGCAGCTACTTCCTGGCGATGGAGTACATCGACGGGCCCACGCTGCGCCGGCTCATCAAGCGCTCCACGGAGCTGAAGCAGCCGCTGCCCCCGGGCGTGTGCGCGAAGATGGTGGCCGCCGCGGCGGAGGGGCTGGCGTTCGCGCACGAGCTGACGGACCCGGAGACGGGGGCGCCGCTGGGGCTGGTGCACCGGGACATCTCTCCGGAGAACGTGCTGGTGTCGCGGCAGGGCACCGTGAAGGTGGTGGACTTCGGCATCGCGAAGGTGGCGGGGCAGAGCCACCGCACGGCGACGGGCGTGGTGAAGGGCAAGGTGGCGTACATGCCGCCGGAGCAGCTCCAGGCGAAGGCCATGGACGGGCGCGTGGACGTGTACGCCCTGGGCATCGTGCTCTACGAATTGCTCACCGGGAAGCGGCCGTTCGACGCCACGACGGACGTGAGCATGATGCAGGCCATCCTCTTCGAGCCCTTCGTGCCCGCGGTGACGCGCCGGCCGGACCTGCCGGAGACGATGCAGCGGATTCTGGAGAAGGCGCTCGCGAAGGACCGGGAGCAGCGCTACCCGGACTGCCGCGCGTTCCAGGCGGACCTGGAGCGCTTCGTGCTGTCGCTGGGCGAGCCCGTGGGCGCGTACCAGATCTCCCGGCTGGTGGCGCAGGTGATGGAGGGCGTGGAGGCCACGCCCGTCGCGCCCACGCCCGCGAAGGGGCGGGTGACAGCGCCCGCGGTGGACGCGGCGAAGACGCCCATGCCCGGCCGTGTGGGCACGGCGTGGGCGCCGTTGGCCGCGCGCTCCTCGACGGAGGCGCCCGCGGTGGCGGCGTCTGGGGACGACGTGCCGTCGAGCCGGTTCGACGCGGCGACGGACCCCGCGACGCCTTCCGCGGGGAGCCTGCTGCGGGAGTCCTCCGGGGCGGCGCTGCCTCCGGATGGCTCGAAGGAGGCTGCCTCCGAGCAGCCCCTGCTCGCGGGCGCGGTGCGCTCTCCCCGGCGGAAGTGGGTGGGGGCGTTGGTGGCCGTGAGCGCATTGGGGCTCGCTGGGGGACTGGCGGTGGCGGGCCGGGGTGAGAAGGCCGCGACGCCCCCGAGTCCGGCCGTGCCGGTGGCCCGGAAGGACGACGCGCCCGCGAAGCCGCCGGAGCCGAAGGTGACGCCGGTTGTTCCGGAGGCGCGTGCGGAAACGGTGGCCGCCGGGGAGGGGGACCGCGGTACTCCCGCCGTCGTGGCGGAGGCGATGCCCGCGACGGAGCGCTCCGCCGAGGTGCGTGACGCGGGTGTCGTCACGGAAGTGGCGCTGACTCCGCGACCCACGGTGGCCGCGAAGCCCGTGGCGACGAGCACGGCGGTCCGCCGCGTGGCCTCCCCGGTCCGGCGCGAGCTGCCCCGGGGCAAGGTGGAGTTCCGGGTCCGTCCGTTCGGCACGGTGTACCTGGACGGCAAGAACCTGGGCCAGACGCCCTTCGCCGCCGTGATGGCGACGGAGGGCTCGCATCAGGTGCGCGTCGTGCACAGGGACCTGGGCAAGGACGTGACCCGCGCCTTCGAGGTGAAGGCGGGGCAGGACAACGTCTTCAAGCTCAACCTCGCGGCGGAGTGAGTGGCCGCCTGCCCGAAGGCCGGCCCCACCCCCGACAGGCAGGTCCCGAGCAGCCCGCCGAGCACCCGGAAGGAGGGACACCCATGAGGAGTTTTCATGGAAGACCCCTCTGGCCGGGCTCGTGTCCCCTCATGAACCGTTCAACCCCTCCAGACGACCGCCCACCCGTGGAGGGGGACCGGGCGGCCACGCGCCCGTGGACGCGACGCGGCGCCGCCGCTAGGGTGCGCGGCTTCATGGATCGCCCTCTTACCGTGTTGCCCACCGCCCTCGAGGCCCAGGTCAAGGCCCGGCCGCTCCCGCGCCACGTGGGCATCATCATGGACGGCAACGGCCGCTGGGCGGAGCTTCGCGGCCAGCCCCGGCTGGAGGGCCACCGCGAGGGCAGCGTGAGCGTCCGCGAGGTCACCCGCACCGCCCGCCGCCTGGGCGTCCAGGCCCTCACCCTCTACGCGTTCTCCTCCCAGAACTGGGCCCGCCCGGCGGAAGAGGTCGCCGGGCTGATGGACCTCCTGCGCGAGTACCTGGAGTCCGAGCGCGCCGAGATTTTGGACAACGGCATCCGCCTCAACGCCATCGGCGAGGTGGACAAGCTGCCCCGCTACGTCCGCGAGCCCCTGGAGCGCCTGAGGGCGGACTCCGCCCACAACACGGGCATGGTGCTCACCCTGGCGCTCTCCTACGGCGGCCGTGAGGAGCTGCTGCGCGCCGCGCGCGACCTGGCGCAGGCGGCGGCCCGCGGCGAGCTGGACCCCGCGCGCCTGGACGCCGACGACCTGGAGTCCCGGCTGTGGACCGCGGGGCTGCCGCCCGTGGACCTCATCGTCCGCACCAGCGGCGAGCAGCGCATCTCCAACTTCCTGCTCTGGCAACTGGCGTACGCCGAGCTGTGCTTCACCGACGCCCTGTGGCCTGACTTCCGCACCGAGGAGTTCCTGCGCTGCCTGTCGCAGTACCAGGGCCGCGAAAGGCGCTTCGGGCTGACGTCCGCCCAGGTCAACCGGGACGACACCCCCCAGCGGGCCAAGGCGTGAACGAGAAGAACAAGAACCTCCTCATCCGCGTTGTCACAGGCGTCACCCTCCTGCCGCTGGTGCTCCTGCTCCTGTTCCTGGGCGGGTATTACAGCGCCATCCTCCTGGGCGCCGCCGCGGCCGTGTGCGCCGGCGAGTACTACCTCATCACCCAGAAGCGCCTGGGCGCCGCCGCGTGGGTGGGCATGGCCTTCGCCTTCGTGATGCCGCTGTTGCCGCTGCGGGACGCCGCGCGCACCGGCGAGACGGCCTTCTGGCTCACGTCCGTCTTCTTCTTCTTCGCGTGGATCTACAACCTGTTCCGGGGCGTGCTCGCGGAGGCCCCCACCCGGGCCGCGCACCTCGTCACGGGCTTCCTCTACGGCTCCATCGGCCTCACCGCGCTGTCCGCGCTGCGGCTGTTGCCGGGGGAGGGGCACGCGTGGGTCATCTGCGCGCTCACCATCACCTGGGCCAACGACACGCTGGCGTACTTCGCGGGCCGCTTCCTGGGGAAGCACAAGCTCTACCCCGCGGTGAGCCCGAACAAGACGTGGGAGGGCTTCTTCGGCGGCATGGTCGGCTCCGTGCTGGGCATGTTCATCGCCAAGCTCGGCTTCTTCCCCATCTTCACCGTCTGGGACTGTGTGGTGCTGGGCATCGCGGGGGGCCTGCTGGGCCCCGTGGGTGACCTGTGCGAGTCCATGCTCAAGCGCGCCTACGGCGTGAAGGACTCCGGAAAGCTCATTCCCGGACACGGCGGCGTGCTGGATCGCATCGACGCGCTCATCTTCAACGCGCCGCTGGTGTTCGTCTATGTGCAGTTCGTGAGGCACCTGCTGCCGTAAGTGCCTGATTTCGCGCCTGGCCGCCCGCCTTGCGGCTTGTGTTGTGCGTTGTCCGTGCCGGGGGGCGCGATTACTCTTCCGGCCATGCTCCAGAACCTCGGGTTCTTCATCCTCCTGCTGGGCGTGCTCGTGACGGTGCATGAGCTCGGCCACTTCCTCGTGGCCAAGGCCTGCGGGGTGAAGGTCCTCAAGTTCTCCATCGGGTTCGGGCCGAAGATCATCGGCTTCACCAAGGGTGAGACGGAGTACCAGGTGGCGCTGCTGCCCCTGGGCGGCTTCGTGAAGATGGCCGGGGACCTGCCGCACGAGGAGCTGCCGCCGGAAGAGGCCGCGCGCGGCTTCCTGGCGCAGCCGCCGTGGAAGCGCGGGCTCATCGTCCTGGCGGGCCCGGCCTTCAACCTGCTGTTCCCCATCTTCGTCTACTTCTTCGTCTTCCTGGGCCCCCAGGAGACGCTGTCCACGCGCGTGGGCATGGTGTCGCCGGACATGGCCGCCGCCGCCGCGGGCATCCGCCCCGGGGACCGCATCCTGACCGTGGAGGGCGAGCCGGTCCGCACCTTCGACGACATGCGGGACGCGTTCGTCGGCAAGTTCAACCGCCCCGTCCCCATCACCCTGGAGCGCGACGGGCAGCAGCGCGTGGTGGAGGTGACGCCGGAGAAGAGCTCGGAGGTGTCCCCGGTGGACACCGTCGAGCGCGGGATGATCGGCGTGAGCCCCTACCCGCAGCCGCCGGTGGTGGGCGTGCCGGCGACGTCCCCCGCGGCCGCCGCGGGCCTGAAGAGCTTCGACCGCGTGCTGTCCGTCAACGGCGTGCACGTGCAGGACGAGGCCGCCCTCTACCGCGAGGTGGCCAAGGTGCCGGAGGGCACCCCCATGGAGCTGAGCGTGGCGCGCCTGGCCCCCGTGGCCGTGGGCGCCGTCACCGGACGGCTGCCGGAGGTGGTGAAGGTGTCCCTGCCGCGCCAGCCCGGCGAGGGCGCGGCGGCGCTGGGCGCGGAGGCCGTGGACCTCTACGTGGCGAGCGTGGCGACGGGCAGCGTGGCGGAGGGCGCGGGCATCGTCCCGGGCGACCGCATCGTGGCCATCAACGGCACGCCGCTGAAGTCCTTCAACAAGCTGGCGACGGTGCTCAACGGCCTGCAGGCCCAGCCCTTCACGCTCACCTGGCGCGGCGCCCAGGGCGAGCGCACGGAGAAGCTGGCGCAGGCGCCGCTCAAGACGCGCGACGACTACGGCCAGACGAGCGCCCCGCTGGTGTTCGGCGTGCGCCCGTGGAGCTACAGCAGCGCGGACCTGCCGCCGGTGGAGAAGGTGACCATCGACCTGGGCCCTGCCGCCGCCTTCAAGGAGGCCGCGCTCATCGTCCCCAAGATTGTCGGGCAGATGGTGCAGGTGCTGGGCGGGCTGTTCGTGGGCAAGGTGTCGCCCAGCACGATTGGCGGCCCCATCATGATGTACCAACTGGCCGCCAAGAGCGCCGAGCAGGGCCTGGACAGCTTCCTCAACCTGATGGCCATCATCTCCATCAACCTGGGCGTGATGAACCTGCTGCCCATCCCGGTGCTGGACGGCTTCCACCTCCTGTCCGCGGCGTGGGAGGGCATCCGCCGCCGCCCCATCCCCGTGCGCGTGCGCGAGGTGGCGAACATGGTGGGCCTGGCGCTGCTCATCCTGCTCATGCTGCTCGCCGTGACCAACGACGTGACCCGCTGACGAGGTGATGATGCGAGGACGGACCGCGCTCCTGCTGCTGGGGATGGGATTGTGTGCTGGCTGCGCGTCGCGCGCGGCGAAGCCCCAGCCGCCAGAGGGCTCCTCCGGCGGTGAAGGCACGAAGGTGACGCGCCGGGAGAAGATGCCTCGCAACTACCTGGGCGAGGGGCTCGCGTCCTTCTACGGCCCCGGCCTCCACGGCCGGCCCACCGCCAGCGGGGAGAAGTTCAACCAGAACGCCCTCACCGCCGCGCACCGCACGGAGCGCTTCGGGTCGTGCGTGAAGGTGATGAACATGGAGAACGGCCGCCACGTGGAGGTGCGCGTCAACGACCGCGGCCCCTTCGTGGACGGCCGCATCATCGACCTGTCGAAGGCCGCGGCGAAGCAACTGGGCATGCTGGACAAGGGCCTGGCGCGCGTGCGGCTGTACCGGTGCGGCAGCGACCGCGTGTCGCACGTGCCGGTGGAGTTCTGGGCCGTTCCGGCCTGAGTGCCTTGAACCGAAAGAAGGGATGTCGCCTGTGCTGCTCGCGCTGGACACCTCCACGCTGACGCTGTCGCTCGCCCTGGTGGAACGCCAGGGGGCGGACGTGCGCGCCGTGGAGCACATGGTGGTGCCTCCTCCGGACAAGCAGAGCGAGGTGCTGCCCGGCGTCGTCGGGGACCTGCTTTCGCGCCACGGCCTGAAGCTGAAGGACCTGGAGGGGCTGGCGGTGGGACTGGGGCCCGGCTCGTTCACGGGCCTGAGGATCGGCCTGGCCACGGTGAAGGCGCTGGCGTACGCCACGGGCCTGAAGGTCGCCGGCGCGTCGTCGCTGGCGGCGGTGGCGCTGGAGGGGCCGGAGGGCGTGCCGCTGTTCTGCCTGGCCGTGGCGCGCAAGGACGACCTCTACCTGGGCGCCTACCGCCGCGTGGGGTCCACCGTGGAGGCGCTGGAGCCGGAGACGGCCATGTCGCCGGAGGAGGTGGCGCAGCGCATGGCCGCGGCACCGGAGGCCGTGGCGCTGGGCCCGGCGCTCGCGGACTACCGCCAGGCGCTGGAGAAGCACGGCGTCGCGCCGCACCGGCTGTTGTCCGGCCCGGCCTTCCCGTCCGCGGTGGAGGTGGGGCGGCTGGCGAGGCTGCCGGAGGCGTACTCCCAGGAGGCGCTCTTCGCCCTGGAGCCGCACTACGTCCGCGCGTCCGAGCCGGAGCGCAACCCGAAGTTCCCGCCGCTGCCGGGCCCCGCGCCCACGGCGCGCCTGAAGGAAGACTGAAGCCTCCGCCTCCAGGGCGCTTCGTCGTGCTCGCGCGGGCGGAGGCGCTGACGTAAAGGAGCCCGTCATGAGAGAGAACCTTCGGATTGCCGTGGTGGGCGCCACGGGCGTGGTGGGCCGCGAGGTGCTGGCGAACCTGTACGCGCGCGACGTGCCGGTGGAGCAGGTGCAGGCCTTCGGCTCGGAGCGCTCCAAGGGCCTGGAGGTGGAGTACGGCGAGGACACGCTGGAGGTGGAGCGGGCCTCCGCGGACGCCTTCCGGGGCATCCACGTCGTGCTGCTGGCCACGCCCGCGGAGGCGTCCCGCACGCTGGCCCCGGCCGCGCAGGCCGCGGGCGCGTGGGTGGTGGACGCGAGCAGCGCCTTCCGGAGCGACGGCAACGTGCCGCTCATCCTCCCGGGCTTCAACACGGAGGCCCTGGGGCCGGGCTTCAGCTTCAAGGGCCGCGTGGTGAGCCTGCCGGGCATCGTCACCAGCGCCGCGGTGCACCTGGTGGAGCCGCTGCGCCGCGCGTTCGGCGTGGTGCGCGCGCAGGTGACGGCGCTGATGGGCGCCTCCAGCGCGGGCGTGCGCGGCATCTCCGAGTTGGAGAAGCAGACCGCGGACCTGCTCTCCGGCCGCGAGCCGGAGCCGCAGGCCTTCCCGCACCGCGTGGGCTTCAACCTGGTGCCCCAGGTGGGCGGCTTCATGGTGAACAGCCCGTGGACGGAGGAGGAGGGCGGCTGGACGCTGGAGGCCGCGCGCCTCTTCGCCGCCCTGGGCGAGACGCCCGTCCTGGCCGGCACCGCCGTGCAGGTGCCCACCTTCCACGGCCACGGCCTCACCGTGAACGTGCAGCTCAAGAAGCCGGGCCCCGTGGAGCAGGTGCGCGCCGCCCTGAAGACGTCCCCGTCCCTCAAGGTGCTGGATGTCCCCGGCGAGCGCGTCTACCCCATGCCCATGCTGGTGATGAGCGACCCGGCCGTCCACGTGGGCCGGGTGCGCGCCTTCCCCCAGGCCCCGGAGTGGGTGACGCTCTTCGCGTCCGTGGACAACGCCGGCCGGGCCGCCGCCCACCTGGTGGACGCGGGCCTCAAGCTGGCGGAACGCCCCGCCTGACATTTTGGCAAAGCCCCCGGGGGCCCCTTGCCTGTTTGGCGCGCGAACCCGGGGTTTTCCTTGGGAAACAGGCCGTCCGGACGGGGCTTGAGGGTGGCCCCGCCCTTGCTAGCTTCCGGCCCATCCATGCGCCTTCCATTCATTGGCCTCCTGCTCTTCGCGTCCACGGCCGTGGCCCAGGTGGGGCCAGCGGTGTCTTTCACAAGCGCGACCACCACCACGAGCAACAACACCATCACGGTGCCCAAGAGTGAGTGTGGCAATGCGCGCCGGTTCACCTGGACGCGCACGGGCAACATCTGCGGCGGTTCGCTCTTCATCTACGCGACGACGGGGACCTGCGGCGGGGAGCCCACCGCCACGGACCTGAAGCTGGTGAGCCTCGGCTCGAGCGACTCCACGACCACCGGCACCGTGAACTTCAGCGTGCAGCAGGTGCTCGCGGCGCGCGGCGGGGGGACGGACGGGGGGAGCGCGGCGACGTGCGACTCGCAGACCTCCGAGATCTCCTTCAACCTGTGTGCGTCCGCGCGGCAGGTGGGCGGCTACCTGGGCACCGAGTGCCAGACGGCCTACGCCAACGTAGGCTCTCCGACCTTCGTGTTGAAGTACGACCCGCAGCCGCCCGCGACGCCCTCCATCGCCGCCGTCATCCCCCGGGACTCGGCGCTGTCGGTGCAGGTGGACGGCGCGGAGGCGGACTCCACCGTCATCGTGGAGGTGGCGATGGTCGCGTCCGTGGACGCGGGCACGGACACCGACGCCGGCACGGACGTGGACGCGGGCACGGACACCGACGCGGGCACGGACGTGGACGCGGGCACGGAGGACGGCGGGCAGGGGCTGGTGGGGGCGCTGGCGCTGGAGGGGACCACGGGGCCGGTGACGCGCGTGGACAAGGCGGCCGGCGAGGGGAACGTCGTCATCACCGGCCTTACGAATGGCGTGACGTACCGGCTCCAGGCCATCATCCGGGACGCCGCGGGCAATGAGAGCCCCGCGTCCGCCTCGGTGGACGCGACGCCCGTGAAGAGCAATGGCTTGTTCGATGCGTATGTGGACGCTGGCGGTCAGGAGCGCGGCGGGTGTGCCGCGGCCGGCGGCGGCCTCGCGGGTGGCGCGGTGCTGGCCGCGCTGGGCATCTGGTTGTCGTCTCGGAGGAAGGTGTCATGAGCAGCACGGCTGTGGGCCTGGGAGTCGCGGCGCTTCTCTTGGCGGTACCGGCGGTGGCGCAGGAGGTGACCATCCCCACGCGCTCTCCGCGCACGGGCGCGGTCATCTTCCGCGGGGGCGGCTACAAGCCGCGCATCGACACGGAGAAGGCCCTCAACGGCGCGACGCCGTACAAGGACACCTTCGGTGACGCGTCGCTGCTGCTCATTGAAGGGGAGCTCCAGCGCTTCTTCTACCAGGGCATCGGCACGGCGGGCCTGGGCCTGGGCCTGGGGTACGCGGAGAAGTACGCGGACGCGAAGCTCGATAACGGCTCGGCGGCGGCGGACAAGGCGGCGCTGAAGGTGCTGCCCATCCAGCTCAACGCCTTCTACAAGTTCGACTACGCGGCCTTCCGCTGGGGCATCCCGCTGGTGCCGTACGCCAAGCTGGGGCTCATCTACTCCCCCTGGTGGATGACCAAGGGCAGCACCACGGAGGTGGTGGAGGGCAGCAAGGCCAGCGGCGGCAAGTGGGGCTGGGGCGGCACCGCCGGCGTGTCGTTCCTCCTGGACGTGCTGGAGCCGCGCTTCGCGCGCGACTTCGACTCGGACCTGGGGGTGAACCACTCGTACCTCTTCGCCGAGTATACCCATGCGGATGTGAACAACTTCGGCGGCAAGGGCCTGAACCTGGGCAGCCGGCGCTGGATGTTCGGTCTGGCGTTGGACTACTAACCGAAAGGCCCATGGCCTCCCGACCGCGCGCGAACCCGTCCCCGCTTCCGTTCCTCTTCCTCCTGGCCGCCGTGGGCCTGGGGGTCTCCGGTTGCCGGGGGCTGAGGCCGGACCTGGGGCCGGAGCGCACGCTGGAGGCGGGGGTTCTGGAGGCCTTCGGCTCCACCGCCCCGAAGGCGCCCTCCATCACCTGGGACTTCGGGGACGGCACGCCGCCCCAGACGGTGCCGGGCGTCAAGCACGCGTGGGCCACCGCCGGCCGCTACACCGTGCGGGCGCTGGACGGGGACAAGGAGCTGGCCCGGGTGGTGCTCACCGTGGTGCCGCGTCCGGTGCTCCGCGCGGTGCCCGAGGACGCGCAGACGGTGCTGTGGGTGCCCCGCGTGCGCGGCAACGTCGAAGGGCTGGTGGACTTCTACGGGCGGCTGGTGGGCCGGGGCAACGTGCGCCAGACGCTGGCGGACACGCCGCTCGTGCCGCTGCTGCTGCGCGGCCTGGGGCCCGGCCCCTCGGAGGTGGACCCCGAGGAGGGCTTCGGCTTCTTCCTCCTGCCGGACTTCGACGGCGTGGTGGCGCTGCTGGGCGTGACGGACCCGCGGGCGGCGCTCTCGGCCGTGGCGCGGGAGCTGCGCGGCGCCGGCCACCGGGTGCTGTCCCGCGAGGACGGCAGCGCGCGCGTGGAGCCGGTGGACGGCGGCAACGCCATGCTGCTCTTCGCGGACCGGGGCTACGTGTACCTCGCGGTGCCGGACTCGCCGGACGCGCCCGCGCCCGGGGAGACGGTGAAGGCGCTGGCGGTGGAGGAGTCCCCGGACGTGGAGCAGGTGCGCCGCAGGGTGGAGGCGCTGTCCGGGCCGGGCATCTCCGAGAACGCGCTCCTGGCGGAGCTGCGCGGCAAGGTGCGCGACGGCAGCGTGTTCCTCTTCTCCGCGCCGCCGGTGCCGGAGGCGGGGAAGGAGGACATGCCGGTGCGCGGCTTCTTCGCCGCGCTCGCGGTGCAGGCGGACCAGGCGGAGCTGGACGGCTTCCTGTCCTCGTCCCGGCCGCTGCTGGGCGGCGCGCGGGGGCCGGCGTCACGACTGCTGGGGCGCGCGGCGGAGGGGCCGGTGGCGGCGGCGCAGGTGTCCGTGCCTCCGGAGGAGCTGGCGCGGCTGGTGTTCGGCTCGCCGGAGTCGCCCCGGCGGCAGCGGACGCTGGAGCGCTGGCGCGCGCAGGGGCTGGACGCGGAGCCGCTCCTGAAGGCGCTGCGCGGGGACGTGGCGATGCTCGTCTACTTCGACGCGGCGGCCTTCTTCCGGAGCTTCATCCGGGACCGGCGCCCCGCGCCCAAGGGCACGGTGGTGATGGAGGCGGGGCTCGCGTCCGTGCAGCCGGTGCTGCGGCTCATCCAGAAGCAACTGGAGGACAACGGGCTCGTCTTCCAGAAGGAGGCCCAGGGCGGCACCACGCGCTTCCGCACGCGGCTGCTGGAGCAGCCGGTGTCGCTCACGCTCGACCCGGAGCGCGCCACGCTGGAGGCCGGCGAGGTGCTCACCGGCCGCGAGCTGGGGGACGTGGGCGCGACGCTGCGCACGCGCTTCGGCGCGGAGGCGTTCGGGCCGGGCCACCTGTCGCTGATGGTGGACATGGGGCGGCTTCGGGCGGACCTCGCCGGGGTGCGCTCGGTGCCGGGGGTCGGCTCGACGGAGCTCCTGGCGAGCCAGGTCTTCGTGACGGCGCTCCTGGAGAAGTTCACCCCCTTCGAGTACGGGTTCCTCGACTTCTCCCCGGTGGACGGCGGCGGGCGGCTCCAGGGCCGCGTCGTGCTGCGCGAGCGCTAGGGACACGCCAGCAGAGGAGGCAGGTCATGTCCGTCACGGTGCTGTACTTCGCCGCGGCCCGCGAGCGCGCGGGCCTGTCCCGCGAGTCGTTGGACGTGCCGCCCGGAGCGCGCGTGTCGGACGTGCTCTCGCTGCTGGCCGCGAAGCACCCGCCGCTGGCGCCGCTGCTGCCGCACCTGCGCGTGGCGGTGCAGCAGCAGTTCGTGGGGCTGGACTCACCGGTGGCGCCGGACGCGGAGCTGGCGTTGATTCCGCCCGTGGCCGGCGGGGCGCCGCGCCTCTTCTGCGTGGTGGGCCGGCCGCTCGCGCTCTCGGAGGTCGTGGACGCGGTGGCGTCCCAGGGGGCGGGCGGGCTGGTGACGTTCTCCGGCGCCGTGCGCGACCAGACGAAGGGCCGGCGCGTGCTGCGGCTGGAGTACGAAGCCTACGCGCCCATGGCGGAGGCGAAGCTGGCGGAGATTGGCGACGAGGTGGCGCGCACGTGGCCGGGGACGCGGCTGGCCATCGTGCACCGCGTGGGCACCCTGGTGCCGGGCGAGCTGGCCGTCGTCATCGCCGCGGCCTCCGCGCACCGCAAGGAGGCCTTCCTGGGCTGCGAGTACGCCATCGAGCGGCTCAAGCAGGACGTGCCCATCTGGAAGAAGGAGTTCTTCGAGGACGGCGAGGTCTGGGTGGGCCTGGGGCCCTGAAGCCCTGGGCCTAGCGCACGCCGAAGCTCGCCGGGACGGTGACGCGCGCGCCGCCGTCCTGCTGCTGGGTGGCGCGCTCGGCTTCCGTCATGGGCTTGAGCGGCTGGTCCAACCCCAGGGCCTTGCGGCGCGCCTCCTCCTTGTCGTGGGCCGCCTGCAGCGCTCGCGCGTTGTTCGCGGCCATGCGCGCCGGATCCGGCCCCATGACGAGGAAGGCGACGGGGGCGCTCAGGAAGAGGATGGCCACCGTGATGATCCACGCCACGTCCTTCACGAGGAAGCGGCCCGCGCGCTCCTTCACCACCGACGGCTGCACCAGCAGGTTCAGCTCGCCCTCCACGAGGCGCAGCGTCATGCCCTCGTGCAGCTCCACCGCCGTGCGGCCCGGCGCGCCCGTCAGCTCGTCGGGGCCCACCGGCTGGAAGGCGTCGCCCTTGAGGCGCTTCTCCACGCGTGCGGACGGCGGCACGTGGATGCGCCAGCCCTTCGGGGTGCGCTCGGCGAGGAGGAAGGGCTCCTCCGGCAGCGTGAAGCCGTAGAGGGGCAGGGGGGCCGTCTCGTCGGGCGCGGCGTGGACCTGGCCCAGCTCCGGGCCATAGCTCCAGGCCTCCGCCAGGGAGGTGCCCCAGTACAGCTCGCAGAAGAGTCCACCGTCCGCCACGGAGGCGGAGGGCGCGGAAGGCGTGGGCATGTCGGGCCGGAGCATAAGGCCTTCGCGGACGCCCGGCCCCTGCTTCGTGGGCCGGACGTCCCCTGGACGACGGGCGGCCTGCCCCTCAGGCGCCCGTCAGGTCCTTGAGCAGCGCCTCCAGCGTCTCGAAGTGCAGCGGCTTCACCAGGTGCGCGTCGAAGCCCGCGGCCTTGGAGCGCTGGCGGTCCGACTCCTGGCCGTACCCCGTCACCGCCACCAGCTTGAGGGCGCGGGGCTCCTCCTGCTGGCGCAGCAACCGGGCCAGCTCGTAGCCGTCCATCACCGGCAGGCCGATGTCCAGGAGCGCGATTTCGGGGCGGAACGCCTTCGCCGCCTCCAGGCCGCTGGGGCCGTCGTAGGCCACGCGCGTCGTGCAGCCCAGGAACTCCAGCGACTCGGACAGCACGTCCGCCGCGTCGCGGTTGTCATCCACGATGAGCACGCGCGCGCTCATGGAGACGGGCTCCTGGGGGACGAGCGCGCCGGGCTGCGGCGTGGGCAGCGCGGCGGGGGCCTCCGCCTCCAGCGCGGGCAGGCGCACGGTGAAGGTGCTGCCGCGGCCCCGGCCCGCGCTGTGCGCGCTGATGGCGCCTTCGTGCAGCGTCACCAGGCTGCGCGCGATGGCGAGCCCCAGCCCCAGCCCGCCCTGGGAGCGGTCCAGCGCCTGGTGCTCCTGCACGAAGAGGTCGAACACGCGCGGCAGCATCTCCGGCGCGATGCCCACGCCGGTGTCGCGCACGCTGACGACGAGCTCCCGGCCCTCGCGCGTGCCCGTCACGGCCAAAAAGCCGCCGGGCTCCGTGTACTTGGCGGCGTTGGTGAGCAGGTTGGCGAACACCTGCGCCAGGCGCGTGGGGTCGCCGTTCAGGTCCATGCCTCGGTCGGGCAGGTCCACCTCCAGCGTGTGCTGGCGCTCGTCGATGACGGGGCTGGTCTGCTCGATGGCCTTGGCCACCACGTCGGTGAGCGTGACGCGCTCGCGCTTGAGGGTGACCTTGCCCCGGGTGACGCGGCTGACGTCCAGCAGGTCGTCCACCATGCGCACCAGGTGCGTCACCTGCCGCTCGATGAGCGTCCGCTCGCGCTCCGCGGCCGTCTCCCCCCGCAGGCGCATCAGTTGGAGCGCGGTGAGGATGGGGGCCAGCGGGTTGCGCAGCTCGTGGCCGAGCATCGCGAGGAACTCGTCCTTGGCGCGGTTGGCGGCCTCCGCCTCGCGCCGCGCGGTGGCCAGCTCAGTCACGTCGAAGACGACCACGATGATGGACTCCACCTGGCCCTTCGCGTCGCTCATGGGCTGGTAGACGAAGTCGAAGAACACCTCGCGCGTGGACTGCTCCGGGCCGTCGTTGAAGACGACGCGCAGGGAGCGGCCGATGTGCGGCTCGCCCGTGGTGTAGACGCCGTCCAGCAGCTCGTAGATGCCCTGGTGCGCCAGCTCCGGCAGGGCTTCGCGGATGGCCTTGCCCGTCACGTCGCGGTGCGCGATGAGCTTGAGGTAGTTCTCGTTGGCGAACTCGTAGACGTGCTCCGGGCCCCGCAGGATGGCGATGCCCACGGGCGCGTGCTGGAAGATGCGCGCCAGCCGCTCGCCGTGCGCGGCCTCCAGCTTGCGCAGGCGGGAGCGGGTGAGCTGCGCGGTGACGCGGGCGAGCAGGTCCCTGGTGGAGAAGGGCTTCACCAGGTAGTCATCCGCGCCCGCCGCCAGGCCCTCTTCCTGGGCCTCCTCGCCCGCGCGGGCGGACAGCAGGATGACGGGCACCGTGCGGGTGCGCTCGTCGGCGCGCAGGGCCTGGAGCAGCGCGAAGCCGTCCATCCCCGGCATCATCACGTCGGACAGGATGAGGTCCGGGGGCCGGGCGAGCGCGGCCTGGAGCGCGGCCTGTCCGTCCGCCACCGCCTCCACCGTCCAGTGCGCGCCCAGCAGCCGGCCCACGTACTCGCGCATGTCCGCGTTGTCGTCCGCGAGCAGCACGCGCCCGCGCTCCTGCATCCCCAGCGAGGCCGGCTCGAGGGCCGGGGGCGCCCCGGCGTCCTCCTCCGGCGGGGGCGGCGCGTTCGTGAGCCACCCCAGGGCGTCGCGCACGTACGGGGCCGTGCCCGCGGGCAGCGAGCGCTGGCTCTTCGTGGACGTCACGTGCTCCGGCGGCAGGTGCGCGAAGCCCGTGGGCATGCGCACGGTGAA
Organism: Corallococcus sp. AS-1-12; assembly: GCF_020036995.1. NCBI lineage: Bacteria > Pseudomonadati > Myxococcota > Myxococcia > Myxococcales > Myxococcaceae > Corallococcus > Corallococcus sp. AS-1-12. The sequence continues at coordinate 92,424 of NZ_JAIQDD010000018.1, read as the reverse complement.
GGTGGTGCCGCGCTCCAGCTCGCTCTGGACGGTGAGCGTGCCGCCGTGCAGCCGCACCAGCTCGTGCACCAGCGCCAGGCCGATGCCGGAGCCTTCGTGGGAGCGCGCGCGGGCGCCGTGGACGCGGTGGAAGCGCTCGAAGAGGCGGGGCAGCTCGTGCGCGGGGATGCCGGTGCCGGTGTCGGTGACGCGCAGCTCGACGTGCCCGTCCCGCTGCGCCTGCGCCACGGTGATGGTGCCGGTGAAGGTGAACTTCAGCGCGTTGGAGACGAGGTTGAGGACGATCTTCTCCCACATCTCATGGTCCACCCAGGCCGGCTCCGGCAGGGACGGACAGTCCACGTCGAGCACCAGCCCCGCGCGCTCGATGGCGGAGCGGAAGGCGCTGGCGAGCCCGGCGGTGAGGGCGGCCAGGTCGGTGGGTTCGTAGGTGGCGCGCACGCGCCCGGCCTCGATGCGCGCGAAGTCCAGGAGCGTGTTGACCAGCTTGCGCAGGCGCTCGGCGTTGCGGTGCACCGTCTCCAGCGCGTCGCCCTGGAGCGCTCGCGCGGGGCTGGCGAGCGCGTCCTCGGTGGGGCCCAGCAGCAGCGTGAGCGGCGTGCGCAGCTCGTGGCTGATGTTGCTGAAGAAGGCCGTCTTCGCGCGGTCCAGCGCGGCGAGCTCCTCCGCGCGCTGGCGCTCCTCCTGGTAGGCGCGCGCGTTGGCGACCCCGGCGGCGACCTGCTCGGCGGTGGCCTGGAAGAAGGCGTGGTAGGGCGCGTCCAGCAGCCGCCGGGGGCTGACGCCACCCACGAGGAAGCCATAGGGCCGCGTCTGTCCGGGCCGCGTGAGCGCGCGCACCACCGCGAGCGACGGCGGCGTGTTCCACCGGCCTGGGGGCAGGGCGCGCAGGCGCTGCCCCAGGTCCTTCACGACGATGGCCTCGCCGGTGCGCATGGCCTCGGCGAAGGGCCAGTCCGCGCCGGACCCGGCGGAGAGGGACTGCTGCGCGGGCAGCGCTTCCAGGACGCTGTCGGGCAACCGGCTGCCGCCCGCGAGCCGCGCGGTGTCGCCGCTCGCGTCGAGCAGGTAGAGCAGGCAGAACGGCAGGTCCAGGTCGTTGCCCGCGAGCACCTCCAGGCTGGTGCGGCAGGCCTGCTCGGGGGACTTCGCGTCGGCGGAGCGCGCCGCCAGGTCGCGCAGCATGCGCAGTTGCCGGTCGTGCTGCACCTCCTGCGTCGTCTCCCGCACGGTGACGAGCACGCCGCCCACGCCGCCCTGTTCGTCGGGGATGGGGCTGTACGAGAACGTGTGGAACGTCTCCTCGACGAACCCGCGGCTGTTGATGAACAGCGCCAGGTTCTCGCTCCAGGTGGCGGGGCCGCCGTTGAGCACGCCCCGGGCCATGGGGCCGACGACGTCCCAGATTTCCGGCCAGACCTGCTCGCCCCGCGCGCCCATGGAGCCCGGGTGCTTGCGGCCCAGCACCGGGCGGTACGCGTCGTTGTAGAGCTGGATCATCTCCGGGCCCCACCACATGAGCATGGGGAATCGGTTGTGGAGCACGACGCCCGCCATCGTCTTCAGGCTGACGGGCCAGTCGCGTGACGGGCCCAGCGGCGTGCGGGACCAGTCCATCGAGCGCACCAACTCGCCCATCTCACCGCCGCCCGCGAACTGGTGCTCCTCGGGAGGGGGGACGGCGGGGGATGGGGACTGGGGCATGCGGAGCTCTGGAGGGGGCGCGAGGTGGATGGAGCCCAGGGCTTCTATTGGCCGACACGCGGCCGTGCAATCAACGAGGTGGATTGCAACCGTGCGGCACCCGCCATCCAACAGGAGCTCCGCTCCCAGGAAGCAGGCCGGTGGAGCAGCCGGGCGGACGCCTCAGGGGGGCGAGGGCGTGACGACGGGAGCCGCAATCCCCGCGTCCGGTGCCGGAGCCACGGCGGCGGACACGGCCGTGCCCGCGTCCAGGGCGGCGGGGGCCGGCGTGGCGACGGGGGCCTTCACGCCCGGGGACGGCGCCTCCGCTGACGGCAGCGCGCGGCGGATCTCCGCGCCCGCCGTGGCCACGATGCCAATGGACAGGAAGAGGAACCCGGCCGTCTGCGCCACCGTCTCCACGCGCGGCGGGATGCGCCGCCCGCTCACCGCCTCGATGGCGAGCAGCAGCACCCGGCCGCCATCCAGTCCCGGCACCGGCACCAGCGTCAGCATCGCCAGCGCCACGGAGGCCGCCACGAACGCGCGCACCAGCGCGTCCGCCCCGGACGCCGTGGACGACGCGACGTCGGACGACTCCTGGCGCATCAGCGCGCCCGGCCCGGCCTTGTTGCCCGCGGCCTGGGGCCCGCGCACCATCGCCACCACCGTGGACAGCGCCTCGGACGCCACGCGCCCGGTGTGCACCAGCGACTGGGTGAAGGCCTCTCCAGGGGCGTGCGTGCGGAACACGTACTGCTGGCTCACGCCAATGCGCCCCGCGCCGCGCTCGTCCGCCCGGGGCCGCACCGTCACCTTGCGCGGCTCGCCGTGGCGCTCCACCGAAAGCTCCAACGGCCCCCCCACGCCGTCCGCCACCCGGGTGACGAAGTCCGACCAGCTCTCCAGCGGCTTGCCGTCCACGCCCACCAGCCGGTCTCCCGGCAGGAGCTGCGCCCGCGCCGCCTCCGAGCCCGGCAGCACCGTGCCCACCGTCAGCGGCACCACCACGTGCGTGCCCGACGAATACAGCGCGAACAGCAGCCCCATGGCGACCGCGTAGTTCGCCAGCGGCCCCGCGAGGATGATGGCCATCCGCTTGAGCGGCCCCAGCGTGCCGAACCCGGACGTGTCCTCCTCCGCGGAGCGGTGCGGGTTCATCCCCTGCAGGTTCGCGGACGCGCCCAGCGGCACCGCGCCCAGCACGAACTGCGTCCCGCCCAGCCGGAACGACAGGAGCGGCGGCCCGAAGCCCACGGTGAAGCGCGGCACCCGCACGCCCAACAGGCGCGCGGCCACCAGGTGCCCCAGCTCATGGACGATGAGCAGCGCGCCGAGCGCCAGGAGGACGAAGAGGTAGTGCATCCAGGGAGGCCCGTCCCGCCGCCTACAGCTTGCGGCGCTTCCCGGTGCGCTTGTACGTCAGGTAGTCGGACAGGATGGTGCCGTGGTCGAAGCACAGGTCCTGGGGCAGCGCGTCCACGGAGAACGTCTTCGCCTCCGCCGCGTCGTCCGCGCCCACCGGCTCGCCCGTCGCCTTCGCGATGAACACCGTCGAAATCGTGTGCAGGCGCGGGTCGCGCTTCGGATCCGAGTAGCTGAAGAACTGCTCCGTCAGCTCCACGTCCAGCCCCGTCTCCTCCTTGGCCTCGCGGATGGCCGCCTTGTCCAGGGGCTCGCCCTCGTCCACGAAGCCGCCCGGCAGCGCCCAGCCCACCGGCGGGTTCGCGCGGCGGATGAGCACGATGCGCTCTCCGGCCAGTTCGATGATGCAGTCCACGGTGGGTTTGGGGTTGCGGTATTCAGGCATGGCGTCGCACTCTACCCAAAGCCCCCAGGCGAGCGCCCGTTCCGGATGCCTCCCGTGGGCGATGGTGCGTGCCGTGTCTACCCTGCGACGCCTCAGCCTCACCGCCCTCGTGGTCTCCACCCTGGCGGGCTGCCTGCCCTACAGCCAGAACGAGGGCGTGTACGAGCTCATCCCCACGGAGACGCTGCGCGACGACTGCGACCTCCTGGAGAAGTTCCAGGGCAACCTCCAGTTGAACCTTCAAATCGCCGGGCGCGTGGTGCGCGCGGACTTCGGCGTGCAGAACATGCAGCTCCTGGGCTACGTGCTGGAGGACGGCGAGGCCTTCACCGCCGACGGCAGCGTGGCCAACGTCAGCACCACCGTCGACGGGACGAATGAGTGCCTGCTCGACCAGGTCCGCGTGCACCTGGACGCGACCACCCTGTGCGCCACGGAGTTCACCGGGCAACTGCGGCTGGCCTACGACGCCAACAACAACACCGGCTGCACCTGCGAGCTGTGGATCCGCTTCGACGGCGTTCAGGGGAACACCCGCTGTGAAGGGAACCCTTGAGATAGCGCGAGGGGCTTCCTACAACAGGAGGGCTGTTCCCACGCCCAAGCTGGAGGAACGCCCATGGCAGACCCTCACGCAATCGTCTCGGTGCTGACCGAGTCCCGCGTCTTCCCCCCGCCCGAGGACTTCTCCCGGCGGGCCCACATCCGCGGCATGCAGGACTATCAGCGGCTGTGGGACGAAGCCGCGAAGGATCCGGACAAGTACTGGGGCGACCGCGCCCGCGAGGAGCTCTACTGGAAGGAGCCCTTCCAGACGGTGCTGGACTGGAAGCCGCCCCACGCGCGCTGGTTCGTCGAGGGGAAGACCAACCTCGCCTACAACTGCCTGGACCGGCACCTGCCGAAGTTGAAGGACAAGCCCGCCATCCTCTTCGAGGGCGAGCCGGGCGACCGCCGCGCCATCACCTACGGGGAGCTGTCCCAGCAGGTGAACCGGCTGGCCAACGGCCTCAAGTCGCTGGGCGTGAAGAAGGGCGACCGCGTGGGCATCTACCTGCCCATGGTGCCGGAGGCCGCCGTCGCGATGCTCGCGTGCGCGCGCGTGGGCGCGGTGCACTCGGTGGTGTTCGGCGGCTTCTCCGCGGAGGCGCTCCAGGACCGCATGAAGGACGCGGGCGCCAAGGTGCTGCTCACCGCGGACGGCGGCTGGCGCAAGGGCGTGGTGGTGCCGCTGATGAAGAACGTGGAGGCCGCGCTCCCCAACGCCCCCAGCATCGAGAAGGTCGTCGTCCTCACCCGCACCGGTGACGGCAAGCTGCCCGAAGGCCCCAGGTTCCTGGCCTGGGACGCGCTGGTGAAGGGCCAGTCCGACGTCTGCGAGCCGGAGTGGGTGGAGAGCGAGCACCCGCTGTTCATCCTCTACACGTCCGGCTCCACCGGGAAGCCCAAGGGCGTGCTGCACACCACGGCGGGCTACGCGGTGAACGCGTCGCTCACCACGCGCTGGGTGTTCGACCTGCGCGAGGACGACGTCTACTGGTGCACCGCGGACGTGGGCTGGGTGACGGGCCACACGTACGTCGTCTACGGCCCGCTGATGAACGGCGTCACCACCATCATCTACGAGGGGGCGCCCACGCAGCCGGGGCCGGACCGCTTCTGGGACATCATCGAGCGCTACAAGGCCACCATCCTCTACACCGCGCCCACCGCCATCCGCGCCTTCATGCGCCTGGGCGACGGGCCGGTGAAGCAGCACAATCTGTCCTCGCTGCGCCTGTTGGGCAGCGTGGGCGAGCCCATCAACCCCGAGGCGTGGATGTGGTACCGCGACGTCATCGGCGGGGGGCGGTGCCCCGTCGTGGACACGTGGTGGCAGACGGAGACGGGCTGCATCATGGTCTCACCGCTGCCCGGCGCCACGCCCACCAAGCCCGGCTCCGCCACCTTCCCGCTGCCCGGCATCCACGCCGAAATCCTCGACCGCGACGGCAACCGCGTGCCCAGGGGGCAGGGCGGGCTGCTCTTCGTGACGAAGCCCTGGCCGTCCATGCTGCGCACCGTGTACGGGGACCCGGACCGGTATGTGAATACGTACTTCAGCGAGCTGCCCGGCATGTACTTCACCGGCGACGGCGCGCGCACGGACGCGGACGGCTACGTGTGGCTGATGGGGCGTGTGGACGACGTGGTGAACGTGGCGGGCCACCGCCTGGGCACCGCGGAGGTGGAGAGCGCGCTGGTGGCGCACCCGAAGGTCTCCGAGGCCGCCGTGGTGGGCCGCCCGGACGACCTGAAGGGCACGGCGCTGGTGGCCTTCGTGACGCTCAAGCACGGCAACGCGCCCTCGGACGCGCTCAAGAAGGAGCTGGCCGTGCACGTGGGCAAGGAGATTGGCGCCATCGCGCGGCCGGATGAGATCCGCTTCGCGGAAGGGCTGCCCAAGACGCGCTCCGGGAAGATCATGCGCCGGCTCTTGCGCGACGTGGCCGCGGGCAAGCAGTCCTCGCAGGACACCACCACGCTGGAGGACCTCCACGTGCTGGCGGCGCTGCGCCAGAACGACGAGTAGCGCGCGCCCGCCAGCGCGAGCGGCCGCCTCCTCAAGCGTCCTTCGGGTCCTTCTGGGGGCGGCCGTACTTGTCCTTCACCTGCTCGCGGTCCGCCTTGCTCCACCAGATGCGGGAGCTCCACAGGGCGGGGCCCAGCACCACCGTGAGGACGAAGAACACCACCAGGCCCACCACGATCTCCGTCACGCCGTCCTCCAAGGGAAGCCCGGGGTTGGGAAGGCCCCGGGCGGGAAAAGCCAACCCTAGCGTCCCCCCGCGACGGGTGCCATCCAACGTCGGGGCCGGGAAGTAGCGCGGCGCTCGGCGGCCATCGGCTTCTCGCATGGCGTCGTGCGGCAGGGGGCCCGGATGCCCGGGTGCCGGGCAACCTGTATGGGCGGGCAGCGGGCGGCGGTCCTGCTAGATTGCGCCGCCATGAACCGATTCCCTTCGACCCTCTTCACCGCGCTGCCGCTGACGGCGGTGCTCGTCGCCCCCGTTGTCGCGGACGCCTGCACCAGCATGCTGGTGACGAAGGGCGCCACGACGGACGGCTCCACGTTCATCACCTACGCGGCGGACGCGCACGAGCTGTACGGCGAGCTGTACTACACGCCCGCCCGCCGCCACGCGGCCGGCGCCATGCGCGACGTCGTGGAGTGGGACACCGGCAAGTTCCTGGGCCGCATCAAGCAGCCGGCCGCCACCTATTCGGTGGTGGGCAACATGAACGAGCACCAGTTGTCCATCAGCGAGTCCACCTTCACGGGCCGCAAGGAGCTGGAGGGGCCCGCGGGCATCATCGACTACGGCTCGCTCATCTACATCGCGCTGGAGCGCGCGAAGACGGCGCGCGAGGCCATCCAGGTGATGACGGACCTGGTCGCCGAGTACGGCTACGCGTCCACCGGTGAGACGTTCTCCATCGCCGACCCGAAGGAGGCGTGGATCCTGGAGATGATCGGCAAGGGCGAGGGGCAGAAGGGCGCGGTGTGGGTGGCCCGCAAGCTGCCGGACGGCTACCTCTCCGCGCACGCCAACCAGTCGCGCATCCGCCAGTTCCCGCTCAACGACAGCGCCACCACGCTGTACTCGCCGGACGTCATCTCCTTCGCGCGCGCGAAGGGCTGGTACACGGGCGCGGACAAGGACTTCAGCTTCGCGGACACGTACCACCCGCTGGACTTCGGCGGGCAGCGCTTCAGCGAGTCGCGCGTGTGGAGCATCTTCCGCCGCGCGGCCCCGTCCCTGAAGCTGGGCGTGGAGTACGCGGACGGCGCGGACACCACGAAGCGCCTGCCCCTGTGGGTGAAGCCGGACAAGAAGGTGTCCGTGCAGGACGCCATGGCGCTCATGCGCGACCACTTCGAGGGCACCCCGCTGGACATGTCCAGGGACGTGGGCGCGGGGCCCTACGCGGTGCCCTACCGCTGGCGCCCCATGACGTGGGACGTGGACGGCAAGAGCTACGTGCACGAGCGCGCCATCTCCACGCAGCAGACGGGCTTCTCCTTCGTCGCGCAGATGCGCTCCACGCTGCCGGACGCCATCGGCGGGGTGCTCTGGTTCGGCGTGGATGACACCTTCACCACCGTCTACACGCCCATGTACGCGGGCATCCGGCAGGTGCCGAAGAACTTCGCGCAAGGCGTGGCCAGCCGCGGCGAGTTCTCCTGGGACTCGTCCTTCTGGGTCTTCAACTGGGTGTCGAACCAGGCCTACGGGCGCTGGAGCGACATGATCGTGGACGTGCAGAAGGCCCAGGGGGACCTGGAGGGCCAGTTCCTGGCGGACCAGGCCAACATCGAGAGCATCGCGCAGGTGCTCTACAAGCGGACGCCGGAGCAGGCCCGCCAGTACCTCACCGAGTACTCCCTGCAGCAGGGCGACAAGGTGCACGCGCGCTGGCGCAAGCTGGGGGAGCAGTTGCTCGTGAAGTACATCGACGGCAACGTGCGCGACAACACGGGCAAGGTGGGCCACCCGCGCTACCCGGACGCGTGGTACCGCCGCATCGCCGCGGACAACGGCAAGATGCTCCAGTCCCACGAGAAGCCGGAGCCGAAGCCCCAGGCCGCGCCCGTGGCCGCGCCGGCCCCCGCGCCCGCCGCCCCCGCGCAGCCGGCCCCGAAGCCCACGGTCGCTCCGGCGCCCTGAGGCCTCCCGCCTGAGAGCCCGTGCGCCGGTGTCCTCGCTGACGCGGGCACCCGGCGGCGCCCGGGCTGGGGCTTGAGCGAGAATTTCCCGGCAACCGGGTGCCCGTGGCGGGCCCCGCACGCCGGGCCTGCACGTTCTCGCGTGTGTCGGTGGATGGCTTGTGGCAGTGAGGGCGCGGGCGGCAGGCGCGCCCGTGCCCGGAGGACGGTTCCCTTGAGTGACGCCCCCACCGCGACGGCCCTTCCGTTCCGGGATGACGAGCTGGCGGACTTCCTCGTGCGGACCAGCCGCACGTTCGCGCTCGCCATCCCGCTGCTCGACGAGCCGCTGCGCCGGGAGGTGGGTCTGGGCTACCTGCTGTTGCGCGTCGCCGACACCCTGGAGGACGCCGCCCCCTGGACGCGCGACGAGCGGCGGGAGGCGCTGGCCGCCTTCGAGGCCCTGCTCCAGGAGAAGCCGGGCGTGGACGCCGGGGCGCTGTCGCGCGAGTGGCTGGCGCGCCGCCCCAGCGAGAACGCGGGCTACCTGGACCTGCTCGCGCGCACGCCCACGCTGCTGGCCAGCCTGGACGCGGTGCGCCCGGAGGCCGGCGCCATCCTGCGCCACTTCGTGCTGAAGACGGTGCAGGGCATGGGGCAGGTGCTGGGCGGCGCGTCCGAAGGCGGGATGTTGAAGCTCGGGTCGCTCCAGTCCCTGCGTGACTATTGCTACATCGTGGCGGGACTGGTGGGCGAGCTGCTCACGGAGCTGTTCGTCCTGGAGCCGCGGCTCGCGCCGTACGCGCCGAACCTGCGCTCGCTGGCGCCGCTGTTCGGCGAGGGGCTCCAACTGGTCAACATCCTCAAGGACGCGCGCCAGGACCGGAAGGAGGGCCGCGTGTGGCTGCCGGACGGCGTCCAGCTCCAGGACGTGGAGCGGCTCGCGGGCGAGGATTTGATCGCCGCGGCGCGCTACGTGCGCTCGCTGTTCCTGGCGGGGGCGCCCCGGGACGTGCTCGCCTTCACCTCGCTGCCGCTGCTGCTGGCCCAGACCACGCTGGAGCTGCTCGTGCGGGACGGCGCGGGCTCCAAGGTGTCGCGCGCGGTCGTCACGGCCCAGATGGACACCCTCCAGGCCGCGCTCGAGCGGGGCACGCTCCCCGAGGCCGTGGAGGCCCTGGCCGGCCCCATGCCCGGCGGCGTCTGAAAACGTTGCCCGGCAAGCAACTCCAGGGCAACAGCGCGGGATAATTCCGGTGCAGGTGTTCCCCCTCTGGAGTCGTGTCCCCCATGAACTGCGCCCGCTCCGCACCGGCGGTCATCGTCTACTTCCCCGCGCGTTCGGAGCGCTCGCCCCTGCGGTTGCAGCGCCGGGCGGCCCCGGGGGAGCGGCGGGGTGGGGGGCTCCCGTTCGCCGCCACGCGTCAACGCGGCCTGTGGACGTTCCAGACGCCGGCGGGGCCGGAGCGGTGGCTGCCCGGACGGGTGCGCGGGAAGGACCGGATGCAGGCGTTCCTGGTGGACGTGCTGGGCTTCGGCGCGCTCATCCAGGCGTATGACGTGACGGCGGACACGCGCAGCGACTCGCTCCCCGGGCACCCGGACTTCGCGAAGAACTTCGACCTGTTCCTGCACCACTACGCGGGCGCGCTGCTCAAGAAGGCGGCGCCGGAGGTGGCCTTCGGCCGCGCGCTGGGCCAGGTGGTGATGCTCAACGGCCAGCAGTGGGCCGGGCTGGGCTTCACGCTGACGGACGCCGGCCAGCGGCTGGTGGACGCGTGGCTGTCGGAACAGGGCGTGGTGCTCAGCCCCCTGCCTTGAGCCACACCCGCAGCGGCCCCCCGGACTCGAAGCCCAGCGCCCGCCACGCGTCGAGCGCCTCGCCGTGCTCGTAGCCGACCATGGGCCGACCCGGGAAATGGACGCGGACGTGCGCGAGCAGCTCCGCGTCCAGCTCGGCGGGCGCGCCTTCGACGCGGAACGTGTTCGACAGTCCGACCGCTTTCGCGCCGAAGAAGGCGATGCCTCCGGCCAGCAAGCGCTTCCCATCCCCCGCGGCGAGGAAGACGACGCCCTCCTCCTGGAGCAGCGCGGGAGGGAACACGCGCGCTTCCGGGGCGCGGCCGCTCCATGCGGCCTCCCACGCCTCCAACGCCTCCGGTGTCCGCGCCTGGCGCCACGCCAGGCCCGAAGCCACTGCCGGCACGGGCGCGGTGGCCGCCAGGTGGATCCACCGGGCCTCGAACAGCAGGTCGAAGCCGTGCGCGGCGAGGTCGAGCGTCGCGAAGCTGTCCTTCACGCCCCAGCGGCCCGGCAGCTCCAGCCGGGACAGGGCCTGGAGGGTGGCCTCCTGTCCGTCCGCCGTCAGCGTGACGGCATTGGGATAGAGGGCCGGCACCGGCGCGGGGTTGAACCACAATCCGTCCTCGAACTGGCCTTGGCGGCCGTGGGCGCGGCACACGGCGTCGCACCACTCCGCGTTGTTCCGGACGGCGGGAAGAAGCCAGGGCGGGGCAGGGGACATGGCCCGCGAGCATAGGGCCGGTGGGGCCCGCCCGGCCCGGCATGCCCGCCTGCCTTCGGAGGGAGCGCCGGGAGACCCTGGGCGGACGGCGGGAGTCCGGATATGGGTAGGGCGATGACTGCCCTGGCCTACCCCATGCCGCTGTGTGTCGCGCCGATGATGGACTGGACGGACCGGCACTGCCGGTACTTCTTCCGGCTCATCTCCCGACACACGCTGCTCTACACGGAGATGGTGACCACGGGGGCGGTGCTGCACGGCAAGCGCGACCGCCTGCTGGGCTTCACGCCCGCCGAGCACCCGGTGGCCCTCCAACTGGGCGGCTCGGAGCCCGCGGACCTGGCCGCCTCCGCGCGCATCGGCGAGGAGTGGGGCTACGACGAGATCAACCTCAACGTCGGCTGCCCCAGCGACCGCGTGCAGTCCGGCCGCTTCGGCGCGTGCCTGATGGCGGAGCCGGACCTCGTCGCGCGCGGTGTCGCCGCCATGCGTGAGGCGGTGCTCATCCCCGTGACGGTGAAGTCGCGCATCGCCATCGACGACATGGAGGAGTGGCCCACGCTGGAGGACTTCGTGCGGCGCGTCTCCGCGGCGGGCTGCACGCGCTTCATCGTGCACGCGCGCAAGGCGTGGCTGCAGGGCCTGTCCCCCAAGGAGAACCGGGACGTGCCGCCCCTGCGCTACGAGCTGGTGCACCGGCTCAAGGCCGAGTACCCGCACCTGGACATCACCCTCAACGGCGGCATCAAGACGCTGGACGCGGCGGCGGAGCACCTGGGCCGCGTGGACGGCGTGATGATGGGCCGCGCGCCCTACGAGTCCCCCTACCTCCTGGCGGACGCGGACCGGCGCTTCTTCGGAAGCACGCAGGCGCCCCTCACCCGGCACGAGGTGGTGGACGCGATGCTGCCGTACATCGAAGCGCAGATGAGCCAGGGGGCGCCGCTGGGCGCCGTCACCCGGCACATGCTGGGCCTCTTCCAGGGCCTGCCTGGCGCGCGCGCCTGGCGCCGGCACCTGAGCGAGAACGCCCACAAGGACGGCGCGAGCCCGGAGCTGGTGCGCGCCGCCGCCGCGAAGGTGCCGCGCGACACGGGCCTCCAGGCCGTGGCCTGACGCGCACCCGCCGGGCCCGGGCCTTCAGCGCTTGGGCACGGTGGTGCAGCACCCGGAGCGCGCGCACCGCGCCCAGCCCTGGTCCTGGCAGAGCTGATCACTCGTGCACGCGGGGCCCTGGCCCGGCTGTCCGCAGGTGGAGGACGGGCCGCCCCCGCCTCCGCCGCCGTGGAAGGGCACCGCGGCCTGGATCTTCACCATGGGGCAGCGGGGCTGGGGGCCGGTGCCCACGCAGTTGTTGGAGGCGCCGCCGGTGACGTTCCTCGGGCACGTCATGGGCTCCGAGGGGCGCCGCTGCGCGTCCACGGAGAAGCAGACGCCGACCTCCGTGAGGTTGCAGTCCGCGTCGCAGGCGAAGGCGACGCTGTCGCTCTGCCCGAACGCGGCGCGCAGGTTCTCCAGCGCCACGCTCCCGCCGATGTTGTTGGCGAGCGCGGCCGGCGTCCCCTGGTCGCCCGGCAGGGACTGCAGCGCGTCGATGGTGCTCTGGAAGTAGGACCGGGCGTCCATCCCCGTGCAGCTCCCGTGCTTGGGCCACTCGTGGTTCGCGAGGAAGTAGTTGTCCGTGACGAAGCCGGGGCCGTAGGTGCCCATCGCCTGCGGGAGGGTGGCGGGGTCGGGGAAGCAGCGCGCGGGGGCGTCGCTGCCCTGGCATTCGCACATCCCGCCACAGAACGCGGGATAGGTGCAGTGGAGCTGCTGCGCCTCCTCGTCGTTGAACTGGGGCCACAGGCCGTGGATGGTGAGGTGCGTCGCGCCGAAGGTGCCCTCCAGGTGCTCGCACTCCTCCTTGTCCGGGTGCGTCCGGCAGAAGGTGGGGGCCCACGTCAGCGCGAGCAGGTACGTGCCGAAGCGCGGCGTGGCGCACGCGCCCCCCTCCTGCGCGCTGGCGTCGGCCTTGAAGCAGTTGCAGGCGGTGGCCTGGGGCCGGCCGAACTCGAACTCCAGGGCCTCCGGCTTCGCCAGGTGGAGCGGCCGCGCGGTGGCCGTGGGCGGGGTGGGTGGAGGCGCGGGAGGCGGCTCGTGGTGCGTACGGCATCCCTGCGCGATGACCAGACATGCCCACAGGGCAAGGCGCGACATTGGGCGCATGACTTGATTCCCCCGGGACCGGATTGCGGCACGAAGGTACGGAGGTGGGGACGGGCGCTACACCCCGTGCTCCGGTCCACCGCCCGCGTCCGGGCGCGAACCCTTTCCTCCGGCGCGCGGCGCCCCCAGCTTTCCCGCGGGACCCATTCACCGCGAGGGATTGCACCATGGCACGCGCCATCATCAAGAAGGCCAGCGAGGCGGACGAGCGCCGGCCCTTCGTGTCGCACGGAGAGGCCTCCGTCCTGAACCTGGGAGCGCTCAGCATCGGCAGGGGCTACTTCGAGCCCGGCTGGCGATGGTCGGAGCACGTGAGGCCCATCGCGGGCACGGCGGACTGCGAGGTGGTCCACACCCTCAGCATCCTGTCCGGACGCATGCACGTCCGGATGAGGGACGGTCAGGAGCTGGACCTGGAGCCGGGCGACGTCGCCTTCATCCCGTCAGGCCATGACGCCTGGGTCGTGGGGGACGAGCCCTGCCGCGTCGTCGACTTCACCGGCGCGGAGGACTACGCCGTGGCGAGGCCCGGGAGGCAGGAGCCGCGCGAGCCGTCCGTGCTCCAGTGAGCGGCGCGTGAAGGGCGCGCCGCTTCAGCGGATGCCCAGCCGCTCCATCAGCGCGTCGACCATGCGGGAGACGCGGAACTGATCCAACCAGTCATCGACCTCGGAGAGCCCCGTGAGCGCGGAGAACCGCCGCAGCACGTCCGAGGCCTGGACGGCGGTGCGCAGGCCCAGCAGCTCGAAGAGGTGCGGGCGCCCGCGCCGGTACAGCGCCGCGTCCAGGCGCTTCCACGGCTCCACCCACGCCGGCTCCTCCAGGGGCCAGATGATGGCGCGGCTGGACTGGGACTGCGTCCGGTCGAGGATGGCGTTGACGGCGCGGCGGCCCGCCTCGCACGCCCCCTCCATGGAGGCCAGGTCCGTGTGCGTGCGGACGTAGTCCCCCGCGAAGCAGAGGTTGGGGATGGCGCTCGCGGCCTCCGGGCGCACGTCCCAGGAGCCGGGCGGATGCACCAGCAGGCCGGACGTGTTGCGCGGCGGCAGCCCGCCGCCGTAGTCCAGGTCCGCGTCCAGGTGGAAGGAGTGCAGCAGCGCGTCGGTCAGCACCTGCTCGTCCGGGTCCAGCCCGTTGAGCGCGGCCTTGAGCTGTCCCCAGACCTCCGTCTTGATCTCCTCGGGCGTGCAGTCCTTCGCGCGCTTCGGGACGAACGTGCCGGGCGTGTTCCAATCCGACACATCGACGGACAACAGCCCGCCCACCTGCCCATCCCCGAACACGCGCCGGAACAGCCCCAGCTCGCGCCAGAACTGCGGCTGCGAGATGGACGTCAGCGCCCACGGCGAGTCCGGATAGAAGGTGTGGCCGCGCACCAGCGGCACGTCCTCGTAGAGGAAGAACTGGATGCCCACCATCCACGACACCAGTTGCTCCACGTCCGCCGCGCGCAGCCGGGCCAGCGCGGGGTCCAACGCGGCCAGCTCCGGCGTCATCAACGCGTGCGCCGCCTCCAGCGGCACCGCGAGCACGTAGTGGTCGGCCGCGTGGGACTCGCCGTTGGCGAAGCGGACCCGGGAGATGCGGCCGCCCGCCACGTCGAGCCCGGTGCACGGGACGCCCGCGTGGAGATTCACGCCCAGGCCGCGCAGGTGGGAGATCCACGGGTCGAGCCACATCTGGCTCGTGGGGCCGCCCAGCGTCCGGTCGTTGTTCACCCCGCTCTGGGCGAAGTCGAGGATGAGCTGCATGGAGATGGCGCCAATCGTCCGCGCGGACCCGCGCTTGGGATCCATGGCCACCATCGTGCGCGGCACGGCCCGCAACTGCCGCTGGAGCTTCGGCGAGTACAGGTCCCCCTGCGCGAAGTCCCACCAGGACATCCGCTCGTACTGGCCGAAGCGGCGGGCTTCACTGGATGAGAGGAATTGGAGGATCTTCAGGCTGTAGAGGCTGACGTCGGCCTCGTCGAAGTCCAGCTTCTGGAAGAACAGCTCCAGCGCCTCCAGGACGTCGTAGGGCTTGTCCAGCTTGCGGCGGGAGAAGCGGTACCACGTGTCCTCGTCGATGAGCGCGATGGCGCTCTCCGTCGTCGCCTTGAGGCGCTCGTCCACGGTGGGCGTGGCCGCGCCGGGCACGGCGGGTGTGCGCCGCATCATGTCGATGACGTGGCGGTAGAAGCGCGGGTAGAAGCGGAAGCCGTGCTCGCCCGGCAGGTCCCGCCGCCCCTCGGTCCCCGTGCCCGCCACCGGCTGCGAGCGGGCCTTGCCGCCCCACGCCGTGCGCGTGTCGAAGACGTGGACCTCGAAGCCGCGCTCCACCAGCTCGTGCGCGGCCGTCAGTCCCGCCACGCCCCCTCCCACCACGATGACGCTGGGCATGCGGCTCCTCCGCCTGGGCTTCGTGTGCGAAGGGGAGCGTCGCGCATGCCCCAGCGAGTCCGCATCACCCCGCAGCACGAGTGCGATGTCTTGTACGAACGGATGAGACGCAATGTGTTGGATGTGGATGGGATTGAAACATGTAACTCAAGACAGGTGGGGCGCGGCTCCGGGCGATGTGGCCGACACACGACCTGGGACGTCTTGTCTCCTGGGAGGGCCTCGCTCTCCCGCTGATACAAACCCTGTGTGAAATCAACGCCGTGGTTGTTCATGTTGGATGGGTTTGATACTGTTGATTTCTAGAAACTTTCCTCGGCGTGGAGGTCGGCCCACCTTCATGGCAATGCCTTGCATCGCGAGGAAGGGGGGCGCCAGTCCGTGTTCTTGAGAATCCCTCCACCCATCCCCCTGCGTGCGCCGGTCTCCCTTCGCCTCCGGGGCGGGAGGTGACGACAGGCCCGGGGGACATCCCGTCGGAGACCGCCGCGGAGTGGCAGAAGGTGCTGGCCGTCTTCGCGGACGAGGCGGAGGGGTTGGTCTCCTCCATGGAGGAGAACCTCATCGCGCTGGAGGTGTCCCCGGCGGACGGGTTGCTCCCGGCCATCCTTCGCGGGGCCCACACGCTCAAGGGCGCGGCGGCGTCGCTCGGCTTCCAGGCCGTGACGGACTACACGCACGGCGTCGAGGACCTGCTCCAGGCCCTGCTCGACGGGCGCCTCACGCCGGATGAGACGCGGGTGTCGCTGCTGCTCGGCGCGGTGGATCACCTTCGCGAGCTGTGCCAGGCGTCGCTCGCGGGCGTGGACTCGCTGGGCGCGGTGCACCAGGCCCACCTGTCCCGGCTGCGCGAGGGCCTCGTCGCGGGGGCTCCCACGGCGGCGCTGCCGCTCCCCACCGCGCTGCCGCGCCTGCCGGAGGCGCGGAGCACGGCGCGGACCCGCGTGCGCATGGACATGGAGCGCCTGGACCGCATCGTCACGCTCACCGCGGAGCTGTCCGTGGCGCGCGGGCGGATGGCGCAGTTCCTGGCGCGGGCGGAGGACTCCGGCGCGAGCTGGGAGGAGGCGCTCAACCAGCAGCGGGAGATGGATCCGCTCTTCGAGGCGCTCCAGGAAGAGGTGATGAAGGTGCGGATGGTCCCGGTGGGACCGCTGTTCCGCCAGCACCTGCGCACCGTGCGCGACCTGGCCCGCTCCCAGCAGAAGCTGGCCCAACTGGAGCTGGAGGGAGAAGACGCCACGCTGGACACCGCGGTGCTGGACGCGCTGCGCGACCCGCTGCTCCACCTCCTGCGCAACGCGCTGGACCACGGGCTCGAGACGCCGGACGAGCGGCGCGCCGCGGGCAAGGACCCCCGGGGCCGCCTGCGGCTCAAGGCCTGGCATGACGCCGGCAGCGTCGTGGTGGAGCTGTCCGACGACGGCCGGGGCATCCAGCGCGAGCGGGTGCGCGAGCGCGCGCGGCAGCGGGGGCTGGTGGCGGCGCCCGAGCGGCTGCGCGACGACGAGCTCCTGCGCCTCATCTTCGAGCCCGGCTTCTCCACGGCCACCGAGGTGACGGAGCTGTCCGGCCGCGGCGTGGGCATGGACGTGGTGCGCCGGGACATCGAGGCCCTGCGCGGCACCGTGTCCATCCAGAGCCAGGAGGGGCAGGGCACCACGTTGACGCTGCGGCTGCCGCTCACGCTCGCCGTCATCCAGGGCTTCGCCATGGGCGTGGGGGACCAGGTGTACGTGGTCCCCATCGAGGGCGTGCAGGAGTGCATGGAGGTCCCCGCCCACGAGCGCACGGAGGAGGCGTCCGGCGTGCTGTCCCTGCGCGGGCAGCCGCTGCCGTACCTGCGGCTGCGCCAGGTGTTCTCCCTGGGCGGGAGCACGCCGGCCCGGGAGAACGTGGTCGTCCTCAAGCACCCGGACGGCGTCATCGGGCTGGCGGTGGATGAGCTCCAGGGCGACGGCCAGCGGGTCATCCGGCCCCTGGGGCGCCTCTTCCAGGGCATCCCCGGCATCTCCGGCTCCACCATCCTGGGCGACGGCCGGGTGGGGCTGCTCCTGGACACGCCCGCGCTGGTGCGCAGGGCCATCCTCCACGCCTCCGAGGCCGCGCTCGGTCCTCCCGCTCCCCTGGAAACCCCTTCCTCCGCCGCCCCCCGGGCGCCGTAGTCATCCGTCGCAGCACCGGAGTCACCATGTTCAACAACCTGAGCATCACGGCGAAGCTGACGCTCGCCTTCAGCGCGATGGTCGCCATCATCATCGGCCTGGTGGTGGTGGTGTACACGACCATCCTCAAGGTCGCCGCGTCCGCCGAGGGCGACACCGAGAGCCACAAGGTGATGATCGCCGTGCGCACCCTGGAGGGTGACCTGGCCGACCTGGAGACGGGACAGCGCGGCTTCATCATCACCGGCGACGACAAGTTCCTGGAGCCCTACAACCTGGCCCGGCTGAGCGTGTCGCAGAACCTGGACAGCATCCGCCAGCTCACCCAGAGCGACCACCGCCAGCAGGAGCGCCAGCAGGAGGTCCGCGACCTGATGCAGCAGTGGGTTTCCCAGCACCTGGAGCCCCTCATCAACCAGCGCCGCGAGGTCAGCGCGGGCCGCGGGGACATGGCGCAGCTCATCGCGGTGGAGCAGTCCGCGCGCGGCAAGCAGACCGCGGACCGCATCCGGATGCTGCTCACCAAGCTGGGTGACGACGAGGCGGCCCTGCTGCAGGAGCGCACGGCCCGCACCGCCGTCATGGCGGAGAACCTGTACGATCTGATCATCATGGGGGGCGTGCTGGGCGTGGTGCTCGCGGCCCTGCTGTCCTACTTCCTCACCCGCAGCATCGTGCAGCCCCTGACGGAGGCCGTGCAGGTGACGGCGCAGGTGACCGCCGGCGACCTCACGGCGAACGTCACCGCCCGGGGCACGGACGAGACGGGCCGGATGATGGGCAGCATGCGCGACATGATCCACCGGCTGTCGGGCGTCATCAGCGAGGTGCGCGGCGCCGCGGGCTCGCTGTCCTCCGCGTCCCTCCAGGTGGCGTCCGCCGCGCAGGGGCTGTCGCAGGGCACCAGCTCCCAGGCGGCCTCCGTGGAGGAGACCACCGCCAGCCTGGAGCAGCTCAACGTCAGCATCCGCCAGAACTCTGAGAACAGCCGGGAGATGGAGCAGACGGCCATCAAGGGCGCCCGGGACGCGGAGGAGAGCGGCCGCGCGGTGAAGGAGACCGTGGAGGCGATGAACGCCATCGCGGAGCGCATCTCCATCGTGGAGGAGATCGCCTACCAGACGAACCTGCTCGCGCTGAACGCCGCCGTGGAGGCCGCGCGCGCGGGCGAGCACGGCCGGGGCTTCTCCGTGGTGGCCACGGAGGTGCGCAAGCTGGCGGAGCGCAGCCAGAAGGCCGCGAAGGAGATTGGCGGCCTGGCCACCTCCAGCGTGAAGGTGGCCGAGCGCAGCGGCCAACTGCTGACGGAGCTGGTGCCCGCCATCCGCCGCACGGCGGAGCTGGTGCAGCAGGTGGCCAACGCCTCGCGCGAGCAGTCCATCGGCGTGTCGCAGATGAACCGCGCCATGACGCAGGTGGATCAGGTCACCCAGCGCAACGCGTCCGCCGCGGAGGAGCTGTCCTCCACCGCGGAGGAGATGGCGACCCAGGCGGAGTCCCTGCTCCAGATGATGAACTTCTTCCGGCTGGTGGAGGGCTTCAGCTTCAACGCCCCCGCCGCGCCGCGCGCCCCGGCCCACCGGCTGCCGGTGTCGCCGCTCCGGGGGCTCCAGGCCGCGGCGCAGGGGCCGCTCGCCACGTCCACGACGAACGGGGCGCTGTCCCGGCTCCAGAACGGCGCGGAGGCGCCGGCTCCCCATGACTTCCAGCGGTTCTAGGGAGGCGCGCGCACCATGAGTGAGTCCACCGAACCGGGCGGCGGCAGGTCCAGCTACCTGAGCTTCATGCTCGCGGGCGAGGAGTACGCCGTGGGCCTCCTGCGCGTGCGGGAGATCATCGAACACCGCCCCGTCACGCGCGTGCCGGGGATGCCCGCGGCCGTGCAGGGCGTCATCAACCTGCGCGGCAGCGTGGTGCCCGTCGTGGACCTGGCGGTGAAGTTCGGGCTGCCGCCCCGGCCCATCACCCGCTGGTCCTGCTTCGTCATCGTGGAGGTGGCGCTGGACGGCCAGCAGACGGTGCTGGGCCTGCTCACGGACACCGTGCGCGAGGTGCTGGAGCTGGGCCCCTCGGACATCGAACCGCCCCCCGCCTTCGGCACGCGCGTGCGGCTGGAGTTCCTGCGGGGCATGGGCCGCCACGACGACGCGTTCATCCTGCTGCTGGACCTGGACCGGCTCCTGTCGCTGGAGGAGCTGCTGAAGCTGACGGCCGCCGCCGACGAGGCCTCGGCACCGGCGGCCCCGGCCCCGGCGCCGGAAGCCCCGGGCAACGGGTGAGGGGATGAGCGGCGACGGGCCCTGGCCGTCCGCGCTGCCTCCGGCGCTGTCGCGCTCGGAGCTGGCGCTGTTCCAGCACCTGGTGGAGGCGGAGGCCGGCATCCACCTGTCCTTGGCCAAGAACGCGCTGGTGGCGAACCGGCTGGCGCGGCGGCTGCGGGAGCTGGGGCTGACGTCCTACGCCGCGTACCACGCGTACGTCACCGCGCGGGGGAACGAGGCGGAGAAGGTGCGGATGCTCGACAGCCTCTGCACCCACGAGACGTCCTTCTTCCGCGAGCCCCGGCACTTCGACCTGCTGCGCGAGCACGTCTTCCCGGAGTGGGCGGCCCAGGCGGCGCAGGGCCGGCGGCCCCGGAGCGTCCGCGTCTGGAGCGCCGGGTGCTCCACGGGGGAGGAGCCCTACTCGCTGGCGATGGAGCTGCTGGAGGCGTTCCCCAAGGGCTCCGGGTGGAGCCTGGAGCTCGTCGCCACGGACCTGTCCACCTGGGCGGTGAAGCGCGCGGAGGAGGGTGTCTGGAGCCTGGAGCGGGCCCGGAGCATCCCGCAGTTGCTCTTGCGCAAGTACATGCTGAAGGGCGTGCGCACGCAGGAGGGGCTGATGACGGCGGGCCCGGAGCTGCGGGCCGTCATGCGCTTCGCCCGGGCCAACCTGCACGCGCCCGCCACCTGGCCGGTGGGGACGTTCGACATCATCTTCTGCCGCAACGTGCTCATCTACTTCGGCGCGGAGGCGCGGGCGCGCGTCATCCAGGGGCTGCTGTCCCGGCTGCCGGAGACGGGCTACTTCTTCCTGGGGCACGCGGAGAGCCTGATTGGCATCACCACGGCTGCGCGCTCCGTGAGCGCCAACGTGTACACGCCGCGCCCGGGACCGCCGCTGCCGTCGCGCGAGTAGCGCCGCTTTTCATTCCTGGAGCGCCGGAGCTTCGCCAGGGCGGGGAAGGGCCTCCGGCTCCGGCGCGGCGGAACCCTTCCAGCGCGTCAGGGCGGCAATCGCCACGCACAGGATGACGACGCAGAAGAGGGACGCCTCCAGGCCATAGGCGCCGCCCGTGAGCCACTCCGGGCGGCCCTGGAAGACGGGCGTCCACCAGCCGCGCGCCTCCTTGCCGCTCACGCCGAAGCCCATCGTGCCCAGGAACCAGTTCCAGCCCATGTGCACGCCGACCGGCAACGCCAGGTGCCGCGTGCGCAGGTAGCACAGGCCCAGCATCCAGCCCGCGAGGAAGGTCGTCACCATCGCCACGACGCGCGTGGGGACCTCCATGTCCGTGCTGAAGGGGTGGGCCAGACAGAAGAGGAGCGAGATGACGACCTGCGCCCAGCGCGTGCCCAGGCCCCGGATGGCGCGCTGGAAGAGGTAGCCGTGGAACAGCGCCTCCTCGAAGAGGCCCACGCCCAGCATCAGCCAGGCCAGCTTCACGACCGAGGCCACCTGGGCGTTCGCGGCGCGCTCCAGGTGGTAGCCCCCCGCCACCCAGCCGCACAGGGCCACGAGCCCCACCAGGACCACTCCGGCCACGGCCCCCACGCCCAGGTCACGTCCCGCGCGCCGGTCCAGCGACATGCCGAGCGACGTCAACGTCACGGGCTGCTTTTCGAGGTACAGGAAGTCGAGGCTCACGAGCAGCACGCCCAGGAAGCCGAAGAACGAGTGCGGCAAGAACGGCTTCACCCCGTCGGGCAGCAGCGTCCAGAGCCCCATCAGGATGCCCGCCAGGAGGGCGGACGTCACGAGGAAGCCGGCGCCCTTCCAGCCGTTGCGCAAGTGCCCTTCGCCATCCCGGAACACGGCCTTCATGATGATCGACCTCTCGGCGTGATTGCCTTCCCTGCCTACAACCAACGCGCGGCCCTGGGAAGGATTGCCCCGGTTCGACACGGCGTGGCACAACCCGGCCCATGAGCACGGGCCCGAAGACGATCCGCCGGGGCGACCTGTACTGGTGCGAGCCGGACGAGGCCCGGGGCTCCGTGCCGCCCATCGCCCACCCGTACCTCGTCATCCAGGACGACGTCTTCAACCGCTCCCGCGTCCACACCGTCATCGTCTGCGCGCTCACCTCCAACCTGAGGAAGGCGGGCGAGCCCGGCAACGTGCTGCTCGACGTGGGAGAGGGGAACCTGGCGAAGCAGAGCGTCGTGGTCGTGTCGCAGGTGTCCTCGGTGGAGAAGTCGCGGCTGGGCGAGCGCATCGGGGCGCTCTCCGACGCACGGGTCGAGCAGGTCCTCGCGGGCCTGCGCTTCCAGCAGGCGTCCTTCTTCCGCGAGTGAACCCCCGTCCTCACGGAGGCGGAACGGGATTGCCCCAGGCCGCGGCGGAGATGCGCCACTGGCCGCCGGTTCGCACCAGGAGGAGATGGTCGTAGAGGCAGTCCGGCGTATGTGATTGGTACAGCAGCGCGTGGCTGTAGCGCGCGTGCGCTTCGATCTTCGCGTCCGCAGCGCTCCCTCCGTCCCATCCACCCAGTGCATGACCACGTCCGGGTGGAACGCGGACCGCAGCAGCCGGCTGGAGCCGGTGTCGGAGGCCTGGAAGTACGCCTGCACCGCCTCCTCGGGACTGGCGTGCAGGCGCGAAAACGGGCCGGGCGAGGGAAGGGGCGCGTTCAAACGCCAGGACACCAATTGATGGTAGCGCGGCCCATCCATGGAAAGACTCAATGGACTTCCCAGACCTCCCTTTCCTGCGCACGTTCGTGACCGTCTATGAATGCCGGCGCGTGACGGAGGCTTCCGCGCGCCTGCACCGGACCCAGCCCACGGTGAGCTACCAGTTGCGCCGGCTGGAGGAGACGCTCGGCGCGCCCCTGTTCGAGCGCCGGTCCGCGCGGCTCGTGCCCACGCCCCTGGCGGACCGGCTCTTCCGGTTCCTGGGAGGCTTCGCCCGGGACGTGCAGGCGGTGTTGCAGGGGAGCGAGGGGGACCGCCCGCTGGAGATCGCCGCGGTGTCTGGCTTTGGCCGCTAAGTGCTCTTCCCGCTGCTGCGGGAGTCGGAGTCGCTTCACCGGAGGCTGACGCTGCGGCCGGCGCCATCCCCACTGGTACAGCACCGCGCACTTCGAGGAGCTGGAGGAGGTGCTGGAGTGGGTGGCGCGAGGACACGGCGTCGCCGTCGTCCCCAGCTTCTGCATCCCGAAGGGGCGGGGCCTGGGCGTGGTCCACTGGGGCCAGCCCGCGCTCACCAACACGGTGCACGCCGTGCAACGCGCCCAGGCCCCCGTGCGCCCGGCCGTCGCGGAGCTGCTGGAGCTGCTGCGCGACGGGCGGCAGGCGCTTCCCGAGCTCAGGCGGGCCGGGCGCCCGCCACGGAGTCCAGCTCCTTGAGCGCGTCCTCCGGCAACGTGAGCTCGGCCGCGGCCAGGTTCTCCTTCAGGTGTCCGACGGACGACGTGCCGGGGATGAGGAGGATGTTGGGCGAGCGGTGCAGCAGCCACGCCAGCGCGGTCTGCATGGGCGTCGCGTTCAGGCGGGCCGCGACGGCGGAGAGCGTGGACGACTGGAGCGGGCTGAAGCCTCCCAGCGGGAAGAACGGCACGTAGGCGATTCTGTCCTTCGCGAGCGAATCGATGAGCGCGTCATCCTCGCGGTGCGCCAGGTTGTAGTGGTTCTGCACGCAGACGATGTCCGCGATGCGCCGTCCCTCCGCGACCTGCGTGGGCGTGACGTTGCTCAGCCCGATGTGGCGCACCAATCCCTTTCGCTGGAGCTCGGCGAGCGCGGTGAGGGGGGCTTCGATGGACCCTTCCGCGGGGCCGTGCACGCTCAACATGATGCGCAAGTTGACCACCTCCAGCACGTCCAGGCCCAGGTTGCGCAGGTTGTCGTGCACGGCCTGGGTCAGCTCCTCCTTCGAGTAGGCCGGGAGCCAGGACGCGTCACTGCCGCGCCGGGCGCCAATCTTGGTGACGATGGCGAGGCCGTCGGGGTAGGGCGCGAGCGCCTCGCGGATGAGCTGGTTGGTGACATGCGGGCCATAGAAGTCGCTGGTGTCGATGTGGTCCACCCCGCGGGCCACGGCCTCGCGCAACACGGCCCGGGCGGCGTCCGGGTCCTTCGGCGGGCCGAAGACGCCGGGCCCCGCGAGCTGCATGGCGCCATAACCCAGGCGCTTCACGGGGCGGCCCCCGAGGGGGAAGGTGCTGGCTGAGTCGATACCGGGCATGCTCCATCTCCTTGTTGGGATGGGGCATTCATAGCCACCGTGGACTCTCTGCATAACGGGGCACGACCCGTACAGGTCGTGCGGAGCGGCGAACAGTGAAGGTCGACCTGGGTGATTTGAACGCCTTCGTGGTGGTGGCGCGGGCCCGCAGCTTCCGCGAGGGGGCGCGCCTGAGCGGAAGCAGCGCGTCCTCGCTGAGCGACGCGGTCCGACGGCTGGAGGAGCGCCTGGGCGTCCGCCTGCTCAACCGCACCACGCGCAGCGTCGTCCCGACCGAGGCCGGGGAGGGCCTCCTGGAGCGCCTGTCGCCCGTGCTGACGGAGATGGAGGCCGCGCTCGACGTGGTGAATGGCTTCCGGGGCCGGCCCGCGGGCGCGCTGCGCCTCAACGTGCCCATCAGCGCGTCCCGGCTGGTGCTGCCGCGCATCGTCCCGCCGTTCCTCGCCGCGTACCCCGACATCCACCTGGAGGTCATCACCGAGGACAGCTTCGTGGACGTCATCGCGGCCGGGTGTGACGCGGGCATCCGCTACGACGAGCGGCTGGAGCAGGACATGATCGCGGTGCCCATCGGGCCGCGCGTCCAGCGCCACGCCACGGCGGCGGCCCCGGCGTACCTGGAGCGGCATGGGCGGCCGGAGCACCCCCGGGACCTGCTGCGGCATGCGTGCCTGCGCGGCCGCTTCGCGAGCGGCGCGATGACGCTCTGGGAGTTCGAGCGCGACGGCGAGGTGGTGACGGTCGAGCCCTCGGGCCCGCTCATCGTGCGCGCGGGAGGGGCCACGGACCTCGCCGTCGACGCCGCGATCGCGGGCACCGGCATCGTGCACCTCTTCGAGGACTGGCTGCGCCCGCACCTGGACAGCGGCGCCCTGGTGCCCGTGCTCGAACCCTGGTGGCAGTCCTTCCCGGGGCCGTTCCTCTACTACCCCGGGCGGCGCCACGTGCCCGCGCCGCTCCGGGCGTTCATCGACTTCATCAAGGCCCAGGAGACGGGGCCTTGAGGCCGGGGGGCATCAGGGCTCGGAGACGCTCACGGTGAAGCCCTTGGGAGCGCTGGAGTCATCCAGCACGTGCATGAAGGCCTGGGCGGTCCACTCCACGTCGACCGTGCCGGGGGCGGTGAGCGTGCCGGAGTCCGAGTTGGCCTGGACGTCGAAGACGACCTGCAGGGTCCACTCGCAGCCTTGAACGGTCGGGCAGTTCTCGCCGAGGTACGTCACGCTCTCCACCGTCACGGCGACGTTGGGCTCCAGGATGCCGCTCTGGCTCCAGGAGGTGAGCTCCCCCTCGAGGTAGCCGATCGCCAGCGACGGCGGCGGCGTCTGGATGGGGTCTCCCGGCGTCCACTTCGCCTTGGCCTGGATGTGCACCTCGCCTTCCACCGGATCCGACGACTTCTCCTGCGCGGAGGTCCGGACGACCAGCGTGCGCGTGACCTTGAAGGTCTCCGCCGTCAGGCGGAAGGGCGCGCCGGTGTGGACCTGGGACGCCACGTCGTCCGACCGGGCTCGTGAGGTGGCCACGACGCTGGCGCAGGCCAGCAGCAGCACCAGTCGTGAGGCCCAGGCGCGGGCCGCGGTGGGGATTCGCTCGAAGACGGAGGGACGGGCGCGACGCATGAGTTCCTCGGGCAGGCGTGAAGGTTCCGGGCGTACGGGCACGCCGGGCGGCGCGAGGCAGAGCAAGCTCAATGCCATGCACTCCCAGAGGGACGCGGGGCTTGAGCGTCATGCGTCCGCGTCACAATCACGACATGTGTGTCATATGACAACGTGAGTCATACTCAGAGTATGTGGCAGATGTTGACGCCCAGTGTTTCTGTTTTTTAGGTTTGTTCCTGGAGGGCGGTTATTGCGCGCTGCATCTCGCGGCGGTCGCGGCCCCGAACTCCAGGAGTGAGCGACGTGAAGCCTCTTCGCCAGAATCCCACCCTCGTGGCGGCCCTGACGTCACTGCTGGCCGCGGGCTCCGCCTCGGCGGCGAGCCGTGTCGACCTGCACCAGGAGGAGCTGGGAGTGATCCGCCAGCGGCACGCGGCCACCTTCCTCACCGGTGGCGCGGACCGTGAGCCTGCCCGCCACGCGCAGGCGCTGGGGCTCGACGCGAACTCGGGCCTGAAGCTGCTGGGCAGCGTCAGCGACCACGGTGTCCGCAACCACCGTTACCAGCAGACCTTCCGGGGCCTGCCCATCTTCGGTGAGCACGTCATCGTCAACGAGGACGCCAACGGAGAGCTGCGCGCGCTGTTCGGGCGCAAGGTCACCGGCCTGGAGCGGGACATCCCGGCGGGGGCGCCCCGGCTGTCGTCCGCGGAGGCGCTGGACATCGCCAAGGCTGCCAGCGTGGGGAACCGCGTGCGCGCCATGTCCTTCGAGAACGAGCGCTCCGAGCTGATGATCTACGTCGACGACGACGGCCGGGCCCGCAAGGCCTACGTCGTCAGCTACTTCGCGGACCTCGTCGGCGGAGGGGCGCCCACGCGCCCGCTGGTCATCGTCGACGCGGAGGACGGCCGGGTGCTCAAGCAGTGGGAGAACCTGCAGCACGTGCTCATCGGCACGGGCCCTGGCGGCAACGTCAAGACGGGTCAGTACGAGTACGGCACGAACTACGGCTACATGGACGTGGCCCAGTCCGGCACCACGTGCACGATGAGCAACGCCAACGTGCAGACCGTCAACCTCAACGGCGGCACGAGCGGCTCCACCCCGTTCTCCTATACGTGTCCTCGCAACACGGTGAAGACCATCAACGGGGCGTATTCACCGCTCAATGACGCGCACTTCTTCGGCAGCGTCATCTTCAACATGTATCAGGCCTACGTGGGCAAGGCCCCGCTGACCTTCCAGCTCACGATGCGGGTGCACTACGGCACCAACTACGAGAACGCGTTCTGGAACGGCTCGGCGATGACGTTCGGCGACGGGTACACGACGTTCTATCCGCTGGTCAGCCTGGACGTCGGCGCGCACGAGGTGTCCCACGGCTTCACCGAGCAGAACTCCGGGCTGATTTATTCAGGCCAGTCCGGCGGCATCAACGAGGCCTACTCGGACATCGCTGGCGAGGCCGCCGAGTACTACATGCGCGGCACCAATGACTTCCTCGTCGGGGCGGAGATCTTCAAGAGCAGCGGGGCGCTGCGCTACATGGCCAACCCGCCGCAGGACGGCCGCTCCATCGGCCACGCCTCCAACTATTACAACGGCCTGGACGTGCACTACTCGTCCGGCGTCTACAACAAGGCCTTCTACCTGCTGGCCACGAAGCCGGGCTGGAACACGCCGAGGGCCTTCCAGGTCTTCGCCCGCGCCAATGACCTGTACTGGAGCCCGAGCACGGACTTCAACCAGGGCGCCTGCGGCGTGCAGACCGCGGCGCAGGACTACGGCTACAGCGTCTCCGACGTCGCGTCGGCCTTCGCCTCGGTGGGCGTGAGCTGCGGCGGCGCCATCGAGTTGTTCCGTCAGACGGACACCAGCGGCAAGCTCACCCTCGCGGTGTTCGAGCGCTATGCGACGACCGCCGCGGGCATCAACACCAACTTCACGGTGACCGTCCCCAGCGACTTCGTGGTGATTGGCGGTGGCGGCGAGGGCAAGGAGGGCGGGGCCGGCAACATGCTGACCGCTTCGTATCCGGACACCGGGCTGACCTCCTGGCTCGTCTCCACCAAGGACCACCTCATCTCGGACCCGGTGCAGGTGCGCGCGTGGGCCATTGGCCTGAAGGTCGCGGGGCTGACCCCGGCGCAACTGCGCACCTACCTGGCCGTCAGCACGGCGACGAGCGGGATTGTGTCGCACCCTGACGTCACCGCGTCCCTGCCGGCGGGCTACGTGCTGGCGGG
This sequence comes from Corallococcus sp. AS-1-12, assembly GCF_020036995.1. NCBI lineage: Bacteria > Pseudomonadati > Myxococcota > Myxococcia > Myxococcales > Myxococcaceae > Corallococcus > Corallococcus sp. AS-1-12. The sequence goes on along the minus strand of NZ_JAIQDD010000018.1, from coordinate 64,666 downwards.
TGGCGGCATCCGGGTGAACTGGAGCGGCGCGGGCAACCTGGCCACCGCCTCGGCGCCCTCCACCACGACCTCCTGGCGCGTGCGCTCGAAGGACCACACCTCCGCGTCGCCCGCCTCGGCGACGGCGTATGCCATTGGCATCAACAGCACCATCCCGGGCGTTGGCACCATTGGCAACGTCATCAACTCGGGCACCTCGTCGGTGGTCGCGCACCCCAGCTACACCGTGGGCCTGAGCAGTGGCTATGCGCTCAGCGGCTGCGGTGCGTTCGTCAACTGGAGCGGCGCGGGCAACATGCTGTGGCGCATCCGGCCGGTGAACTCGGGCTGCTCGGCCGCGTCGAAGGACCATGAGGTCTCTTCCCCGGCGTCCATCACCACGTACGCGCTCGGCCTGCGCGCGTTCTGACGCGGAGCGGTTCCGCCATGGTTCCCGGGCCGTGTCACGCGGCCCGGGGCCTGGCGGCTCCTCCGCACCGCCCGCGTGTGGTACGGAGCCCAGGGCATGCCGAGCGCAATCGAAGCCATCCACGCCTTGAAGGATCGACTGTCGCGCGAGCAGGGGCTTCCCCTCCGCGCCGTGAGCGTGACCCCGGTCCGCGAGGAGGAGCTGCGCCTGCTGGAAGCCGCGCTGGGCTCCCTGCTCCCCAAGGCCTATCTCCAATTCATCACCCAACACGGCCTGTTCGCCGCGACGGACTCATCCGGCCATGAGCGGGCACGGATGCTGAGCCCCGCCGAAGTGCTGGAGCAGCACGCGGGATATCAGGAGTTCCTGGAGGAGGACTCCTTTGGGGAAGAGGAGGACGAGCGGGAAGCCGCGCTGCGCGAGCTGGAGGTGCGCAGGCGGCTCATTCCCTTTCAGTACATCGCCGACTCGTTCGTCCATGACTTCTACAGCTTCGACACGGGCTGGCGCCGCGACGAGGGGGCGCTCATCCTCAAGGCCTGCCACGACGATTACGACCTCGCGCCGTGGTTGCTGGATGACGCCCCGGATACCTCCGGATGCACGTTCGACTTCGACGAGCACCTGAACCAGGTCCTTCGCGAGCTCCTCTAGGCCTCAGCCGCGCAGGCGGTCCGCCAGGTCCTGCGCCAGGCCGCACATGGTGAGCGTGGGGTTCCACGAGCCCGAAGTGGGGAAGAGCGCGCCGCCCGTCACGTAGACGTTGTGGACGCCGTGCGGCCGGTAGTCCAGTCCCACCACCGACGTCGCCGGGTCCCTGCCCATCCACAGCGGCGAGGCCTCGTGCACGATGATGTTCAGGCGGATCTGCTTCCGGTCGGGCCGCTCCGACTGCCAACGGCCGCCGGTGCCGCTCGCGTCATCGACCCAGTACTCGACCGGCGGTCCCTCGCAGCCCGCGCACCCGGCCATGACGTCGATGGCCTGGTACGTCGCCTCGTCGAGCACGTCCCACAGGTGGTGGTCCTGCACGCCGGGCTGGAGCTGGAGGGTGATGTTGGTGGCGGGGTCGGTGCCGCCGTTCATGCGGATCCAGTTGTCGGGGTTCTTCTCGCTCACCTCACCCAGGGTGGCGCAGACGAACACGACGTAATCCTCGGAGCCCTTGAGCTGCGCCATCGACGCGACGGCCGCCGCGTCCGGGGCCTCGTGGGCGATGGTGCTCTCGTCGGCCTCCGGGTTCGCGGAGGCGAAGGCGCTGGTCTGCACGTGGTACTGCAAGCCATTGGGCGCCTTGCCGTCCAGGTAGGTGGCGCCAATCTCCAGCGCGGACAGGTCCTTGAACGCCGAGCGCTTCACGCGCGCCGTGATGTGAGACATGAAGTGGCCGGTGTAGCGCTTGCCGATGTTCGGCAGGGCCTCCTTGAAGGAGTTCATCAGCAGCGTCGCGGGCGGGATGGTCCCCATCGCCAGCACGACCTTCGCCGAGCTCACCGCCAGCGGGCCGCGGCTCGTCTCCAGCGCGGTGACCGTCCCGTGGCCGTCATGCACCAGGCGGTCCACGACGCAGTGGTCGACGATGGTCAGGGGCTGCCCCTGGCCCTGGGCCGCCAGCGCCTTCTGCGATTGCTGCAAGTCCAGCAGCGTGCCGACGGTGGAGTACTTGTAGAACCTGACCCCCTTCCAGGGGGGATTGCCCACGGCGATGGGCGCCGGGAACGCGCTCTCCGCGGAGGGCACGTAGCGCTTGAAGTTCTCCCGGAGGTTCACATCGATTTGATGCTGGAGGCTGCCGTAGACGCCGTCGTGGACCTTGTCCATCGTGGTGACGTGCAGGAACGCGCGGGCGCGGTCCCAGAAGCCCGGCTGGAGCGTGACGTCGATCAGCTCCTGCGGCCAGTCGCGCATCAGGTCGGGCGTCGGGGCGGGGCACCAGGCGCTCCAGTAGGTGGAGCGTCCGCCCAGCACGGGGATGTAGCCGGCCTGGAAGAACTCCAGCTCCGTGGTCGCCATCCGCGTCGTGCGGGTCCACGGGTAGGTGGTGGGCGGTGAGCCGGTCGCGGCCTGGAAGGCGAGCGGGAGCATCTGGTAGTGCGTGGGCAACCAGAAGCCGCCTCGCTCCAGCACGAGGATGCGCGCGTTCGGGTTGTGCTTCAGCGTCTGCTCGATGAAGGCCACGCCGGTGGGGCCGGTGCCAATCACGATGAAGTCATACGCCGAGCCCTGGATGGCGCTCCAGTCGTTCGGCGTGGCGAAGAACGCCTGTCCGGCGATCTGATCCGCGCTGGCCTCCTGCGGACCGGGGACGGGGTAGCCGAGCGAGATGCCCTTCGGGAGGTTGCGGGAGCCAGCGAAGAACTTCTTGTAATTGGCGGCCATGGGACCTCGACAAGCAATGGTGGCTGGAGGTGCTTGCCCCGGGATGTGCAGGGGCCATGCCGTGACAACCCGTGAGGAAGGACGCACGGACGAGGCGGGGCCCGCGTCGCTTCAGGAAGCGCTGGCGTCTTCCGGGAACGCAGGGCGGCGCCGGGCGCTTGTGGGACGGGGGGCCTTCAGCGACGCTCCCCGCGTCTCTTCTCCCCCCGAGGCTCCATGAAGGCCCTGCGAACCCCGAGCGTCCTCGCCGCGTTGCTGCTGCTGTCCCCTGGATGCACCGCGTCCCGGCTCTCGGCCCGAGCGGAGGCGCCGGCCACCGCGCCCGAGGCGTCCTCCGCGCAGGTGGCGCTGCGCGGCTTCGTGGACGCGTACTTCGAGGAGCACTTCCGCCGCTCGCCCATGTCCGCCACGTCCGCGGGCGTGCACACGTATGACGGCGAGCTGCGCGGCTTCCGGTCCGAGGAGCGGGCGTCGCACCTGGCGTTCCTGAAGGACCGGCTCGCGGCGCTGCCCCAGGCGGTGGACCGGGCGGCGCTGGCTCCGGGGGAGCGGGCCGACTACGACATCCTGGAGAACCACTTCCGCGCGCGCATCCTGGACCTGGAGACGGTGCGCTCGTGGGAGCGCAACCCGAACGCCTCCCTGGGCTTCGCGTCCAACGCCGTGTACCAGCTCATCAACCGCGACTTCGCGCCGCTGGAGGAGCGGATGCGCTCCGCGGTGAAGCGCATGGCGGTGGTGCCGGAGGTCTTCGCGGCTGCGCCGGCCAACTTGAAGAACCCGCCGAAGCTGTGGACGGAGATCGCCCTGGAGCAGGTGAAGGGCACGCGCTCGCTCTATGCGCAGACGCTGCCGCAGGCCTTCGCGCCGGTGCGGGACGTGGCGCTCCAGGAGGACTTCAAGCAGGCGCAGGCGCGGTGCCTGGAGGCCATCGATGGCTACATCCGCTTCCTGAAGGACGACCTGCTGGCCCGCTCGAACGGGGACTTCGCCATCGGCGAGGAGACGTACCGCCAGAAGCTCCAGTACGAGGAGGGCGTCACGGACAGCATCGACTCGCTGCTGGCCTGGGGGCGCGCGGAGATGAAGCGCACGCAGGACCAGTTCGCGGAGGTGGCCGCGCGGATCGCCCCGGGGAGGGCGCCCATGGACGTGTACCGCGAGCTGGGCAGGGAGCACCCGGCCGCCGCGGAGCTGGTGCCCACCACGACGGCGACGCTGGAGGACATCCGCCAGTTCCTCATCGACCGCCGCATCATCACCGTGCCCAGCGAGGTGCGCGCGAAGGTGGCGGAGACGCCGGTGTTCAGCCGCGCGCTGTCCTTCGCGAGCATGAGCACGCCCGGCCCGTTCGAGCTGAAGGCGACGGAGGCCTACTACTACGTGACGCCGCCGGACCCGGCCTGGAGCGCGGAGCAGGCCGAGCAGCACATGAGCTTCTACAACCGCTACGCGCTGCCCATCGTCTCCATCCACGAGGCGTACCCGGGGCACTACGTGCAGTTCCTCTGGACGAACCGCATCCAGTCCAAGGTGCGCCGGCTCTTGGGCTCCGGCTCCTTCAGCGAGGGCTGGGGTCTGTACACCGAGCAGATGATGCTGGACGAGGGCTACGGCGGCACGGGCCCGCAGGCGGACCGGCTGCGGCTGAACCAACTGGCGCTCTACCTCCAGCGGCTGGCGCGCTACGTGGCGGGCCTGTCCCTGCACACGCGCGGGATGACGTACGACCAGGCCGTGAGCCTCTTCGAGAAGGAGGCCTACATGACGCGGGTCAACGCGGAGCGCGAGGCCCGCCGCGGCACCTCCGACCCGACGTACCTGGTGTACGCGCTGGGCAAGAAGATGCTGATGGAGCTGCGCGAGGACGCGAAGGTGAAGTGGGGCAGGGACTTCACCCTCCAGCGCTTCCACGACGCCGTGGTGTCCCACGGCTACCCGCCCGTGCCCATCGTGCGGCAGTTGTTGCTCGGTGAGGACGCGGCGCCTTCCGCGTCCCGCTGAGCGCCGCCCGTGCCCGCTTCCGTGACGAAGCGGGCGCGGGGGCTGAACGGCTACTTCTCCTGCGTGACCTTGTTGTCCGTGCCGGTGCGGCTGATCTTCGGCTTCGACTTGCCGAGGCCGCGCTTCCAGGTGACGGCGTTGGAGTTGCCCGTCACGGAGATTGCACCGGTGGCCTCCACCTTCACCTTGTTGTCGGTGCCGTTCACGGTGACGCTCTTGCACTCGCCGGTCAGCGTCACGGTGTTGTCCGTGCCGGTGATCTCCACCGTGCTGCCCGGCTTGCAGGCGTGGGTCGCCGTCTCTTCATTGCCGGTGATGTCGATGTTGCCCGAGGCCTCCTGCGCGACGGCCGTCACCGGTCCGAAGGCACACGCCACCATCATGAACACCGCCGCGCCGAACTTGCTGCTCATCCGTTGTCCCCCTTGAGAGGTGCGGACCTGACGCCGCACGGCCCCATCTACGTGCGGGGAGCCGGAAGATTCAACCCACATGGCGCTCTTCGCGCACTCAGATGAGCCCTTCCTCCGCGGGAGGATCTCCGCGCGCCTTGTCCTCGCGGCGGAGCGTCCTCCGCGCGCCCGCCTCTGCCCCCTGGGGAGAGGTCAGCCAGAGGAGCCGCGTCCCCGCCGGGTACCACTCCTTCTGGACCGAGGTCCGGATTTCATAAGGGCCGGCTTCCGAGCCGTGGGAGATGAGCAGGGGATCCGCGCCGCTCTGGATGACCAATGACACATGCTTGCCCTGCCAGAGGCAGAGGTCCCCTGGCTGGACCTGCGACAACGGGATGTGACGCATGTGGGCTTCGAGCGTGCCGGTGTACCCCTCGCCGCTGTAGTGGTTGCCATTGGGGTCGGGGGCGCCCGCCCACTGGTAGCAAAGCGTTACGAAGCCCGAGCAGTCGATGTCGAGCGGCAGCTTGTGGCGCAGCCGGATGCCGTCGATTGGACGGCTCTGCGAGTAGTGGATCTGCTCCTGGTGGGCCACCCCCCACAGCCCCTCCGCGACGATCTTCTCGCGGAGCCCTTCTGGCACCGGGGTGGAGGGCGTCTCCGTGTCATCCAGGGCCGCGCCCAAGGCCTTGAACGCCGCGCGCGTCTTCGGGCCATAGACGCCAATCGCATCCACGCCGTGCGCCTGCTGGAACTTCTTGAGCGAGCCTTCCGTCAGGGCCCCGAACATGCCGGGACCCGTGTTCATCTGCGCCTGGGTCATGTCGCCCAGCTTCACCAGCGCGCCCTGGAGTTGTCTCACTCCCGTGCCGCTCGCGCCGCGCTTCAGGTCCGCCGCGGGCAGCGTGTAGCCCTTCAGCGGGAGGCTCGCCACCTGTGCCCGGCTGTAGCCGGCGGCGGCCCTCCGCCTGCGGACCTTGCCTGTCCGTGGCCGGGGTGGCTGTGTTTTGCTTCGCATGCGGCCTCCTGCCGGCAACATGCGAATCCGCTCGGGGAGGCGCCAGAAGCGGGGGCCTCCTTCCAAGGCGCGCCTTGCTCCCTAGCGCGCCCGCTGCAGATGGATCATCGCCTCATCCAGCAGCGCGGCCACGCCCCGGCGCACCACGTGCACCACCTTGCGGTGGTGCGAGGACGCCAGGTGCGTGTAGTGGGTGGACACCTTGTGGTGCAGCTCCGTGGCGCCCCACACCAGCACCAGGTCCGCCCACTCCAGGTCGCTCTTCGCGCGGTCCGCCGTGCGGCGCTCCGTGCCGTCCACCATGCGCAGGGAGATGTGGCCGCCCAGCTTCGCCTCCAGCTCCTCGCGCACCGCGGGCGAGCCGCCCACCACCACCACGCGCTGCACGCCGCGCTGGTGGCACATCTCCACGAACGCCACCTCCGCGCGCCGGTTGGCGGAGCCGCCGCACCGCGCGCAGTGGCTCCGGGGCTCGACACGCAAGGGCTCCCGGCCGCTCGCCGTCGCCACCTGGAGGCAGCCGGGATCCGCGCACACCTGGAAGAAGCGCTCGGCCAGCACCTCGGCCGCTCGCAGGAGCTTGGGCTCGCTCATCCGCGCCTTGCCCGGCCGCGTGAGCCCTGCCTCCTCCAGCACGCCCCTGGCTCGCACACGCGCGTCCATCAGCGTGACGCCCCGCTCCGCCAACCACCCGTCGATGTCCCTGTCCGCGCTCATCGCTTCGCCATCGGGGCAGGAGTAGCGGCGAACAGCTCCGATTGCATCGGGACGGGCCCGGAGGGCTGCGTCAGCCCGAGCGCCTCGCGCACCGGACCGAAGCTCCGGCGGTGGATGGGCAGCACGCCCAGGGCCTGGATGGCCTGCACATGCTGCGCGGTGGGGTAGCCCTTGTGCGCCGCCAGGCCGTAGCCGGGATAGCGCGCGTCCAGCTCGGCCATCAGCCGGTCGCGCGTCGTCTTCGCCAGCACGGACGCCGCCGCGATGCTCAGGGACAGCGAGTCCCCCTTGATGATGCCGCGCTGCGGAGCCGGGCACTGGGGAATCGTGCGCGCGTCCACCAGCACGTAGTCCGGCGTCAGCCCCAACCCCTCCACCGCGCGCCGCATGGCCAGCAGGCCCGCGTGGTAGATGTTGAGCTGATCAATCTCCTCCACCTCCGCCCGGCCCACCGCCCACGCCACCACGTCGCGCTTGAGCGCCTCCGCCAGCGCCTCGCGCTTGTCCGGGTCCAATATCTTCTTCGAGTCGTCCAGCCCCTTGAGCTTGTAGCCCCGGGGCAGGATGGCCGCCGCCGCGACGACGGGGCCCGCGAGCGGCGCCATGCCGGCCTCGTCCACGCCCGCCACCTTCAAGAGGCCCTGCTCCCACAGCTCCGTCTCGAACTTCAGCAGGTGCCGCAGCCGCTGCCCCTCCGCCCGGTTCTTCTCCTGACGTGAGCGCAGCTTGCGCGCGAGCGCCTGCGCACCCTGACGGGGGTCGGCCTCCAGCGCTTCCAGCAGCCCCTGGGGGAGGGGCTGCGCCTGGGTGACGAACCGCGCGGTCAGCTCGGTGACCGAGCATTCGAGCAGCGCCTGCACACTCTCTGCGGACATGGGGGACCTTCGGGATGGCCTACCCGGCGGGTAGCGCGGTTGCACGGCTTACTGGAGTGGGGGAACACCAGTGCCGCGACAACAGGCCCGCTCGCACGCCGTCAGGCCAGACGGGCGTGCGGCGAGGCTGCGGGAGAGCCAGACCGACACGGACGCGTGCATGCGGATTTGACGCATGGCGTAAGTGGTATCGCGCACCGGTGGGTGTGCACAACCGCCCCACGGCCCGGGGCGGCGGATTTTTCGCCTCCGCCGGCCCTCACTGGCCGGTCTTCCGGCTCAATCCTGGAGCTTGAGCGTCACCGTGGCGGGAACGGGCGTGCAGTGGCATTCGTCACAGGTCCACTCCACGCGCTCCGCGCGCGTCACGTGCGAGCCCGCCGTGGCCATCACGCGGATGGGGCTGGGCGCGAGCGTTTCGTTGATGGCCGTGGTGACGCCCCGGTCGTCCGTCACGCCGGTGATGCTGACGTTGCTCTCCAGGTTGGTGGCCGTCACGGAGGCGCCCTGGATGTACGCGCCGTCGGACGACATCACCTCCACGCGCAGCGTCCTCGGCTCCGCGCAGGTGTCCTCGTGGCGGTTCGCGCTGGGGGCGTCATCACAGCCCGTCATCAGCACGCTCGCGAGGAGCCCCAACCAACCCCACCGCTTCCACTGCTTGCCCATCCCCACGCCCCCAACCCGTCCCATGCGAGGAATCTGATACCGGAGGACGGGTGCTGCAATGCGTGTGTCAGGCCGCGGGCGGCAGCCGCGCGTGGGCAAAACGTGCGGCATCTGTGTCCGGATAACGATGCACGATGTACCGGTAGAGCTCCTCCGCGCGCACCGTGTTTCCCAACTTCTCCCCCTGCACTCGCGCCAGCAGCACCAGCGCGCGGGGCGCGGTGGGCTCTTCCGGCGCCGTGTCCGCCGCGGCTTCCAACGCTTTGACCGACAGTGGGAAATCTCCTTCCACTGCCGCGGCCTGTCCAATGAACAGATGGTGTGACGGCAAGAGCTTCAGGCGGGGCAGAACGTGGAGCGCGCCGTACAGCGCCAGCGCCTTCGCCACGTCGCGCGCCTCCACGGCCGCGCCCAGCTCGGCCACCTGCGCTTCGACTCCGGCGGCGTCGGGCGCCGGGGCTTCGGGCTCCGCCTGGGACTCGCGCAGGGCCACGGGCACGCGCTGGGGCGCGGTGTCGCCCAGCGTGGGCTCCAGGTGGTCGCGCGCGGGCAGGTAGCCCAGCGCATCGCCGTGCACGAAGAGGACGAGCCCCAGGACGTTCGCCGCCGCGAAGGGGACCAGGCACGTGAGCGCCTCCGCGATGAGGCGGGGCACGATGACGATGGGCAGGCCGAGCACCGCCTCCGCTACCTGGTGCAGCCCTCCCTGCAGCAGGGCCAGCAGGAGGAACACCGCCGTCACGACGCGGGCATCGCGCCCCACCGCGCGGATGCACGCGAGCGCGCGCAAGGGGTTGAGCGCGGCGAACACCGAGCGCGACATCGCGGCCACCAGGAGCGCCCACGGCAGCCACAAGAGCCCCACGAGCGCGAGCCCCCACAAGAGCGGATCCGCCCAGAAGACGGGCGCGCTCAACGTGTCCACCGGATGGGTGACGCGCTTCAGGACCTCGTCCGGGGACGCGGACTCCAGCAGCCCCCACGCGCGCACGAGCGCGGGCAGGAAGACGCCCCCGCTGACGCACAGGCCCATCAGCCCGGGCACCAGGTTGTCCCTGACGAGGTCGGTGAAGCCCGGGCCCTCCGGCTCCGCGTCTCCCCGGGCGGCGCTCCGCACGAGCGCGAAGAAGGCCGCCCAGAAGACGCCCAGCGCGAGCGTGAGCGGCAGCACCGCGATGACCACGATGCCGACCACGGCCATGCGCAACACGGTCAGCACGATGACGACGGCCGCCAGCGCCTGGAGCCCCGGGGCCGTGAACGGGAAGCGCAGGGCCCCCGGCAGCCGCGCCGCCAGCGAGCGGTGCGAGCGGTGGCGCAGGAGCACGTTCGCCGTGCCCTCGCACCGGACGCAGACGGAGTACTCCACCGTGCCCGCGCGCCGGGTCTCCACGCACGCGGGACACAGCAGGGCCTCGCAGTGTTCGCAGCGCCAGCCGGCGGCGGCGCCCGGGTGTCCCGCGCAGGAGGGAGGGGCAGGGAGGGAAGGGGCCATGCGGCCCGCGAGCCTACGCCGGGCCGGGAGTCTCGTCCCAGGGGGAGCCCAGCCACGCCTGGAACGCGGCCTTCTGCGCGTCCGTGGGGCGCTCCACGCGCTGGAGCCACGCGGCGTCCGCGGGCTTCTGGCCCAGGACGACGGGCACCTCCAGCAGGCGGTCGCGGCGGAACAGCGTCACCCGCACGGTGTCGCCGGGGCGCTTGTCCTCGCAGCGGGCGATGAGCCCCGCGCCGTCCACGCGCCAGCCGTCCAGCGCCACCACCTCGTCCTCCGGGTACAGGCCCGCGTCCAGCGCGGGCGTGCCCTCCGGGACGGTGGACAGCGTCGAGGAGCCTCGAACGGTGACGCCCAGCCAGCCCCTGGGCTTGGGCTCGCCCTTGAGGCGCGGCGGCGTGCCGCCCTTGTCGTTGGGCGCCTCCCGCACGCGGAAGGACACCTCCAGCCCCACGTGCGCGAAGACGCCGTAGTCCAGGTCCTCCGTGGAGCGCACCGCCCGGTCGAAGAAGGGCGTCAGGTCCACGCCCGCGACCTCGCTGGCGGCCTGCTCCACGCCGTCCTCCGGGACGCCGGAGCCGTCGCCATGGCGCCGCCACAGGAGCCGCATGACGTCATCCAGGCACTTCGCGTCACCGGTGGCGCGGCGCACCTCCAGGTCCAGCAGCGCGCACACCACCTCGCCCTTCAGGTAGTAGGAGATGGCGCTGTTGGTGGAGTGCTCATCCGGGCGGTAGTGCTTCACCCAACTGACGAGCGACGCCTCCGTGAGCGTCTGCACGCGCCGGCCCGGCGTGGAGTGCAGCAGCGAGAAGGTCTCGCCCAGCCGGGCGAGGTAGCGCGTGGGGGACATCAGGCCCGCGCGGCGAACGAAGAGGTTGTCGTAGTAGGCGGTGCCGCCCTCGAAGGCCCACAGGAGCGTGGTGTAGTTCTCCTGCGAGTAGTCGAACGGCACCAGCGCGCGCGGCTTCACCCGCTTGATGTTCCACAGGTGGAAGTACTCGTGCGCCACCAGCGTGAGGAAGTCCTCCCAGCCCCGGTACGAGGCAAGGCCCGTGCGCGGGAAGAGCAGCGCGGTGGAGGCCTGGTGCTCCAGGCCTCCGCGGCCCTTGTCGGTGAGGTAGACGAGGAACAGGTAGCGCTTGAGCGGCAGGCCTTCGTACATGCGCGCCTGGGCCTCGCAGATGCGCTGCATGTCCGCGCACAGCCGCTCCGCGTCCGGCACGCTGTCGCCCCACACCACCACTTCGTGCGGCACGCCCGCGACGGTGAAGGTGAGCGGCGTGTGGGGGCCGACCTCGAAGGGGCTGTCCACGAGCGCGTCGTAGTCCGGCGCGTGGAAGGTGGCCCCTTCCGAGTCCAGCGCGCAGAACGTGCGCCAGCCCTGCGGCGCGTCCACGGTGACGTGGTGGGGCAGGGCGCGCGTGGCTTCCGTGTAGAGGAACACGGTGGCGCCGTTGAAGTAGGCGTGGCTGCCGTCCAGGTGGCTGGTGCGCACGGTCAGCTCGTTCGCGTAGACACGGTAGCGCAGGGTGACGGCCTGCCCCCTCGCGTCCACGCGCCAGGTGCGCTTGTCCACGCGGCGCACCGGCAGGGGCTGGCCGTCCGGGCCCCGCGCGGTGACGTCCTGCACCTGGCGGGCGTACTCGCGCACCAGGTAGCTGCCCGGCGTCCACACCGGCATCACCGCGTCGAGCGCGTCAGGCCCGGCGGGGAAGGTCGCCTCCACCTCGAACAGGTGCGCATGCGGGCGGGGCATGGCGACGCGGTAGTGGACGGCGAGCGACATGGACGGAGGGCCTTTCTGCCTGGGGGACGGCGGGGTTACTTCGCCTTGACGAGCACGGCGCCGAAGAAGCCGTCGGTGCCGTGGGTGTGCGGGGCGAGCCGCAGGTACGGGCCGGGGCCGAGCTTCCCGCCCAGCTCCGCGCCCAGCACCTCCGCCACGGGGCGCACGCTGAAGTCGGGGTGCTTGGCGAGGAAGTCCTCCACCACGTCCTCGTTCTCCTCGCGCAGCACGCTGCACGTGCCGTAGATGAGCCGGCCGCCGGGCTTCACCAGCATGGCGAAGCGCGCGAGCAGGGCCTTCTGCCGGCCCACGTGCATCTCCAGGTCCTCCGGCGTGAGGCGGTATCTCGCGTCCGGCTTGCGGCGGAAGGTGCCGGTGCCGCTGCACGGCGCGTCCACCAGCACGCGGTCCGCCTGGCCCTTGAGCGGCGTGAGCGCGGCGTCCGCCTCCGGGCCCTCGTGGGGGATGAGCTGCGTGCGCACGTTGTGCACGCCGGCGCGGCGCGCGCGCTTGCGCAGGTCCTCCATGCGGCCCTCGTCCACGTCCAGGGCGTGCAGGTCGCCGCGGTTCTTCATCTGCGCGGCCAGTTGCAGCGTCTTGCCGCCCGCGCCCGCGCACGCGTCCACCACGCGGGTGGGCGGCGCGTCCACGAGCATGCCCAGCAACTGGCTGCCCTCGTCCTGGATCTCGAACCCGCCGTCCTTGAAGTCCTGGAGGGAGAAGAGGTTGAGCCGCGTCTCCATGACGAGGCCGAGGGGGGACAGGGCGGTGGGCTTCGTGGACTCCACGTCCTCCGCGGCCAGGCGGTCCTGGAGCTGGGCGCGGTCGCCCTTGAGGGTGTTGGCGCGGACGATGAGCGGGGCGCGCTCGTTCATGGCCTCGGCGGCGCGCGCGGCGTCCTTGCCGAAGACGGCGCGGAAGCGGTCCGCGAGGAAGTCCGGCAGCGACGCGGCGATGGGGAAGCGCTTCGCTTCCGGCAGGGCGTCCAGCTCCGCGGCGGCGTCCGGCAGCCGGTCGAGCACGGACACGTCCGGGCCGGTGAGTCCGCTGGAGCGCGCGACGTAGGTGGGGTCCTCGCCGTGGAGGATGCGGGACGCGGCGAGCCGCATGACGTCCTGGCGCGTGCCGTCCAGCGCGTCGAACTTCCGGTGTGACTTCTCCAGGAGGAAGTCCACGGTGCGCTGGCGGCGCAGCAGGGCGTAGACCCGCTCGGCCACGGCGCGGCGCTCGGTGGAGTACAGGGCCGTCTTGCGGCGCAGGACGAACTCCAGGGCGCGGTCGGACAGGCGGCCCTCGCGGCGCACGCCGCCGTAGGCCTCCAGACACGCCTGGAGGACCAGGTCCTCGCGAAGGGGGCGGTTGGGGTTGGGGCGCGCGCGTTCATGCTGGGCGCGGCTGAGCTTCGGTTTGTCGGCGCGTCCACCGGCGTCCTTGCGCTTCTTCGGCGCGCCAGGGCGGGACGTACGGGGCCCACCAGACTTGGGGGCGCCACCGCGGGAAGGTCCAGGCTTGCGAGTCGTGGCCATGTCGCAAGAGGCCTTTGCATCCCCAGGTGGCGTTGACAAGCAGGGAACGCAAAAGACGCCCCCGGAAGGCGCTGAAGGGGCCGGCCAGAGGCGCCCGGGAGCCGCTTCGGGGCCGGGCCTTCGTGGCCCCTCCGCCCCCACCCCGGAAGGGCAAAACCTGTCCGACAGTCGGACACGTTCGAGCGACACGGCTGGGACAGCGGCCTCGGGCAAGGGGGGGCCGCGATGGCCCGGAACCTGTCCGACAGACGGACAAGTTCGAGCGACCTGGCTGGGGCCCTGACCCGAGGCGCGGGCCGGGGCCGCGGTGGTCCAAAACCTGTCCGACAGTCGGACAGGCTTCACGGGCGGAGCCGTAGCCCAGCCCCGGGCGGGGGCCGCGGTGGTCCAAAACCTGTCCGACAGTCGGACAAGCTTCAGGGGGCGGAGCCGTAGCCCAGCCCCGGGCGGGGGCCGCGGTGGTCCAGAACCTGTCCGACAGTCGGACAGGTTTTTGCGGTCCGCCTCCGGGGGGCTCAGCGGTCGCGGCGACGGCGGCGCACAAGCCCCGCGACGAGGGCCGCGGCGGCGGGAATCAGGGCGGCGGACGGGCCGGCGGCGCAGCCTCCGCCCCCGTTCGAGTCATTTCCATCCCCCGGTGTGACGCCCGGCGTCGTGGGCGTTGCCGGGATCTCGGGGCGAGGGTCGGGGTCGGACGGCGTGGTGCCGGGGGCCTCCCCGGACCCGGAGCCGGTGCCGGGGTCGGTCCCGGGGTCGGTCGTTCCGCTGGCCGTCACGGTGACGACGGTGGTGGTCGTCAGCGGGGCGGTGTCCTGGACGGTGGCCGTGGCCGTCACGGTGTAGGTGCCTGCCCTGGCGAAGACGTGCTGGGCCTGGGGGCCTTCGGCGGTGGCGCCGTCACCGAAGTCCCAGGTGATGGTGGCGCCGGACTGGGAGGCCGTCGCGGTGAACGAGGCCGTGTGGGGCGCGGCGCCGCTGCCGTTGTCGACGGCGACGTTCAGCGTGCCCTGGGGCTGCTCGGGCCGCGCGGGCAGCGTCTTGGAGAGGGTGAACGTGTCGAGGACGCCGCCGTCCGTCTTCACGAGCTTCGCGGTGAGGTTGCCCTCCACGACGTCCACGTCGAGGAAGCCGTGGGCCGCGTCATCGCGGATGACGCTCCAGGAGGGGCGAGACGTGGCGAACGTGCGCAGGGTGGCGCCGCCGCCGCCAACAACGAGGTACGGAATGCCCGCCTCGTTCTTGCCGGCCTCGGCGTCACCGAGCATGGGCTTGCTGCGCTCGTAGTCGTGGTCATGCCCGGTGAGGACCAGGTCCACGCCGTACTTCTCGAACAGCGGACCGAACTGGCGGCGCATGGTGAGCTGCGAGCCGTGCTCACCGCTGGACCAGGACGGGTGGTGGAAGAAGACGACCTTCCACGGCTGTGTCGTGGCGGCCAGGTCCTTCTCCACGAACGCCTTCTGCGCGGCGAGCGTGCACTTGGAAGACGACGCCAGGCCCACCGCGCAGTTCGAGTCGATGGACACGAAGTGCACGTGTCCCCAGTCGAACGAGTAGTAGCGCTCCGAGCCCTCCGCGTTGTTGGTGGGCAGGTAGAGGTTGTCCAGGTAGGGCTGGGCCTCGTTGGTCACGTACTCGTGATTGCCGGGCGTGGCGAACATGGGCACCTGCGAGAGCAGGGCGGCCATGGGGGTGAAGAGGTTGTTCTGGAACTCGGTCTCGGTGCCGGACGCGTAGGCGTTGTCACCCAGGGCGACGAAGAGCTCCGGCTTGTTGGTGAGCATGGAGGCGGCGACCTTCTTCTGATCGCTGCCGCCGGTGCCGAAGTCGCCCACCGCCGCGAAGTGCACGCGCCGGGTGCCGGGCACGGGGGCGGTGCTGAACGTCTTCGCCGGGGTCGTCTCGCCGCAGCCGTCCACTGAATACGTATAGGAGGTGGCGGGAGACAGGCCGGTGAGGACCACGGCGTGGATCTTCGCGGCAGCCGTGGACCTGGCGGTCTGGCTGGTGTTACCGGCGCCGTAGCGCACCAGGGCGTTGGAGCAGTTCGCCGACAAGCGGAACGCCACGGTGGCGGTGTCAGGGCCCACCTTCTGAAGGTAGGGATCACGCGGCAGGGCGAGCGCGTCACACGAGGCAAAGCCCCCGACGGACAGGGCAGCCAGGGCAGCGAGCGAAAGAGACTTCGTCCGGTCCATGAATCCTCCGGCCCGAGACATTCGGGACCGGGGCGCAACCGTTCATCGTTCAACCCTCATCCGGAAATCAGCCGCGCAGGGGTAGGCAGGCGAACGAGCCCCTGGTGTGGCGGAACGACAGACGGACAGGCCTGCAACGCATGTTTCAGGGAAGGCGGCGCAGGGCGGCGCCTTGCGGCGTCCGGATGCTGCGTTACCCCTGAATACATGACCGAAGTCCACTCCCAGACCCGTGAGTACACCCTGCCCGCCGGGTGCCCCGTGTGCGAGTCGGACCTGCCGGTGCGGGTCACCGCGACCGGTCCGAACGCGGTCTGTCGGCACTGTGGCTGGATGGGGCGTCCGTTCATCACCGTGACGTACGACGGCCTGCGCGTGTCGTACGACGACACCGCGCGGGCCTGAGCGCCGGGCCCGCCTGTCCGGCTTGCGGAGAGGACAGCAGGTCTGCGTCAAACGCGTGGAGTGGGCCTTCACGCGGTCCGACGGCATGTGTTCGGGTGCAAGGTGCTTCTGCTCCCCTTGAGGCATGACGCCGAGCGTGTAGGGAGGTGGGAGGTGATGTCCCGAGCAGAGGGGCTCCCAATGCGACCGGTGTTCTTCCCTGTAGCGATTCATTACGACGATGACGACGGAGTTGTGACGTTCGCCTTCGTCCCGGGGGGCGCGGCGAGTCCAGCTTTATTGAAGAGGACTCGCTGCGCACTGCGGGAGGCCAGGAGTTTACAGCTCCTGACAATGGCCAGGACAGAGGTGACGTAGGAGCAATTGGTTCTTCCACGCCAAGGGGCGCTCCACCACCCAGCGGTCGCGTCCCAGCCTCTCCTTGGACTCGACGCCCGGACGTGCGATGCGTGCGGCAATGCCGCGCAGGCGAAGCCCGCTCCGGTTCTTCCTGGAGGCGTAGGCCTTATCGCCGTGGAGTTTCGCGGGCCGGAAGCGGCGCTGGCCCGAAGGCATCCGCACCGCGGGCACGGAGTCGACGAGGGGGAAGATTTCGTGCGTGTCGTGCACGTTGGCCGCCGTCACCGACTCGCTGAGAGGCAGGCCGTGGGCCTCTACGAGAAGATGATGCTTGTTACCCGCCTTCGCTCTATCCGTCGGGCTTGGGCCCGTGAGGGCCCCCTTTTTGACGCCCGTACGGACGAGGAGTCGATGGAGGCTCCCGAGAAGTCCACCTTGCCGCGCAGCCCCAGCTCATCCAGCAGCCGCTCCTGGAGCTTTCCCACACGCCTGCGCGGGTCCATTCCTCCAGCCTGCGCCAGGCCGTCATGCCCGACAGGCCGAACTGCTTGCGAGGTAGCATCTCCCACGGGATGCCGCTGCGAAGCACGAAGACGATGGCCTCCAGTGCTGCCCTGTCGTCCGCCCGAGGACGGCCCAGCTTCTTCTTGTGCCGAGGCGGAGGCAGCAGCGGCGCCACGCGCTGCCAGAAGGCGTCGGGAACGAGTTCGCGGACCATGCGCCTCAAGCAGGAGACGGCGCTTGCTCCTGGCCAGTCCGGTCCGCACTTTCGTTAGGCGCTGTGAGTTGAGGCGAACCCTCCCTTCGCGTCCGCCGTCGGAAACGGCAACGCCGAGAGGTGATCCACCGAAAACCAACCCAAGGGATGATCCTGCAACAGTTGCAGGTAATGTGGGGGAGATTAAATCGGCTGAGGCTCTTGCTCGAGCAGGATATGACGTTCAGTACGGTCCTGCGAACAAGAAAAGGCGAACAGCCGATTATCTCGTGGAGGGTTGTAAGTGGGACTGTATTGCGCCGAATACAGATAATCCTAATTCACGCTGCGTGACTGTGCAGAATAAAAAGTGAACCCGCCTGATAAGCCTCAGTAGGCTGATCGTATTGTGGTTAATATGAGTTATGCGTCCATGACGGTTGAAATGATGCAGCGACAATATGCTGTGAATCCTATGTCTAGATTGAAGGAGGTTGTTGCTATTATGCGCGAGGGTGAGGTTGTTCATATTTGGTCGGCTGGAGATCGGCCGGTGGGGAGGAGATGAATCCTTGTTTGCTGACGTTTGATTTTGATGGCGATCTTCGTGATGTCCTTTCTCGGTTTTTGGAGGCAGCAGGGGTGGTTGGGGTGATGTCGCCTGGGGTGAATGGGAGTGTTTCGGTGGAGACCCCGCTGCTTGAAATTGGAGCGTACTTGGCCCGCGACGGGGAAAAGTACTTTTTAAGGGCAGCCGCTGGTTTTGATGCTGTGGTTGCGTTTAACTTTTGGGTCTGGAAATCGCCGAAATGCGATCCTGTTGAAGTTTTTCGGCTGATGCTTTGGGGGCGGTTGGGGTTTGTGAGGCGTTTGGTGGTGGCTGTGTTTTGATTGATGGTGAAATTGTTGTTTTTTTTGTATTCTTGGAGGGGAGGTTGTTTTTAATTCTGATGCTGGTGTCGTGGATGAGGAGCGGCTTCGTGGGTTTTCTCGGGTTTATTCGGTGAGGCGGTTTCCGGTTCTGTAGTTAGGTGTTGTGGGTGGTTTCTGGGGCGAATGGTTGGGTAATCCTGAAAGGGTGTCCAGGCCAGCGCATTCCTCGCGCCAACCCGGGCCTCAATCCCATCCAGATGAATTAGCGGCCTACGGCTTCTTCACGTCGTAGGACACCAGCTCCTCCAGGCGTTCCCCGTCCTCGCGGACCTTGCCCACGCCGGGGACCAGCCAGTACAGGCGCTGCTTCTCTTCCTTCACCTCGCCGCTCTTGTTCAGCTTGTCTCGCTGGACCTTGATGGCGTTCGTGAACGTGCCCGCGGGCGTCGTCACCGTGACGTCCTTCTCCAGCACCTTCCAGACGTACTTCGGGTCCTTGCCCTCCGTTCCGCCCGCCGCGTAGGTGATCAGCTCCCGCACCTGGTCCTGGTGCTCCCAGGGCACGGAGGCCGGCGTCGCCGCCAGGGACTTCATCATCGCCGGGGACCAGGTCGTCGCCTTGGTGGCCAGGCCGTCCGTGACGTCCTCCTCGCGCAGGCGCACCACCAGGCCGTTGGTCAGCTCCAGTTGCCAGGAGTTCTCTTCGTAGACCGTGCCGGACTTCGTGCGGTCCTGCCGGCTGTGCACCTTCACGGCCGTCATCGTCGTGCCCGGCACCGTCTCCGGGCCCTGCACCGTCACCACCTTGTCGAAGACGCCCTCCACGTCATCCGTGATGCGGTAGGTCCAGGTGGAGCCCGTGGTCAGCGGCCACAGCGTCGTCACCTCCGCCTGCTGATCCGGCTTCGTGCCTCCGCCCGTGCCCGGGTCCACCGCGTTGCCCGGCAGGTCCACCGTGCCGTCCGGGTTCGTCGTGGGCGTGCCCGGATCATTCCCCGTCGGCAGGCTGCCCCCGCCACCACCACAGGCCGCGATGGCTCCGCACGCCGCGAACAGCACCGCCAGCTTCCTGAACTTCATACCGTCTCCTCCCGCGCGCCCTTCGCGCTCACCGCCGTCCACCGCAGCCCCCGCAGGGGCGCCCCTTCCGTCCGTCCCAACGCCGCCGCCAGGCTTCCAGGCTCCGGCTCCTCCACTTCCAGCTCCACGCGCCGCGCGGAGAAGTCCATCGCGCAGCTCTTCACCATCACGTTGCGCTCGCCCAGCGCCGCCCTCAGCGTGGCCTCCGCTCGCACCAGGTCGTCCGCCTGCGCGGACACCACCAGCCGCTGCTTCGCCTCCTTCGTCGCCACGGCCTTCTTCTCGAACAGGTCCAGCACGAAGAGGAGCACCGCCACGAACCCCGTGCCCACGAATGCCAGCACCAGGTTCCCGTGGCCGCAGGCCATGCCCAGGCCAATCACCAGGAACAGGATGGCCGCGTCCCTCGGGTCCTTCAGCCCCGAGCGGAACCGCACGAACCCGCCCAGGCCCACGAGCCCGAAGGCCTTCGCCACGCTGTTGCCAATCACCGCCGTAATCACCGCCGCCGCCGCGCAGAGGAGGATCTGCGCCTGCACCATCTCCACCTTCGGCAGCGGCTTGCCCGTCAACATCCGCCAGGGCCGTGACGACAACAGCGCGCCAATCAGCGCCGACGCCACCAGCCGGGGGAGGATGGCCCCCATCGACAGCGCCTGCAGCTCCTGCTCCACGTCCTGGAACAGCGCTCCGAACGGACCCTCCATGGGCGTCATGCCTCCTGCCGCCCGGCATCCACGCTCAGCGTCTCCGCCAGCGCCCGCGCCGGCCGCTGCGCCTGCTCCAGCGCGCGGGCGTGCGCCACCACCGCGTACGCGTTGCGCAGCACCGGCAGCTTCCCGGCCTGCTCCTCCAGGATGCGCTCCAACAGCGCCCGCGTCTCCGCCACCAGCGGCAGCCCGCGCATCGACGACACCACCGTCGCCGGCCACCGGCGCGCCGCGGAGGCCCGCAGCCTCCACGCGGCCGGCGAGTCCATCCCGTCCACGGAGTCCAACGCCTCCTTCGTGGACTGCGCGCCCCGCTCACGCATCGCCCAGGCCCGCGGCGTGTCCACGCCCGTCAGCGAACGCAGCACCAGCTTCAGCGCCCCCTTCTCCAACTGCTCGCGCAGGCCCACCGCCACCGGCGTCTCCAGCCCCGTGGTGCTCTTGAGCACCGCCAGCCGGTCGTGCGGAATCAGCGCCTCGCGCAGCGCCTCCGCGCGCTCCGTGCTCAGGCCCCCCAGGCTGCGCGCCACCTCCGAGTACAGCTTGCGCTGCATGCCCGCCTCGCGGACCACCCAGGACTCCTCGCCGTCCACGCCGGCCAGGCCCAGCAGCACCGCCGCCAGGTGCCCGTCCTTCAGGCCCCGCTCGCGCAGCGCCCACGCCTCCGGCGAGTCCTGGCGCTTGAGCCCCTCCAGCACCGCCGCAGGCGCCCGCGCGTACAGCCGCCGCCGCAGCGCGTGCGAGCGCGGGGACGTCACGAACCCCAGCCCCTCCGCCACGTCCACCGGCACGCTCGCCGACAGCACGTCGCGCAGCGTCCACGCCGTGTCGTCATCCAGCCCGTTCAGGCTGCGCGCCACCAGCCCCGGCAGCCGCTCCGCGTACGCCAGCCGCCGCTGGTGCGCGGGCAGGCCCGGGATGCCGTTGAGCAGCCACGCCGCCAACTGCGGCTCTCTCGCCTCCAGGCTGTCCACCGCCTGGAAGAAGCGCTCCTCCACGTCGTCCACGGACGCCGCGCCCGGGGCCGGCGGGGTGGCGGCGGGGACCAGCCGCTGCACCGGCTGCTCACGGCCCTCCAGCCGCGCCACGACGGCCTCCACCAGGCGCTGCTCCAGCACTCGCAGCGGCTGATCATTGTTCTCCAGGATGATCCACCGCGTCGGGTCCTTCCGGGCCTGCGCCAGGAAGGCCTCGCGCACGCGCACCGCCAGCCCCGCGCCCACCAGGCCCTTGCGGCTGTCCGCGTCGTTCACCTTGCCGCTCTGCACCTTGCCCAGCCGCTTGCGCAGCCTCGCCAGGTCCGGGTCCACGTCCACCAGGATGACCAGGTCCGGCCACAGCCCCTGCGACGCCAGCTCGCAGGAGGGCAGGAGCTGCGCCTCCTTCAGGCCCCGCCCGCCGCCCGTCAGCGCGAGCTGCGAGTAGAGGTAGCGGTCGGTGATGCACACCTCGCCCCGCTTGAGCGCGGGCGCGATGACCTCTTCCAACTGCTGCGCGTCACGGGCCAGGTTCAGGAAGAACTCGGCGCGCGGGCACATCTCCAGCAGCTTCGCGTCGCGCGTCAGGTCGCGGATGCGCCGGGCGGTGGGGGACTGCAGCTCGCCCCCCTCGCGCGCGTGCGCGACCTTGTAGCCCAGCCGCTTCAGCCGGGACGCCAGCAGGTTGGACAGCGTCGTCTTGCCGCTGCCGTCAATGCCTTCGAAATCGATGAACACGGTGCCCTAACCCCCTACGACCCCAACGCCACCTGATGAGAAGGCATGCACCCGCGCCATGCCCTCCGCGAACTTGCTGTACGCCGTCGCGCCCCCCGGATTGAGGGCCGCCAGCCACTCGGGCAGCGCCGCCCCGAGGTGCTTCACCTCCACCACCACCCGCGAGTCCTCCCACACGGGCAGCCCCAGCCGCTCCACCGTCAGCGCCACCGGCGACAGCGCCAGCTCCGGCGACACGGCGTGGAAGCCGATGTCCCGGTCCACCGTCACGCGCCACTCCTGCGACACCTGGTACACGTGCCGCCGGTACGTCACCGCCAGCACCGGCGCCAGGCTGCCCCCCGCGATGAGCGGCAACAGGCTCACGCCGCCCTTGATGGCCCGGCCCAGCTCCGCGCGCGGCACCCAGACGCGGCGCTTGCGCGTGAGCCCGCCGTGCTCGCGCTTCACCTCCAGCACCACGCGCTCGCGGCCCGCCGCGCCCACGTCCGGCGAGTACTCCTTCGTCCTCACCTTGAGGCAGTCGTCCGGCGTGAGCATCGCGCGCCGCGCCAGCGGATGGCCCGGCTTGTCGAAGTACACCGACACGATGCGCGTGGGCGGCGGCAGGTAGCCCCCCAGCTCCTGCGACAGCCTCGCGCACACCGCCTTCGCGTCCGGGGCCTCCAGCACGCGCTTGAACTCACGCCGCAGCTTCGTCACTTCGCCTTCAGCGAACGAGATCATCCCAGGTGTCTCCTCAACGGAAGCGGGTGGCGAGCTGCACCGACAGCTCGAGCGCGGGCGCCACGTCCCCCGGCCGCAGCGCCCGCTCCGCCTGGAGCTGCGCCTTGAACGAATCCGCCAACAACACGTTGAAGCCCCCCGTCACCGAATGCCCTTCCGCCTGGATGCCACCCTGCAATTGCAGCGCCTCCGCCCCCACCACCGGCTGCACCGCCCACCCCTCGTGGCCCACCGGCACCGTCCAGGAGGCCAGCACCGACTGCGATTGGAATGGCCCCAACGCCAGCCGGCCCACCGCCGCCTCGCCCGTCACGGACAGCCCCCAGAGGGTCACCTCCGCGTCCGCCGCCGTCGCGTACTGCTTCGTCCCGTCAATCACCTGCGTCAGGTACGTGCTCGTGCCCAGCGTGAGGAACTTGAACGGGCGGATGCTCAGCCGCGCGGAGCCGTCCTCGCTCAGCCGCTTCCCGGTCGCGTCCTCGCCGCCCTCGAAGAGGCCCGCGGAGAACTTCAGGCCCCACGCCTCCTTGAGCCGCAGCTCGCCCATCACGCCCAGACGCCGCCCGCCCAGCGCGTTCGTCTCCGTGAGGTAGTCCTCCACCAGGCCGCGCTCCTGGATGGGCAGCCGCCACGCCGACTCCTGCGAGCGCTGGAGGAAGGGCGACTTGAAGCGGCCCGCGTACAGCCGCAGGCGCTTGTCGTCGTCCGCCAGCCGCACGAACGCGTCCTTGAGAATCGTCTTGGAGGCGAGATCCGCGCTCACCTCCGCTTCCAGGTTGGACAGCGACGCGGCCACGCCCACGCGCGCGGACTCGATGCCCAGGTCGCGCTCGTACTTCTGGCGCTCGTCCGCGGCGCCCCGCGCGAACACGCGGCCGAACACGCGGATCCGCTGCTGGGGCCCGCCCTTGTCGTCCACCTTGTCCGCTTCGTCCGGCGCCTCGCCCAGCGTGTCCGCCTTGGGGCCCGTGTCCTTCTTCTTCTTCTTGCCCGGCACCGCCGCGTCCGGCACCGGCGCGTTCGGCTCGGCCACCTGCTCCGGTGAACCCATGACGGGCCCCTGCGAGCCGCCCGGCATCGCCTGCGCCACCGCGCCTGCCAGCGCGTCACCTGCTGCGTCCCGCGGCTTGTCCGCGTCGTCGTCCCCGGAGACCTCGAGCGGCCGGTCCACTCCCTCCGCCGCGTCTTCATCCGGTTCCGGCGCCGCGCTCGCGACCGCCGGCAGGCCCAGGAGGACCGCGACGAGCAGTCCGCGCCGCCACCCCTTCTCCTCCAGCCCCGTCCCGCCCATGCCCGATGTCTCCCCGCCCCGGTAAAGCCCCACGCCGTACGACCCGACGCCTGCTCCCCTGTGCAACCCCGGTGCCCAGGGGCGCGACGTGCGCTGGTGGACATCCGGAAGCGGCGAGAGGGGCGGATGCCCCGTGACGTGGACGTGACGAGACCCAACCTGGGAAGACTTTTTCCCTCCCGGGGACCCCCAGGGCTGTAACGCCGGACTGTAAGAAGGGCGGTGTTACCGATCAGCGGGCGGGTCCGCCGGCGGGGCGGATCCTTGTTCCGGCGTGGCTTCCGGAGGCGCCTGGGGCAGGGGAGGGATGGGGTGCTCCGGCGTCACGCCGCGCCGCGTGATGGCGTACAGCACCCGCACCAGCAGGAGCCCTCCGGCGAGGATCATCAGGACGCGCCAGACCATGGGTGGAACCGGGGGCTCGCTCACGGTGAAGCGCGCGTGGGCCGCCTTGGGGCGGGTGGTAAGGAAGCGCACGTCCACGTCCCACGCGCCGGCCTCGTCGGGGACGAACTCGGTGCTCCAGCCCACGGCGTCGCGCGTCAGCGTGCGCGTCACCTGGCCCGGTACGCCCTCCCGGGAGAAGGCGACCGTGACGGCGCCCTGGAAGGGAGGCCCCTGGAGGTTTCCCACCGACAAGGTCAGCCGCAGGGGCTCACCGGGGCGGGGGACAGCGGGGGTGAGGACGCCGTTCAACTGGTCCTCCGCGTCCCGCCAGGACAGGGAGAGCAGCTCTCCCTTGCGCTCGACCTTGATCTGATCCGACGCGGGGGCCGCGACGGCATGGAGGGCCAGCAGGCAGGTCATGACGACCCACCCCAGCAAGGCGTCCCTGCGGCTTTGCCTCATGGGCCGACGTCCCCTAAGATGCGCTCCCCTGTCACCCTTCACTGAGCCCGCTCCCCCCGGGGAGTCCCCGGGATGAACCCTCAAGCATTCGGGAAATACCAGCTCCTCAAGAAGCTCGCCACGGGCGGCATGGCCGAAGTCTGGCTTGCGCGTCAGTCCGGAATCGAGGGCTTCCAGAAGGAGCTCGTCGTCAAGCGCATCCTCCCGCACCTCGCGGAGGACCGCGAGTTCGTGGAGATGTTCAAGAACGAGGCGCTGATCGCCGCGCGCTTCAACCACCCGAACATCGCGCAGGTCTACGAATTCGGCGAGGCCAACGGCACCTATTACATCGCCATGGAGTTCATCCACGGCGAGGACCTGGGCCGGGTCATGCGCAAGGCCAGCGGGATGAACCAGTGGATCGCCCGTCCGCTGGCCATCCGCATCGTCGCGTCCGCGTGCGAGGGCCTCTACTACGCGCACAGCCGCACGGATGACCGCGGCCAGCCGCTCAACGTGGTGCACCGCGACATCAGCCCGCAGAACATCCTGATCAGCTTCGATGGTTCGGTGAAGCTGGTGGACTTCGGCATCGCGAAGGCGGCGGACCAGGCTTCGATGACGAAGTCCGGCGCCATCAAGGGCAAGTTCGCGTACATGGCGCCCGAGCAGGCCGCGGGCAAGCACCTGGACCGGCGCGCGGACATCTTCGCCATCGGCCTGGTGCTGTACGAGATGCTCACCGGGCACCGGCCGCTCAAGAAGGACTCGGAGCTGGCCACGCTGCAGGCGGCCATGGAGTGCGCCATCCCGTCCCCGTCCGAGGTGGCCGACGTGCCCCGGGACATGGACCACGTGGTGATGCGCGCCCTGGCCAAGAGCGCGGATGACCGCTACGACAACGCGCGCGAGTTCCAGACGGCGCTGGAGGAGCTGCTCGTCAACGAGCGCTGGCTCGTCACCTCCGGACAGATTTCGGAGCTGATGAAGACGCTCTTCGCGGAGCGCCTGGAGGAGGAGCTGCGGCAGGGCCAGTTCGTGCCCGTGGGCGAGGACTCCAACACCTCGCCGCCCCGGCCGCCCCCGGACATGAGCTGGGAGGCCCCGCCGGGCGAGTCGCAGTCGCGCGAGCGCTCGCGAGGCAACGCCACCCGCACGGGCACCGCGCCCCGCCGCGCCACGGGCATGTCGCCCGCGCTGGCGGAGGACCCGAACGAGTACGACGCGCCGTCGCTCACCGGCGTGGAGCCGCAGCCCCGGCGCCGCTCCAGCGTGTCGGAGCCGGCGGTCCGGCGCGGCACGTCCACCAGCAACCCGAACGCGACGCAGATCGCCCGCACCAACTCGCGCTCGGACCTGCGCAGCCAGTCCATGGACGACGTCCCGCCGCCCCGGCGCACGGCGTCTCGCGCGGTGCCGGTGTCGGAGCCGCCCATGCGTTCGCGCTCGGGCGTGCACCGCATGGACCTGGAGGACGACGAGCGCACGCGCCTGCCGCCTCCGGACGATGATCCGGAGACGGAGCCCGCGCCCGCGCCGCCGCCCCCGCGCCGCCGCACCAGCACCAGCCAGTCCGCCGTGGAGCCGCCGCGCCGCCGCACCTCCAGCCGCGTGGACGCCCCGCGCCCGCGCCCGGTGGCCCCGCCGGTGGACGACGAGGACTCCGGCGAGCGCCGTCCGTCCCGCTCCAGCGCCCCCGCGCTGCCGGAGCCGGTGAGGCCCCGGGGCGGCAGCGTGCGCGCCCTGGTGACGGTGGGCCTCGTGGTGGGCCTGCTCGCCATGGTCGTGCTCTTCCGCGAACCCATCATGCTGGCGCTCACGTCCAAGGCCGCGGACGCGCAGGGCGTGTGGCTCACGGTGAACACCAACCAGCCGGTGAAGGTGTCCGTGCGGCACACGGAGCGCTGCAACAGCCCGGAGCCGGTGACGTTCCTGGGCACCGCGCCGCTCACGCGCGTGCAGGGCGCGCACCTGCAGGACACGCTCATCCTGGAGAACGACGCCCAGGGCATCTACCTGGAGGACTCGGAGGAACTCGCGTTCGGCCAGCCCGGCGAGCTGAAGACCTTCGAGCGCAGCTTCAAGGAGGGCACCCTCAAGCTGAAGATCACCCCCAAGGGGATGACCCCGGGCCTGACGGTGTACCGGAACAACCAGATGATGGGCAGCGCCGGCACCACGCTCAAGCTGATGGAGGGCAAGCAGCGCCTGGAGCTGCGCGGCAAGCAGCTCAAGGAGCCCGTCGCCTTCGAGGCCACCATCAAGGCCGACGAGACGACGGACCTGCCGTTGGACCTGGCCTCCGCGCTCTAGTAGCGCGGCAGGGCGGGGTCCACGGTGCGCGAGTACAAATCGATGCCGCCCTGGAGCGACACGGCCTCCAGGCCCCGGTCGATGAGGTACGCGGCGCCGTCCAGGCTGCGCACCCCGTGGTGGCAGTAGACGACCACGGGGCGGCCCCGGAAGGACTCCAGTTGCTCGTGGAAGTCCTCCAGCTCCGGCAGGGGCATCAGCACCGAGCCGGGCAGGGCCACCCACTCGTGCTCGTGCGGGAAGCGCACGTCCACCAGCACGGGGCGTGACTCGGGAGGGCCGGCCAGGCGCCGGGCCAGCTCGGCGGGGGTGATTTCGGGGATGGGCATGGGGGTTATCTTCTGTTGAGCCGGGAAGGGGCCCGTCAGGTCCCTTGGCTTTTCGGGCGCCAGGGCGTTATGAGGCGCCGTCTACGAGGAGATTGAAGCACATGGATACTTCTACCGCCGTCGCCGGCACCACGCCGGCCTCCCAGCCCGCCGCCTCCGCGCCCGTCGTCCTGACGGCCGCCGCCATCGCCCAGGTGAAGACGGTCATCCAGGCCCAGGGCTTCCAGGGCTACTTCTTCTCCATCCGCGTGGTGCCCTCCGGCTGCAGCGGCCTGGGGTACGACCTGAACCTCGTCAAGGAGACGAAGGCCGGCGACCAGACCTGGGAGCAGGACGGCGTCACCATCGCCACCGACGCGCTGAGCGCCCAGTACCTCTCGGGCACGCACATCGACTACGTCACCAGCATCACCGGCGCGGGCTTCAAGTTCGAGAACCCCAACGCCAAGTCGTCCTGCGGCTGCGGGACGTCCTTCACCACCTGAGCCGCTGTCCGTCGCTTCAGGGGTGAGGAGGGGCCGGGATGGGACGCCAGGCAGGCGTGCCCCCGGCCCTTCGTGCGTCCAGGCTCCGGAGCCTCAGGCGCCGGCCACGGGCTTCATCACCTTCATCCAGTTCTGCTCCCCCTGGCCGCGGTTGCGGCGCTGGGCGCGGCGGGCCTCGGCCTCCTGGAAGGCCTGGCGCTCCGCGTCCGACTCCAGGAGCAGCGGCGGCACCGGCACGCCCTTGCCGTCCTGGCCCTGCGCCACGAAGGTGAGCAGCGCGCTGGTGGTGAGGTGCCGCTCACCGGTGAGCGGGTTCTCCGCGTGCACGGTGACGCCCACCTCCAGCGAGGTGCGGAACGCCGCGAGCACGCGCGCGTGCAGGAGGGCAATCCAGCCCACGCGGATGGGGGCGTGGAAGTGCAGGTCGTCCATGGACGCCGTCACCACGACCTGACGGCAGTGGCGCTGGGCGGCCACGGCGCCGCAGATGTCGATCCACTGCATCACCTTCCCGCCGAACGCGGCGTTCAGGTTGTTGGCGTCCGGAGGGAGGATGAGCTGCGTCATCACCACTTCGGAGTCGCGCGGGCTCTTGGGGCTGAGGTCGTGCATGGCGCGACGGAGCGTCGCACGAGAGTTGGTACGGCGTCAGGCCAGGAATGCGGAGACGCGGTCCATGAACTCGTCGCGGCCCGCGCCCTTGCGGATGTCCGACTTGGAGACGTCCACCACCAGGCACTCCACGCCGTACTTCTCCTGGAGCACCTGGGGGAAGCCCGCGTAGTAGCCGTTGAGGCCCTTGAGGAAGGGCCGCCCGATGCCCTTCTCCTCCGCGCGGCCGCGCGTGCGGATGCGCTGGAGCAGCACCTCCTCCGACGGCACGTCGAAGCAGATGACCTTGTCCGGCCGCACGATGTGGCGCGACAGGCGCTGGAAGTACTCGTAGTACAGGTCCAGCTCCGCGTTCGTCATGTGCCCCAGGCCGTGCAGGTACTTGGCGAAGATTTCGGGGTCTTCATACAGCGTGCGGTCCTGCACGCAGCTCTTCCTGACGGAGTGGATGAGCTCGTGGTGCTCCACGCGCCGGATGAGGAACTCCAACTGCAGCGTGAACGACCACCGCGTCATGTCGCCGTAGTAGTCACGCAGGAAGCGGTTGTCGATGACGGGCTCGTCGAAGAGCTCGAAGCCGAAGCCCTGGCTGATGAGCTTCGCGGCCGTCGTCTTGCCCGCGCCGATGTTGCCCGCGAGCGCCACGAAGCGCTTGGCGCGCGGCACCTTCACCTTGAGCTTGAGGGCGTTGCGAGCGGGCTTCTTTGCGGCGTCGGCCGGAGGCGGCGCCTGGGTCGAGGGCGGCTCGGTGCGGGACGTCGCCGGACGCGCGCGGGCGGTGGAGCGGGGCATGGAGCCCGGAGGCTTAACCCGGCTTTCCAGAGGCGTCCATTCGCTGGCGGAGCAGGTCCGGCCGGTCGGTCATGATGCCGCCGATGCCCTCCGCGAGGAGCCGGTCCATCTCCGCCGGATCATCCACGGTCCACACGTTGATCCACTTGCCGCGCTCGGCCGCGGCCTTGAGCAGCACGTCGTCCACCAGCCGCACCTCGCCGAAATACAGCGGCATGTCGAGCACGCGGTAGCGCGCGTCCTCCGGCGGCGTCTCGCCCGCCTTGAGCGCCAGGACGAACGCGGCCAGCGCGTCGCGCGGGTAGAAGTGGCATGCGTCGGGAAGTTCTTCGTACAGCCGCTCCGCGATGACGTCCTGCTCGCTGCCCAGGCACACGCGGCCCAGGGCCGCCTCCTCGGTCAGCAGGCGGGCGAGCACGCCCTCCGCGCCCGGCACGTCCGGCTTGAGCTCCACGTTGAGGCGCAGGGCCGGGAAGGCGCGCAGCACCTCGCGCAGCGTGGGCAGGCGCACGCCCTGGCCGCGGAAGGGGAAGGTGCGGCCCTCGTCCGGCGTGAAGCGGTAGCCCGCGTCCAGCTTGCGCAGCTCCGCCAGCGTCAGCGCCGCGAGCGGACCCTCTCCGTCGGTGCAGCGCTCCAGCGTGTCGTCGTGCGCGACGATGACCTCGCCGTCGCGCGACAGGTGCACGTCCAGTTCCAGCATGTCCGTGCGGTGCGTGTGGACGGCGCGCTGGAAGGCCTCCAGCGTGTTCTCCGGCGCGAGCAGCGCCCCGCCGCGATGCGCGATGTGGAGCGTGGGCTTCAGCCCATGGAGAAACATGTCGCGCGGCAGCATGATCCACCTATTCCTGAATTGACGACGATGTCACGGACAGGGCCTCGGTCCGTTCCTTGCCGGCCCTGGTGAGCCACCGGTATAAGGGCCTGAATCCTCAGCCCGACCGGCGTCGGACTTCAACCACCTCGGCGCCTCTCACCCCCCGGAGAATTACAAATGGAACTGCGCACGAAGCTGGGCGCTGCGGCCCTCCTGGCCGCAGCGGCGATGGCCACCGCGGCCGGCTGTGGCGGCCGTGACGATGAGAACCCCACGCCCACTCCCGACGCCGGCTGCACGGGCGTCTGCAGCACCGACGCGGGCTCTGACGCGGGCACCACCGACGCGGGCTCTGACGCGGGCTCTGACGCGGGCACGGCGGGGCAGATCGCCGCGACGCGCAAGCTGCCGTTCAACACCAAGACGACGCTGCGCGACGTGGTCGTCACCGACGTCGACTACGAGAAGCTGGGCAACGACGGGAAGCAGTGGCGCTCGTTCTTCTGGGTGACGGATCCGGCCTTCCCGAAGGAAGGCCTCTACATCAGCAAGTTCTACGATGACGTGCCGGATACGTATCGCCCGCAGCCCGGCAACAAGATCGACATCGAGGGCTTCTTCGGCACCGAGCCGAACTTCCAGCCGTTCAGCGGCCGCCGTCACCACCTGGCGAACGACTACCGCAACGGCCTGAAGCTCACCATCACCGTGAAGTCCGACGCGGGCGTGGACGCCCGGCCGGCCGCCAACGAGGTGACGGTGGCGGACCTGCAGGCGTCGCTGGATGCGCCCCAGAACGCCGCGTCCTACCTGGGCACGCGCGTTCACCTGGCGGGTCCGCTCACGCTGACCAACCCGCAGCCCACCCAGTTCCAGCGCCTGGACAACGAGGACGCGGGCACCCTCTATTACGGCTTCGAGGTCACGGGCGGCATCCTCGTCTACCACGACAAGACCCGCTCCCGGACCTTCAGCGACGGCGGTACGTTCGAGGGCTGCGACTACCAGAAGGCGGCCCTGGATGGCGGCGCGGTGACGTTCCCCAACGGCATCAGCGGCGTCTGGGACACCTACACCTTCGCGCCCTGCACCAACGGCAGCTCCGACATCACCGGCTGCGGCAACAACCTCTCCGACAGCGGCGTGCCGGGCACCGACCAGCGCTACACCTACACCATCATCCCGCAGGGCTGCGCGGACCTGCCGGGCGAAGTGGCGGCTCCGGAGTAATCCGCCTTCCGCCTGACGCTTTTCCCCGTCCGCCTCCCAGGGCTTCGTGCCCTGGGGGGCGGTCGTGTTTCAGGGGCTGGAGCCCGAAAGTTCGCGTGCTCCGCCGGGCCTGCCTAGAGTCCGGCGCCGGGCGGGTCGGACGGCTCCCCCCGGGGCGGGAATGCAGGTAGGCTCCGGACACGCTTCAAAGTTCCACCCGCGGCCCACACCTTCCACGTCCTTGAGCTCGCCCCAGACGGCCACCCCGTTCGGCAAATACCTGCTCATCAAGCGCCTCGCGCTGGGCGGGATGGCGGAGCTGTTCCTGGCGCACAAGCCGCCGGACCCCACGCTGGTGGTCATCAAGCGGATCCTCCCGTACCTCTCCGAGGAGCCGGAGTTCGTCCAGATGTTCCTGGACGAGGCGCGCATCGCCGCCCAGCTCCACCACCCCAACATCGTGCAGGTGCACGAGCTGGGGAAGGAGGGGGACAACATCTTCATCTGCATGGAGTACGTGGAGGGCGTGGACCTGCGCCGCGTGCTCGCGGAGGAGTTCAAGTTCGGCGCCTCCATGCCGTACGGGGTCGCGGCGAAGATCTGCGCGGCCATCGCCGCGGGCCTGGACCACGCGCACTTCAGCCGGGGCGTGGATGGGCGCCCGCTGGAGCTGATCCACCGGGACGTCTCTCCGCAGAACGTGATGATTTCGTACGACGGGCGCGTGAAGCTCGTCGACTTCGGCATCGCCAAGGCCGGCGCGTTCATGGAGCGCAGCAAGCCGGGCGTCATCAAGGGGAAGTTCCTCTACCTCTCCCCCGAGCAGATCCTGCAGGAGCGGTTGGACCACCGGGCGGACATCTACGCGCTGGGGGTGATGCTCTACGAAATCACCACCGGCAAGCAGCCGTTCCACCGCGCCACCACGGAAGGCATCCTCTACGCCATCCGCTACGAGGAGCCGCCTCCGCCGCACCTGGTGCGCCCGGACTACCCGGAGGCGCTGTCGCGCATCGTGATGCGGTGCCTGGTGAAGGACCGCACCCAGCGCTACCAGCGGGCCTCCGACGTGCGTGACGACCTGGAGGCGTTCCTCGCGTCCGGCGTGCTCCGGCAGAGCCTGGACGTGGCGCAGTACATCGCGCGGCTGCTGGGGGAGAAGGAGGAGCGCACGGTGCTCCACATCCCCCCGGCGAAGCGCGCGGGCCGGCACGAAGCGACCCTGCCGCTGCCGCCCCTGCGCACGCCGCTGCCGCCTCCGGTGCCCGACCTGCCGGAGGACACCGCCGCGCGCACGCTGCCCCTGGCTGACGCGGAGGACACCGCCGCGCGCACGCTGCCCCTCACGGAGGACACATCGTCGCGCACGTCTCCGCTGGACGAGGACACGGGCGCGCGCACCCTGCCGCTGGGCGGGACGGCGTCGCCGCCGCGGGGGCCCTCGGCGCTGACGCCCGTGGGGCTGGTGGCCCGGCCTCCCGCGCGCAGGCCCACGGCGGAGGCCGCGGCGCTGCGTGCCTGGGACGCGGAGGAAGGGGAGCCGGAGACGCAGATGGCGCGTCCGCGCGACCTGCCCTTGGGCGACGACGACGATGACGGCGAGTCCACCGCGGTCGGGACGATGCCCGGTGCTCCCTCGCCGCGCCGCCACCTGGAGCCTGTGTTCGAGGCGGAGGCCTGGGACGAGGAGGAGGCGGAGGAGGACGACGACGAGGGTGACTCCACCGTGCCCCTGCGCGCGCGCCGTCCCCGGCCCGTCGCGCCCACGCCCGCACCGGCGCGGCGCGGCCCTCCGGAGGTGACCGCGCGCTCCGGGCCTTCGGGCGAGCGGGGTGGGGGAGACCGTTCGCGGCGTCCGTCGTCTGGCGTGGCCATGCCTCGCGGGGCGGGCGCCGGGGATGATCCGTTCGCGCCCTCACCGCGTCGCACGCCGGAGGGACGCGCTACGACGCCGCCACCGGGCCCGCGCCGGTCGGGCATGGCGTCCGCCAACGACGGCCGGTCTGATCCGCTGGCCTCCGGTCCCCGGCGCATGGGGGACGATGGCCGGTCTGATCCGCTGGCGTCGGGTTCCCGGCGCATGGGGGACGACGGCCGCTCCGACCCGGTGGCCTCCGGTCCCCGGCGCATGGGCGACGACGGCCGCTCCGAGCCCTTGTCCTCCGGTCCTCGCCGAATGGGCGACGATGGCCGCTCCGACCCGGTGGCCTCCGGTCCCCGGCGCATGGGGGACGATGGCCGCGTGTCGCAGCCTCCGGGCCCGCGCCGGGGCGCCTCCGCTTCCAGCGACGCGAACCGTTCGGCCCCGTCCGGAACTCCGGGGGCTCGCAACGTCCGCCCGCCTCCGCGGCCGTCCCTCGAGGACGACGAACGCTTCAACACCGACCCCGGACCCTCCGGGATAAGCCTCACGGACCCGACGCCCGTCACGACCGGGGACCCGGACGACGACGAGTCCACCGTCGGGTTCCAGGCGCCGCGAAGGCCGCCGCCCCGGCGGGCCGTGCGCGCCCCCGTCGACGAGGACGAGGCCTACGACGACGAGGGGCCCGACACGCTCGACGCCTCCCGTTCGCCCCGGCGCTCGCGCACGCTGCTGGTGGTGGCGGGCGTGGCGCTCGTGGCCGTGCTGGCCCTGGGGCTCGCGTGGATGATGGGCCTCTTCGGTCCGGAAGCGCAGGCGCCTCCCGCGCCCATGAAGGGGCCTCCAGTGGGAGGCCCGGCGCGGCCCGGTCCCCAGGGAACCGCCCCCGTGAAGGCGCCCTCGCCACCCGCTCCTGTTCCGGCCGAGTCCGCGCCGCCGAAGCCCGCTGAACCCACCCTCGCGGACTCCTCCGCGCGGCAGCCCGCGGAGCCCGCTCTCGCGGACTCCTCCGCGCGGCAGCCCGTAGCACCCGCCCTCGCGGACACCTCCGCGAGCCCGTTGGACGCGGGACTCACGCTGGCCGCCGCGGGCACCGATGCCGCGGCCCCTCCGCCCGTGGAGACGGCGACCCCGGTCGAGCCCCCACCCCCCGCCACCGTGGAGGTCCGCTTCGACGCCCCGGCGCGCACCGTGCTCGGCCGGCCGGGGGGCGGAAAGCTGCCCATCAACCAGGTGGTCGCCCTGGCTCCCGGCCCGCTTCGCGTCCAGTACACCTGCCCGGGAAAGCGTGCACCTCGGGGTATCGAGACCTACAACGTCCGACCTGTAACCGGGGAACTCCAGACGCTCCGGGTCCCATGCCGCAGGCGACGCTAATTGGCACGGCGACTTACGCGTATGCGGCATCCGCACCCCCCGGAGGACACGTAGGACCGGGTAAGCTTGAGTGCCCTTAAGTCGTTGGAATTCCTTGGCTTTCCACCAAGCGGGCGCGTTTACACATGTCAGAGGGGTCCGTAGACTCCGGCCCCTCTATGGCTCGCGCGAAGAAGCAGAAGAACATCAACCGACAGAGGACCTACCCCGCGGGGAGGGTGGCCCGGCAGCTCCCGGTCGCCCCAGAGCCCAACCGACTGGTGAAGGTGTGGCGGCGCGTGTTGGAGCGCCGGCTGCGCACGCGGCTGCGGGGGAAGGTGGCGGTGGAGATCCACGACAACACCCACACGATGCTGACGTTCCAACGCCAGCGGGCGCTGTGGCGGCTGAGGCTGCACCACATGTTCCTGGCGGCGCCGGACGAGGTGCTCCAGGCGCTCGCGAGCTTCGTGCGCAAGGGGGACCCGGACGCCAGCGCGCTCCTGGACCGCTACATCGAGCGCAACCGCATCTTCATCCGCCGGCTGTCCCCGGCGCAGATGCGCAAGCGGCTGCGGCTGTCCCCGGTGGGGCGCTACCACGACCTGGGCCGCATCTATGAGCGGCTCAACGAGCGCTACTTCCAGAGCCGCATCGACGCGGCCATCACCTACGGGCCGGCGCCCCGGGTGAAGGGGCCTCGCAAGAGCATCAAGATGGGCTCGTACTCGGCGGACTCGAAGGTCATCCGCATCCACCCGGCGTTGGATCAGCCGCTGGTGCCCCGGTACTTCGTGGAGTGGATCGTCTTCCACGAGATGCTGCACCACGTCTACCGCGCCCGCCGGGGCGAGGACGGCCGGCGCTGCATCCACCCGCCGGAGCTGATGGAGCACGAGAAGCGCTTCCACGACTACCAGCGGGCGCTCGCCTGGGAGCGGGAGAACCTGGACCTGCTCCTGTGCGCCCGCACGGAGCCGGCCTGAGGTCCACGGGCCCGCTCCCGGGGCGTCCGGGACGCGGGCCCTCTCAGGGCAGGATGAGGCCGCCGGGGCTGCGCCGCTCGCCCGTGGGGGTGACAGGAGGCGCTTCGGAGCCCGGGGCGCCCTGCGCCGCCTGGGCCTGGGCACCCGCCGCGGCCAGGACCACCACCTTGGCGAAGAGCGTCTCCGCGAAGAGCGAGAAGGGCGCGTCGAGCCCGTGGAAGAGGCGCCGCGCCTCTCCCCGGGCGATGTCCGCCTGCAGGGCCCTCCCGGTCGCGTCGAAGAAGGCCGCCATGCGCCACAGGCGGCGCGCGTAGCGCTGGCGCACCTCCGGGGTGAAGAAGGCCTTCGCCGCGTCCAGCACCTTCTGCCGCACCTGCTCCTGGCGCTGGGGCCCGCTCAACGCCAGCGGGCTTCCGGCCAGCGCCTGCACCTGCTCCATCAGGCCGCGCACCTCCGCGTCGGGCGGCATCCACTCGGCGATCTCCGGCGTCGCGTGGAGCTGATCGCCCTCCAGGGCGCGGCGCACGTCGTCGGGCTCGGGGGCGGGGAGGGGCTCGGGCTCCTGGGGCTGGACGCCGTGGTGGCGCAGCGCGGCCTCCAGGTCCGGCGGGAAGGGCGTGCGGGTGCGCAGGTTGAGGGCCGCCGCCTCGGCGAGCAGCCGGGCCCCCTCCTCGCGGGAGACCTCCATGCCGAAGCCGTTCTTCAGCCCGTGCTTGAGGATGCGGCGGAGGTCCCCGCGGCTCTGCTCGGTGCGCGAGAGCTCCAGCACGCCCTGCTCATCCGACGCGATGACCTGGAGCAGCTCCACGCCGCCGCGCACCACGCGCGTGAGCAGCAGGCCGTACTGCCCCGCCGAGGACACCACGGTCACCAGCGTGGGCAGCGTCTCCGGGGCCGGAGCCGGGGGCGCCTCCCGGGGGGCCTCCGGCGGGGTGACGCCGCGCGAGCGCAGCCGGTAGAGCGCCTTCTTCGCGGCCTTGGCCAGCGGCCTCACCGACGAGGCGGACAGGGCCTCCGGCAGCGCCACCTGGCCCGCCAGCACGGCGGCCTCCAGCACCGCGCCCGCCAGGGCCTCGGGCAGGGCCTCCACGGCCGCGGGGGTCGCCGAGCCCACGTCGTCCGCGAGCCCCCGGGCCCGCGCGACGTCCGCCTCCGGGAAGGCGGGCAGGGGCGCGCCGGCGCGCAACGCATCCAGCAGGGGACGGGGCTCGGTGGAGGCAGGGCTCATGCACCGGGTTTCTACTTCACGCCCTACCGCCGCCGCACCAGCCAGCTCCCTCCGCTCTGTCCCACGATGACCAGTTCCGACTGGAGCCGCGCGCCGAAGACGCGCGACGGATGCGCCCCGCGCACCAGGAAGTGGTCGTACCAACGGCCCTGCGTCGCGTAGTCCATCTCCTGCGGCCGCCACTCGGAAGGGAAGGTGGGCGGCACCTCCCCCCGGTAGCGCAGCGGCGAGTGGGGCGTGGTGGCGAAGGTGAAGTTGGGCACCCCGCCGCGCTCGCGCGCCACCACCGCCGCGGCGTGGATGAAGACGGGGAAGCGCACCACGCTGGAGCGCGGGTCGAACACCAGCCCCATCACCTTCGGCCGGTTCGCGGCCAGCTCGGACAGCGCCTCCAGCTCCCGGGCCTCCTGGGAGAAGCGCTGGAAGCCGCGCCCCATCACGAACGCCAGCAGCAGCGCGCTCGCCGCCGCCGTCAGCCCCAGCGGCCGCCGCCAGTCCGCGCGCGCGGCCGGCACGCTCGCCACCAGCAGCGCCGCGGCCAGGTGCGCGTAGCGCGTGTTGAGGTAGTAGACGTACCCCCGGATGTCGAAGGGCAGCAGGAAGTACAGCGCCAGCGCCAGCACGCCCAGCCCCAGCAGCCGCCAGCGCGCCACCCGCCCCTCGCGGCGCGTCCCCGGCGCCACCAGGCCCAGCACCCAGCCCGCCACCGCCACCGCGCCCACCGCGTACAGCGGCCAGCGGTCCGAGCCGTCGTGGAACGTGTTGGCGAGCACCTGGAAGAACTCCGCGCGGTTCTGCTCGAAGCCCTTCCACGCCAGGTTCTGCGGCGAGAACGTGGGCCCCCACGCCTTCCACGGCGCGCCCGGCTGGATGTCCGGCGGGTTGCCGAACCGCAGCACCACCCACGACAGGAACAGCGCCACGCCGGGCACCACGCCCAGCAGCGCCGGCACGCGCGGCCGCAGCCGGGCGACAAGGCCCTTCGCCGCCGCGTCCTCCGGCACCGGCGTGGTGAGGAGCAGCCACGGCAGCCCGAACGCCAGGAACCCGAAGGCCTGCACGTGGAAGAGCAGCACCGCCACCAGGCACGCCGCCAGCCCCACGCCCCAGCGCGCGCGGCGCGGCGCGTCCGTCAGCGTCCGCACGAAGAGGCCGCAGCACACGAGCGTCAGCGGCAGGGCCGCCAGGTAGTTGATGAAGCCCCAGCCGAAGCTGTCTCCGTACGCGAGCGGCAGCGTGAGCAGCGCGGGCCATGACGGCCGGCCCAGGCCGCGCAGGAGGAAGGCCATGCCCAGCGGCATCCCCACCACGTACGCGGTGAGGAAGACGCGGTTGGCCAGCTCCAGCGGCAACAGCCAGTTGAGCGCGCTGACGAGGTAGTAGTAGCCCAGGTACGGCGTCAGCTCGTGCCGCGCCGCGAACAGCGTGGGGTAGAGCGTCGTCGGGTCGTCCAGCCGGTGCAGCACCGAGATGAGGTACAGGTGCTGCGGCAGGTCCACCATGGGCAGCAGGCGCGACACCCAGAGCGGGAGCGCCCCCAGGACGAGCGCGGCGACAAAGGCGATGCGGGCGGTTCGGTTCGTCACGGGCAGGAGGGCGCGGACTGTACGCGTCCACCCCCGCGCCGGGCGAGCGCACCGTCCGCTCCGTTGAAGGGTAGGCAAAGGTGCGTGCCAATGCCTTGGCAGGGGGAATGCCCTGCGCTATAGGCCGGAGCGGCGGACGCCTCCCCCCAAGTCTTCCCCGGGCCTTCGCCAAGGAGAGCGGACATGGCACGCAGCGCGACGTTGATGACCGCGGGTTTGCTGCTGGGAGGCCTCTGGCTCCTGCCCGCCAGCGCCCACGCCTGCGAGGCCCACGCGAAGGCGGCCGCCTCCAAGGGCACCGCGCCCCGGACGCCGGCCCCGGAGGCCCGGAAGGACGACGCGCCGCGCCCGCTGGAGGAGATGGATCAACTGCTGACGGCGAAGTGCTCCTGCGGCAGCAAGGCGGACTGCACCTGCAAGCGCGGCAAGTGCGAGTGCTCCAAGTGCTCGGGCCGTCATGCGCCGCGCCAGGTGACGGACGCGCTGCGTGGCCGCCCCGCCACGCAGGAGCTCCAGGAGGCGCGCAACGACGCCTCCGCCGGCATCTTCATCTGAAACGAAGAGGGGGCCCGTGGAAGGGCCCCCTTGGGAACGGCAGCGGGGTGGCTCAGGCCGCCGGGCTGGTGGGACGTCCGCGCGCAGCGGGGGCTCCGCCCTCGGCCACGAGCACCGGCCAGCCTCGCGCCATGGCCTCGCGGAAGAAGGCCGCCAGCTCGTGCCGGCTGCTGTTCACCGCGCCCTGGAACGGGTCGATGAGGGCCTCCTCGCCCAGGCTCTGCTGCGAGGACAACTGCACCGGGTGGCCGCAGCGCTCGCAGCGGATGGACACCTGACGCACCAGGGCCACCGGCACCGCGTAGCGGGCGCTGCACTCGCCGCACTTCCACACCAGCGCGCGCTCGCCGGCCTCCAGGCGGGCCATGTGCTCCAGCTCATCCGCCAGGCGCAGCAGCGCCGGCAGGTCCTGGGGCGGCTGGGCGAAGATGGCGCTCGCGCCAAAGCCCTTGCCCGGCGAGCCCAGGGCCGGGGGACGGTCCGCCTGGAGCAGGGCGCGCAGGCGGTCGCGGGCCTTCAGGTCGCGGAACTCGGCGCCAGCGAGGGCGCGCTCCACCGCCTCGTGCACCGGCGGCAGGTCCGGCTCGAGGCGCTCGTCGTCCGGCAGGGTCTTGGGGAAGTCCACCAGCCGGTGGGCGGGAAGTGCGAGAAATCGGAAGGCCACGTCCCTTCCATGGCACTTGGGCCCGCCATCCGCAAGACGCGAGTTGCCAAACGTGGGACGCGGGCGACAGTCCCGAGTCCCGCGCCTTTCAGACCGACCACTCCAGCATGCGCTGCAGGGGGGCCAGCGCCGCGTGCTGCAGGTCCGCCGGCAGCACCAGCTCCGGCGTCCTGTCCCGCATGCAGCGGTAGAGCTTCTCCAGCGTGTTGAGGCGCATGTACGGGCACTCGTTGCACGCGCACCCGTTGTCCGGCGGCGCCGGGATGTACGTCTTGTCCGGCGCGGCCTTCTTCATCTGGTGGAGGATGCCGGCCTCCGTCACCACGATGAACTTCTTCTTCGGGCTCTTCACCACGTAATCCAGGATGGCCTTGGTGGAGCCGATGAAGTCCGCGTGCCGCAGCACCTGCTGCTCGCACTCCGGGTGGGCCACCACCTCCGCGTCCGGGTGCTCCACCTTCAGCCCCACGAGCTTCTTCTCGCTGAAGATTTCGTGGACGATGCAGCTCCCCGGCCACAGCACCATGTCGCGGCCCGTCTGCTTCATCACGTGCCGGCCCAGGTGTTGATCCGGCGCGAAGAGGATGGGGCGGTCCTTCGGAATCTGGTTCACGATGCGTACGGCGTTGGAGGACGTGCAGATGACGTCGCTCATCGCCTTCACCGCGGCGGAGCTGTTCACGTACGACACCACGAAGGCGTCCGGGTGTTTGTCCTTGAACGCCTTGAAGGCCGCGGGCGGGCACCGGTCCGACAGGGAGCAGCCGGCCTTGAGGTCCGGGAGCAGCACCTGTCGGCTGGGATTCAGAATCTTGGCGGTCTCCGCCATGAAGTGCACACCGCAGAAAACGATGACGTCCGCCTCCGTCCGCGCCGCGGCCTGCGCGAGCGCCAGGCTGTCACCGACGAAGTCGGCCACGTCCTGCACCTCGCTCTCCTGGTAGTAGTGCGCCAGGATGACCGCGTTCATGGAGCGCTTCAGCTCCCGGATGCCGGCCTCGTAATCCACCGTCTCGCCCATGGGGGGCCTCCTCGTCGCCCGCGCATTCTGTAACGGCGTCCGCGGCGCGGGGCCAGCGCGCTCCTGGAGCCCCGCGCGTGCGTCCCTACCCACCAAGGGGTCCCGGGCGACCGCGCGTCTTTAACCTATTCCGAAAAGTCCTCTCACCCCCGCGTACATCACCTAATCCATAGGAGCAGGTAAAGTACGCGGTGGTTGTTCGCCGGCGGCTCACCGGGAAGGCGTTTCAGCGCGGGCCCGCTGGCATCAGAGAGAGCACCAGGCTCGGACACTCAAGACATGTGAATGGCGGGAACGGGGCGCGTGCGAGCCCCGCGTCGAAGGGAATGGCGCCATGCACGGGCGCCGGTGTGGCTCTTGCGCGTCGGAGAGAATCCATGAGCGTGCCGACTCACGAAGTCCTCATCGTCCACCCCAACGAGATGCGTCGCAACGCGTTGAAGTCCGCGTTGAACGCGCACCGGGTCTCAGTGGTGGGCTCGCAGTTGGAAGCCGCGCGGAGCATGGAGTCGACCGCGCCCACGTTGATCATCGCGCCGCCGGACAACGCGCGGCGCTTCCTGCGCCACGTGGACCGCGCGGCGCCGGAGGCCGTCTGCGTGTTCGTCTGCGCCCGGTCGGATCAGCTCGGGCTGGAGGAGCTGGTGGAGACGGCCGCAGAGGGGCACGTCTTCAGCACGGTGGACGACGCGCTGACGGACGGCGAGCTCCAGACGCGCCTGCGCGACATCCTCCAGTTGCGCGCGTCCACGCGCGTGTCGCTGGATGCCGGGATGCGCGTGGACTTCCGCCTGCGCGGCCAGGCCTTCAGCGCGGAGTGCCAGGACCTGGGCCACTTCGGCGCCGCGCTCCAGGTCCCCATGGACGCGTCCCTGGCGGCCTTCCTGCCGGGCACGCCGCTGGACTCGCTGACCATGCTGCGCGATGGCCGGCCGGTGCTGCACGTGGCCCGCGCCTACGTGCGCCACGCCACCCCCGTCCAGCAGGGGACGCACGCGTTCCTGCGCGTGGGCCTGTCCTGGCGGCTGGCCCAGGACGAGTCCACGACCGCCCCGCCGCGCACGCTGCGGGACGCGGTGGCGGTGCAGGCCGCGCTGCGCAAGGCGCTCCGGCGCGACCTGCCCGTGTGGCTGCACCCCATGGACAGCCAGACGGCGCACTTCCTCCTGGAGTCCGCCACGGTGGAGGCCTCCGACGAGCGGGGCCTGTTGCGCGGGCAGGTGTCCTCGGCGCTGCCCTCCAGCGTGGGCGAGGTGGTCCACCTCTCCTTCGAGATGGGCGGCCAGCGCTACCGGGGCGTCACCAGCATGCTCCACGTGGGGCCGGACGGCGTGGCGCTGGGGATGCCCCGCTCGCTGGCGGTGGAGAACCGGCGGGGGCAGCAGCGCTTCCGCCCCAGCGCGCAGCACCGCTTCCTCGTGCGCTTCACCTCCCCGTTCAGCGGCCAGCGCATCACCCGCGCGGTGCTGGACCTGGGCGCGCGCGGGTTCGCCTTCCCCATCG
Source organism: Corallococcus sp. AS-1-12 (assembly GCF_020036995.1). NCBI lineage: Bacteria > Pseudomonadati > Myxococcota > Myxococcia > Myxococcales > Myxococcaceae > Corallococcus > Corallococcus sp. AS-1-12. Next base: position 23,214 of record NZ_JAIQDD010000018.1, on the reverse strand, counting down.
ACGCGTCGTGCGAGGTGCTGCCGGTGGGCTCGCTGCTGGACACGATGCTGCTGCTGCCGGATGGCTCGGAGGTGGCGTGTCGCGTGGAGGTGCGCTCGGTGGACGTCGTGCCCTTCGAGTCCCGGCATGATCAGCGCCTGAGGCCCTACCGCTGCGGCGTGCGCATCCTGGACATGCCGCGCGCGGTGCGCGACGCCATCGTGGACGCGTTCGTGTCCGCCAGGGCGCCCCAGGTCCGCGACGGCGCCGTGTTCCGCTTCCCGGACGTCTGGCGGATGATGGAGGAGGCCCACTACACCTTCCACCCGGACCACCCCTTCGGGGAAGAGTCCCGCGTCCTGCCCGTGCTGGAGCAGACGTACGAGCGGCTGAGCCGCGCGCGCGAGCTGGGGCGCTCGCTCGTCTTCACGGACGCGCGCCGGCTGTTGGGGCACGTCAACGGCCTGCGCATGTACTCCGGCACGTGGCTGGTGCAGCACCTGGCCGTGATGCCGGGCTTCCGCCGCAGCGAGCAGATCTCCAGCGAGCTCACGTCGCTCGCGGTGGAGGTGGGCGAGGCGATGGAGGACGTGGAGTTCATCCGCTACATGTGGCGCACCGACAACCGGTGGCCGCACCGGCTGGGCACGTGGCTGGCGCGCGTGCTGGAAGGGCAGGGGCTGTGCCACCTGCGCCAGTTCCACTACCTGCGCGCGGACCTGTCCCAGATGCCCTCCGTGGACGCGGGGGCGCTGCCGGCCGTGCGCGAGGCGGGCCCGGAGGACCGCCAGTGGCTGGAGTCGTACCTGCGCCGCAAGGGGGAGATGGTGCGCCTGCTCAGCGAGGACCTGGGCGCGGACCGCGGCTCCGAGTCCGTCCTGGGTGAGCGCTTCCGGGCGGCGGGGCTGCACCGCGAGCGGCGCGTGTTCGTGGTGGATGGGGAAGAGGGCCCGCTCGCGCTGGCGCTCCAGGACGAGGCCTCGCCGGGCCTGAGCCTCATTGAAGTCACCAACGGCTTCAACCTGGTGGTGGCGGACCGGCAGCACCCTCGCGCGAAGGACGCGGTGGCGGCGCTGGCGCTGCGGTGCATGGCGCACGCGCGCGAGCGGGGCCGTACTTCCGCGCTGGGCCTGGTGGACGCGCAGGACGTGCCCGTGCTGGCCCCCTGGGGCTTCGTGGACCAGGGCCTCTTCTCCGAGTGGACCTTCCACCGCTCCATGGTGCGCCGCTGGTGCGAGGCCTGGCGCTCGCTCTTCGAGCGGCAGATGCCCATGCGGCGGCCCCGGCGCCGGGCGTCCACCCAGGCTCCCGAGGCTCCCGACGCTCAGACGTCCGTCACGAAAGAGGAGGCGCGCTGATGTACCTCATGGAATCCGCGGAGGAGTCCCGCCGCCTGCTGGAGCAGGAGCAGTCCCAGGACACGCGCGCCGTCCTGCTGCGCACGGGCCTTGCGCCGGGGACGCGCGCGCTGGACGCCGGCTGCGGCCCCGGCGGCATCGCCGAGTTGATGGCGGAGCTGGTGGGGGAGGGCGGCCACGTCACCGGCGTGGACCTGCACGAGGGGCGCGTCGCGGAGGCGCGGACACGCAACGCCCACCGGCCCAACGTGACGTTCCTCCAGGCGGACGTGCGCACCACGGGCCTGCCGCCGGACGCGTTCGACTACGCCTGGAGCCAGTACGTCTTCGAGTACCTGCCGGACCGGCACGTCGCGCTCGCGGAGCTCATCCGCGTGACGCGGCCCGGCGGGCGGGTGGTGGTGTCCGACATCGACGGGCTGGGCTTCCAGAACTGGCCCTTCCCGGAGCACCTGCGCGTGGGCACGGAGCGCATCGTGGAGGCCCTGGCGGCGCGCGGGTTCGACCTGTATGTGGGCCGCAAGCTGTATTCTGAGTTCCGCCGCGCGGGGCTCACGGACGTGCGGGTCCACCTGATGCCCTTCTACCTCTCCCCAGGCGCCGCGGAGGCGCGGCTCGTGCGCGACTGGAAGACGCGCTTCGAGGCGCTCGCGCCGGTGGGCGCGGCGGCCCTGGGCGGGATGGAGCCCTACCAGGCGCACTGCGCCGACTTCCTGGCCATGCTCGAGGACCCGGAGGGACTGAAGTACGCGGTGACGCTGGTCACCGAAGGAACGAAGCCGTGACCCAACGCCTGCCGGCGGTGAAGGTGCAGGACGTGTCCGCGGACAACGCCCCCGAGGTGAGCGTCCGCGCCACGTCCACGCTGCTGCTCTACTTCGAGCACCGCTTTGGCGCGGACCGCCTGGCCCGGGTGTGGCGCGAGCAGGGGTTCAGCCTGGGGCTGGACTACATGCGCCAGCCCACCAACTACATCTCGCTGCGCTTCCTGGAGCGCGTGGCGGCGGCGCTGCGCGAGGACTCCGGCGACTCGCGCTTCATGCGCGAGGCGGGCCTCTTCACCGCGTCGCCGCAGGCGCTGGGCTTCGTCTTCTACATGCTGCGCGCCTTCGGCTCGCCCAAGGCCTGCTACAAGCAGACCATCGACTTCTCCCCCAGCTACAACCGGGTGGGGGCGTTCACGGTGGACCTGCTGGAGCACAAGCGGCTCAAGCTGTCCTACCGCAGCAGCATCCCGGAGCAGAGCCGCAACATCTGCGAGCTGCGCATGGGCCAGTTCGCGTCCTTCCCCACCATCTGGGGCCTGGCGCCCGCGGAGGTGCGGGAGACGGAGTGCCAGGTGCTGGGCGGCCACGCGTGCCGCTACCACCTCACCTGGACGGACCCGCCCGCGCTCTGGGGCCACTACCTGGGCCTGCTGCTGGGCATGGTGAGCGGGCTGCTGGCCACGCACCTGGGCTGGGGGGACGCGCTCTTCTCCGTGGCGTCGCTGGGCACGGGCGGCTTCGCGCTGGGCGGCTGGCTGGACCGGCGGCGTGAACTCAAGCGCAAGGACGAGCTGCTCGCGGCGCAGGCCCAGGCGAACATGGGCTCCCTGCGGGAGCTGCAGCAGCGCTACGACGAGGTGTTCGGCAGCAACGTCCAGTTGGAGGACCGCGTCGCCGCGCGCACGCGCGAGCTGTCCGAGGCCAACGAGAAGCTGGAGGCGGCGCTCGTCAAGCAGCGCGAGCAGGACCGGCTGAAGACGGAGTTCTTCGACAACGTGAGCCATGAGCTGCGCACGCCGCTCACGCTCATCCTGCTGTCGCTGGACGCGCTCCAGAAGGAGCCGGAGTCGCTGCCCGCGGTGGTGCGGCAGCACCTGGTGACGCTGGACCGGAGCACGCAGCGGCTGTTGCGCCTCATCGACAACCTGCTCAACCTGGCGCAGTTGGAGGCGGGCAAGGTGCGGCTGCGCTACCAGCCGGTGGAGCTGCACGCGTTCCTGTCCTCGCAGTTGTTGCCCTTCCGCACGGTGGCGGAGAAGCAGGGGCTCACCCTCACGCTGGAGGGCGGGCCGGTGTCGCCGGTGCACGTGGACGCGGAGCGCATCGAAGGCGTGTTCCACAACCTGGTCTCCAACGCGCTCAAGTTCACCCCGGCCGGCGGCAGCATCGCGGTGCGGCTGCGCGAGGACGCCACGGACGTGCACGTGGAGGTGGTGGACACCGGGCAGGGCATGGCGCCCGCGGACCTGGCCGTCATCTTCGACCGCTTCGCCCAGGCGGACACCAGCGGCACGCGGCGCTTCGGGGGCAGCGGCATCGGCCTGGCGCTGGTGAAGGAGACGCTGGAGCTGCACTCGGGCGGCATCGAGGTGTCGAGCACGCCGGGGCAGGGCTCCAGCTTCCGCGTGCGGCTGCCCAAGGGCACCCAGCACCTGCGCGAGGACCTGCGCGAGCGCCGCGCCACGGACCTGCCCACGCGCCGCGAGCGCCGCAGCTCCGGCCGCTTCGCCACCGTGCTGGCCGCCACCGTCGCCGGGGCGCAGCGCCCCACGGAGCCGCAGGACCACACGCGCGCGGACGCGAAGGCCCCCCGCATCCTGGTGGTGGAGGACGACGCGGAGATCCGCGCCTTCATCGCGGACATCCTCGCGCCCAGCTACCGGGTGCTGGAGGCCACCAACGGCGAGGAGGGCGTGCGCCGCGCGCTGGAGGAGCGGCCGGACCTGGTGGTGTCCGACGTGATGATGCCGGTGCAGTCCGGCCTGAACCTCCTGGTGCAACTGCGCGCCCACGCGCAGACGGTGGACCTGCCCGTCATCCTGCTCACCGCGCGCCAGGAGGTATCCGCCAAGGTGGAGGCCCTGGGCGCGGGCGCCAACGACTACCTGGGCAAGCCCTTCAGCCCGCGCGAGCTGCTGGCGCGCGTGGAGACGCAACTGCGCCTGCGCGAGGCGGCCGTGCGCGCGGCGGAGAACGAGCGGCTGGCGGCCATCGGCCTGCTCACCTCCGGCTTCGCGCACGAGGTGCGAAACCCCCTCAACGGGCTGATGAACGCGCTCGTCCCGCTCAAGGACTTCATGCAGGGCAAGCAGACGGGGGGGGACCCCGACCTGGGCCCCGCGATGCTGGAGGTGATGGAGGAGTGCGGCCAGCGCATCCGCCACCTGGCGGAGTCGCTGCTGTCCTTCGTGCGCACGGCGGAGAAGCCGGTGGCGGTGCGGCTGGACACGGCGCTGGACTCCACGCTCAACGTGCTGGGCTGGCGCGTCCCCCCGGGCGTCGTGGTGGAGCGCGCCTACCAGTGCGCGGAGCCCATCTGGGGCGACCCGGGCACCCTCAACCAGGTGTGGCTCAACCTGCTGGACAACGCCCTGCGCGCGGTGGGCGACGCCGGCCGCGTGCTGGTGGAGACGGCCCAGCAGGGCGACGAGGCGCTCGTCACCATCGAGGACACCGGCGTGGGCATCCGCCCGGAGGACCTGGAGCGGCTCTTCCAGCCCTTCTTCTCCACCCGCGCCGCGGGGGAGGGCACGGGCCTGGGCCTGGCGCTCAGCCGGCGCATCGTCTTGCAGCACGGGGGCCGCATCCACATCACCAGCCAGATGGGCAAGGGCACGCGCGTGGAGGTCCGGCTGCCCCTGCGCCCCGCGCACGCGGAGCCCCTGGCCTCCACCCCCACCACGGGTGCGAGTCGCGGCCGCTGGTCGCGGCGCCTGGGCTGACGCGCCCGGACACGAACGCGGGGGGCTGAAGGGCCGCTCGCGCAGGGGGCGGGAATTCCCAAGGACGCGGGGTGTCCTCTGTCCTCGCCGAGGGCGGGACTCCTGTTACAGTCGCGCGACTTTTCGTTCCCCCCCACAAGAATCCGTTCGAGGAACTCACGGCATGCAAAGCACCGTCGCCGCGGGCGAGGCCCGCAAGGGGCATCCCCCGGGCCTCTATTTGTTGTTCGCCACCGAGATGTGGGAGCGCATGTCCTATTACGGCATGCGCGGCCTGCTGGTGCTCTTCCTCACCGACAAGGTGCGGGGCGGGTTTGGCTGGTCCACGGCGGATGCGCTGGGCCTCTACGGCACGTACACGGGCCTCGTGTACCTGACGCCCATCCTGGGCGGCTACATCGCGGACCGCTTCATCGGCCAGCGCAAGGCGGTGATGCTGGGCGGCGCGTTGATGGTGATAGGTCACCTGCTGCTGGCGCTGCCCGGCGTCTCCATCTTCTACGCGGGCCTGGGCTTCCTCATCATCGGCAACGGCTTCTTCAAGCCGAACATCTCCACCATGGTGGGCGGGCTGTACCCCGCGGGTGACGGCCGGCGCGACGGTGCCTTCACCATCTTCTACATGGGCATCAACCTGGGCGCGGTGCTGGGCAACTTCATCTGCGGCACGCTGGGGGAGCGCGTGGGCTGGCACTGGGGCTTCGGCTCCGCCGGCGTGGGCATGACGCTGGGCCTGCTCATCTTCATGGCGCTGTCGAATCGGATGCTCGGCAACGTGGGCCTGGCGCCCGCGCCGCGCCCCACCGAGGCGCAGACGACGACGCCGGACGGCAAGCGCCACGCCTTCTCCCGCGAGGAGTGGGACCGCATCATCGTCATCTTCATCATCGCGCTGTTCGTGGTCGCGTTCTGGACGGGCTTCGAGCAGGCGGGCGGCCTGATGAACCTCTACACGGACCAGAAGGTGGACCGGACGATGTTCGGCTGGGAGGTGCCCACCACCTGGTTCCAGAACTTCAACTCCGTCTTCATCGTGACGCTGGCGCCCCTCTTCGCGGCGGTGTGGAGCTCGCTGGCGGCGAAGGGCAAGGACCTGAGCATCCCGGTGAAGATGTCCCTGGGGCTCATCTTCCTGTCCGTCGGCTTCGCCTTCATGCTGGGCGCCTCCAAGGAGAGCGCGGCGGACGGCAAGGCGGCGGCGTGGTGGGTCATCATGGCGTACCTCTTCCACACCATGGGCGAGCTGTGCCTGTCGCCGGTGGGCCTGTCCATGGTGAGCAAGGTGGCGCCCCAGCGCGTCGTCTCCGCGATGATGGGCGTGTGGTTCCTGGCGAACGCGGTGGCCAACAAGCTGTCCGGCGTGCTCGGTGGCTACTCGGAGAAGATGGGTGAGTTCAGCGTGTTCCTCACCATCGTCATCGGCGCGGGCCTGGCGGGCGTCATCCTGCTGTTCCTCGCCCCCATGCTGAAGCGGATGATGCACGGCACGGACGAGGTCACGCCCGCGGCGCCGCCCGCGCACCAGCAGGGCACCGTCCACCCGGCCACCTGAGCCGCGCAGGGCGGTCTTGCCGGGACACGAACGCCGGAGCGCCCCCTGGGTGCTCCGGCGTTTTCATTGGCGCCGGGCGGGCCCTGCACGCCCGCTCCCGCGTGGGTATCGATTCTGGAGCCCCATGCGGATCCAGATTGGAAAGAGCCGCTCGGCGGACTGCATCGCCGCCGCGCGGGAGGCGAGCCAGGAGGCGCTGCGAGGCGCGGACGCCCCCACCTTCGCGCTCGTCCTGTGCACGGACCAGTACGACGCGGTGGCGCTGGCGTCCGCGGTCCGCGACCAGTTGGGGGCCATCCCCTGGGCCGGGTGCTGCGCGGCCGGCGTCTTCGCGGGGACGGAGCTGCTGCTCCAGGGGCTGGTCATCGCGCTCTTTCGCGGCGACGACTTCCGCGTCGGCGTGGGCATGGGCGGCCCCGTCAGCGTGAGCCCGCGCGCGGCCGGGCGCGCGGCGGTGGCCGAGGCCGTGGGCAGGCTGCCGCCCAAGCCCCCCGGATACCGGCGCACGCTGTTCGTCCTGCCGGACGCGCTGAGCGGCAACTCGACGGAGGTCGTGCGCGGGGCCCAACAGGAAGCCGGCGCGGGCATCCGCTGGGCGGGGGGCGGCGCGGGGAACAACCTCCGGTTCGTCAAGACCGCCCAGTTCATGCAAGGGCACGCCTACGAGGACCAGGTGGTCGTGATTGCCTTCGACGCCCGGGAGCCCTTCGGCGTGGGCATCCAGCACGGCTGGTCCCCGTATGGCCCGCCCTCGCAGGTGACGAAGGCCCGGGGCTCGACCGCCGTCGAGCTCGACTATGAGCGCGCCTTCGACGTCTACCGGCACACGGCCGAGAGCCGGGGGGACGCCCTGGATGCGCGGAGCTTCCCCCGCTTCGCGATGACGCACCCGCTGGGGATTCCCCAGGCCAATGGCGAGTTCGTGATCCGCGACCCGCTGTCCGTCGAACCCGACGGCTCGGTCCGCTTCATCGCCGAGGTCCCGGACGGCTCCCTGGTCCGCGTGATGGAGGGCAGGCGCAGGGACCTGCTCGACGCCGCGGGCAGCGCCGCCACCCTGGCGCGGGAGGCCACCTCCGGCACGTTGGGCGGCGCGGTGGTGTTCGATTGCGTCTCCCGCTACCTCGTCCTGGGGGAGGGCGTCCGGGAGGAGCTCTCCCGGTTCCAGGACGCGCTCGGAGAGGAGGTGCCGCTCGTGGGGTGTCTGACGCTGGGCGAGGTGGGGGCCATGGGCGGCGGGGTCCCCCAGTTCCACAACAAGACGGCGGTGGTGGTCGCCCTGCCCGGGTAGGGGAATGAGGTGGCGCATGGCGGACCCCGACGCGGACCACAAGCTCACCGAGGAGCGGCTCGCGCTCTTGAGCGTGCTCCAGGAGCTCACCGTCGCGGCGCTCGACCTGCTCAACCCCTACAAGCCCGCGGACGACTTCCTGGACCGCGTCGCGGAGCGGCTGGGCTGCGCGGTGGCCCTCTGGCTCCAGCCGGACGCGCGGGGGCAGGTGGGCCTGTTGGGCGCGAGCGGCCTGTCCTCGGCCTCCCGCCAGCTCCCGATTCCCGCGCTGCCCCCGCGCCCGGGGCCGCCGGGGCCTCCGCGGGTCGACCTGCCCTATCCGGAGCTGGCCTCGCCGGGGCTCGTGCGGTGGTCGGTGCCCATCGACGACGCCGGGGCCCCGTCCAGCCTGCTGCTCCTGTACTTCGACCGCGAGCCGCACCTGCCGCGGCAATACCGGGGCATGGTGGAGCGGCTGGGCGGCGTGCTGCGCACCGCGCTCGTCCACCGGCAGCTCTTCGCGCGCACCCTGGACAGCGAGCGCGCGCTCCAGCACGAGCGGGACTTCAGCTCGGCGGTCCTGGACACGGCGCGCGCGCTGGTCATCGTCCTGGATCCCCAGGGGCGCATCGTCCGCTTCAACCGGGCGTGCCAGGAGGTGACGGGCTACTCCTTCGAGGAGCTGCGCGGCGCGCGCTTCTGGACGCGCCTCCTGCCGCCGGACGAAGCGGCGCGGGTGGAGGCGCACTTCGCCGTGCTCGCGTCCGGGCGGGGGTTCGAGCAGTACGAGAACGACTGGGTGACCCGCGAGGGCGAGCGCCGGCTCATCGCCTGGTCCAGCAACGTGCTGCGAGGCGAGTCCGGGGCCATCGAGTACGTCATCAGCACCGGCATCGACATCACCGAGCACCGCCGGGCGGAGCAGGAGCGCGACCAGACCTTCCAGCGCGAGCAGCAGGCGCGCGCCCGCGCGGAGCAGCAGGAGGGGCGCTCCGCGCTGCTGGCGGAGGCGTCCGGGCTGCTCACCGGCTCGCTCGCCCCCGAGGACGCGCTGCGCAGCGTGGCCGAGCTGACCGTCGAGCGGTTCGCGGACTGGTGCGCGGTGGACCTGCTGGACGGGGGGCACTCCTTCCAGCGCATCGCCGAGGCCCGCTCCGACGTGCTGCGCGCCACCGCGCCCACGCGGATGGACTGCGCGCTGCCGGACCTGGAGGCCCCGCATGGTCCGGGCAGGGTGCTGCGCCTGGGCGAGCCGGAGTTCTGCCCGGAGGGGTGCGCCTCCATGTCCCTGGGGTGCGTCCGGGACGGGCAGGGCCTGTCCGAGGTGGTCGAGTTCCAGTCGTGGATCTCCGTGCCGCTGCTCGCGCGGGAGCACGCGCTCGGCGCGCTCACGCTCGCCCGCATGAAGGGCGGTGACCGGTACGGCCCGGCGGACTTCGCGCTCGCGCAGGAGCTGGCCCGCCGCGCGGCCATGGCCCTGGACAACGCGCGCCTCTACCAGCAGGCGCAACTGGCGGTGGGCCTCCGGGACGAGTTCCTCTCCATCGCCTCGCACGAGCTGAAGACCCCGGTCACGTCCCTCCAGCTTTCGGTGCAGGGCCTGATGCGCCTGGCCCGGGCGGGGGCGCTGCGCACCGCGCCGGTGGAGAGCGTGACCCACTCGCTGGAGGTCATCGAGCGTCAGGCGAAGCGGATGGCGAAGCTCGTGAACACCCTGCTGGACGTCTCCCGCATCCATGCGGGGCGGCTGGAGCTGGAGTTCGAGGAGGTGGACCTGTCCGCGCTGGTCCGGGACGTCGCGGCGCGCTTCGCCCCGGAGCTGGCCACGTCGGGGACCCGGCTCCAGCTCCACGCCGACACGGCGATGCCGGGGGTGTGGGACCGCTCGAGGTTGGATCAGATCGTCACCAACCTGCTCTCCAACGCCATCAAGTACGGCGAGGGGAGGCCCATCGAGGTCCGGGTGGCGGGGGACGCCGTGACGGCCCGCCTGGAGGTCCGGGACCAGGGCATCGGCATCCCGGCGGAGCGGCACACGCGCATCTTCCGTGCCTTCGAGCGCGCGGTGTCGTCCCGCCACTACGGGGGGCTGGGGCTGGGCCTCCACATCGTGAACCAGTTGGTGGAGCGGCTGGGCGGCTCGGTCCGCGTCGAAAGCGAGGCGGGGCAGGGCGCCACCTTCACGGTGGAGCTGCCCCGCCGGGGGCCCCATGCGGCTGCCACGGCGGAGCCGAACGCGCGGCTGGGGCCTTAAGCCGGCTTGGGTTCCACCGCGGGGTTGCGGCCGTCCATGGGGGCCTGCGCGTCCGTCTGGTAGTAGTCGCGCACCACGTAGCGGCGGGCCACCAGCGCCATGCCCACGCCGGCCACGGCCGCCAGCGCCGCGTAGAAGAAGAACTGCGCGGAGCCCGTGAAGACGTTGAGCGCCGCGGCGATGGCCACCGCCACGTTCGCCAGCGTGTTCGTCACCAGCCACACGCTCTGGATGGTGCCCTTCATCTCCCGTGGCGCCTGCGTGTACGCGAACTCCAGGCCCGTGGTGGACACCAGGATCTCCGCCACCGTCAGCACGATGTACGGCAGGAGCTGCCACGCGATGTTCAGCGTCGTCCCGCCCTCCATGGCCACCTGGAAGAAGCCCGCGATGACGAACGACGCGGCGCCAATCACCAGGCCCAGCGGCATGCGCCTGAGCGGCGTCAGCTCCCAGCCCGCGCGCTGGAAGGCCGGGTACACCACGGCCGTGAGGAAGGGGATGAGCAGCATCACCAGCATGGGGTTGATGAACTGCATCTGGCTGGGCTGGAACACGATGCCGCCCACGTTGGGGTCCATGGACCGCGCCTGCACCACCCAGGTGGACGCCTTCTGATCAAACAGCATCCAGAAGAAGGGCACGAAGGGCAGCATCAGCGCGGACACGCGGAACACCGCCTTCACGCCCTCCACCGCCTCCGCCGGGTGCTCCGCCTTCGCCTTGTCCAGCCAGGTGCCGCCCGCCGCGTCCTTGCCCCGGAACGCGCTGCCCAGCACCTTGAAGAACGAGTGCGGGTTGGGGCCCGTGGGCGGCACCAGCACGTAGTGCTTGCGGCCCGCCCAGAAGATGACCGTCGCCAGGAACATCAGGATGCCCGGCACGCCGAAGGCCACCGCCGGCCCGTAGTTCTTCATCAGCAGCGGGACGAACAGCGACGCGAAGAACGAACCGAAGTTGATGGTCCAGTAGAAGATGGCGAAGACCTTCTTCACCAGGTGCTTGTTCTTCTCCGAGAACTGGTCGCCCACCATCGCGGACACGCACGGCTTGATGCCGCCGGAGCCAATCGCGATGAGCGTCAGGCCCGTGTAGAAGCCCGTGGCGTTGTCCTCGAAGAGGGCCAGGCACGCGTGCCCGCCGCAGTACACGAGGCTCAGCACGAAGATGGTGTGGAACTTCCCGAAGAAGCGGTCCGCCAGGTAGCCGCCGATGAGCGGGAAGAAGTACACCCCCGCCATGAACAGGTGCATCAGGCTCTTCGCCTGGGCCTCCCGCGCCCCTGTCTCCGGCACGTGCGTGCGCAGGAGGTAGTCGATGAAGAACACCGTGAGGATGTTCCGCATCCCGTAGAAGCTGAAGCGCTCGCAGGCCTCGTTCCCGATGATGTAGGGAATCTGGGGCGGGAAGCGCTGGGAGGTGGGGGCGGTCGAGGTCTCGGCCATGCCCCCACCCTACCGGGGCCCCTCAGGCCGCGTCCACGCGCTTGCCGATGCGGGCCCGGCGCGCCTTGCCCAGCACGTGCTTGAGGTAACGCCCGGTGTGGCTGGCCTCCACCCGGGCCACGTCCTCCGGCGTGCCGGTGGCCAGGATGTTGCCGCCGCCCGAGCCGCCCTCCGGCCCCAGGTCGATGAGCCAGTCCGCGCTCTTGATGACGTCCAGGTTGTGCTCGATGACGAGCACGCTGTTGCCCGCCTCCACCAGCCGGTTGAGCACGGAGAGCAGCTTGCGGATGTCCTCGAAGTGCAGGCCCGTGGTGGGCTCGTCCAGGATGTAGAGCGTGCGCCCGGTGGCCACCCGGGCCAGCTCGCGGGCGAGCTTGATGCGCTGCGCCTCGCCGCCGGACAGGGTGGGGGAGGGCTGGCCCAGCCGCAGGTAGCCCAGGCCCACGTCGGTGAGCGTGGTGAGCACGCGCATGATGTCCTTGTGCGCGCCGAAGTGGTCCACCGCCTCGCGCACGCTCAGGTCCAGCGTCTCCGCGATGTTCTTGCCCTTGTAGCGCACGCGCAGCGTCGCTTCGTTGAAGCGCTTGCCGTTGCAGACCTCGCAGGGGACGTACACGTCCGCCAGGAAGTGCATCTCCACCAGCTTCACGCCGTCGCCCTCGCACGCCTCGCAGCGGCCGCCCTTGATGTTGAAGCTGAAGCGGCCCGGGCCGTACCCGAACGTGCGGGCCTCCGGCGTCATGGCGAACACCTCACGGATGGCGTCGAACACCTTGGTGTACGTGGCCGGGTTGCTGCGCGGCGTGCGGCCAATGGGCCGCTGGTCGATGTCGATGACCTTGTCCAGGTGCTCCAGGCCCTTGATGGACTTGTGCTTGCCCATGGGCTCGCGGCTCTCGTAGAGAGCGCGCGCCAGGGCCGGGTAGAGGATCTCGTTGATCAGCGTGGACTTGCCCGCGCCGGACACGCCCGTCACCGCGGTGAAGATGCCCAGCGGGATGTCCGCGTCCACGTTCTTCAAGTTGTTCTCCGTCGCGCCCACGATGGAGATCTGATGCTTGGGGTTCACCGGGCGGCGCGTCTCCGGGATTTCAATCTCCTGGCGGCCGGACAGGTACGCGCCGGTGAGGCTCTGCTCGTCCGCCATCACCTGCCTGGGCGTGCCCTGGGACACCACCTGCCCGCCCAGTTCGCCCGCGCCGGGGCCGAAGTCCACCAGGTAGTCCGCCTCCTCCATCGTCTCCTCGTCGTGCTCCACGACGATGACGGAGTTGCCCAGGTCCCGCAGCCGCTTGAGCGTGGCCAGCAGCTTGCCGTTGTCACGCTGGTGCAGGCCGATGGAGGGCTCATCCAGGATGTAGATGACGCCCGTCAACTCGCTGCCCATCTGCGACGCCAGCCGGATGCGCTGGCTCTCGCCGCCGGACAGCGTGGACGCGGTGCGGTCCAGGGTGAGGTAGCCCAGGCCCACGTCCACCAGGAAGGACAGGCGGCTGCGGATCTCCTTGAGCAGCTCCTGGGCGATCTTCTCCTCCTGCGCGGAGAGGCCCATCTGCGTGAGGAACGTCCGCGCCTCCGTGATGGTCATCCGGCTCAGGTCCACCAGCGTGCGCTGGTGCACCTTCACCGCGCGGCTCTCCGGACGCAGGCGCTCGCCCTTGCAGGACGGGCAGGGCTTGTCGCTGAAGTACTTCTGCAGCTCCGCCTTGCGCGCCTCCGACGTCGTCGTCTTGAAGTTGCGCATGGTGCGGGCGAGCAGGCCCTCCCACTCCATGTCGTACTGGCCGTTGTCGCCCCACTGCACGGTGAAGGACTTGCCCTTCGCGCCGTTCATCAGGACGTCCTTCTCCCGCTTGGTCAGCTTCGCGTACGGCACGTCCAGATCAATCTTGAACGCGGACGCCAGGCTCTCCACGAAGTCCGCCGTCCAGCCCTCGCCGCGGTTCATGCCGCTGGCCCACGGTTCAATCGCGCCGTCGCGGATGCTGCGCGTCGGGTCCGGCACCAGCAGGTCCGGGTCCATCTCCGGACGCGTGCCCAGGCCGTTGCAGTCCGTGCACATGCCCAGCGGGTTGTTGAAGGAGAACGACGCCGGCGTCAGGTCCCCGAAGGACAGGCCGCACGCGGGGCACGCGTTCAGTTCGCTCATCACGCGGTCGGACGCGAGCGTGCCCTTCTCGTCCGTGATGATGAGCGTGCCCTTGCCCTCGCGCAGCGCGGTCTCCACGGAGTCCGTCAGGCGCGTGCGCAGGTCCGGCTTCAACACCAGCCGGTCGATGATGAGCGCGATGTCGTGCTTGGACTTCTTGTCCAGCTCGATGCGCTCCTCCAGCTCGCGCACCTTGCCGTCCACGCGCGCGCGGGAGAAGCCGCGCTTCTGCGCCTCCGCCAGCAGGTCCTTGTGCTCGCCCTTGCGGTTCGTGACGATGGGCGCCAGCACCTGGAGCTTGGTGCCCGCGGGCAGCTTCATGATCTCATCCACGATCTGCTGCGCGCTCTGCTTGCCCACCTTGCGGCCGCAGTTGGGGCAGTGCTGCACGCCGATGGAGGCGTACAGCACGCGCAGGTAGTCGTGCACCTCCGTGACGGTGCCCACCGTGGAGCGGGGGTTGTTGCTGGCCGCCTTCTGCTCGATGGAGATGGTGGGCGACAGGCCCCGCAGCGTGTCGTAGCGGGGCTTCTCCATCTGCCCCAGGAACTGGCGCGCGTAGGAGGACAGGCTCTCCACGTAGCGGCGCTGGCCCTCCGCGTAGAGCGTGTCGAACGCGAGCGAGCTCTTGCCGGAGCCCGACACGCCGGTGAACACCACGAGCTTCTTCTTCGGGATGTCCAGGGAGACGGTCTTGAGGTTGTGCTCCCTGGCACCGCGGATGGAAATGACGTCGGGCTCGGACATGGGGGCGCGCTTTATCACTGAAAGGGTGTTCCGGTGCACGCAAAGGCGCAGCACCGGAGGGGTTCAGCGGAAACACGCGAAGCCGCCGCCCGCATCCCCACAGCCGGACGGGCACGCGGCCGTCCTGCGCGCGGCACTCCTCCCCTCTGGAAGTCGCACGGCCCCCGAGGGTGAGGGGTCGGTGTGGCATCGACCGTTTGTGAAGCTTTTGCAGTCGCTTCCACGAAACGTGGAATCCCCTGCTTTACCCGTTAAATGCCGTTCCCCAGCGTGAGCGCCCGTTTGCCGTGTTGGCGGTGTGACGGCGCCTCGTTGGGACGTTCAGGCACCAGGGTTGCACCTTTCTACGCCGACCGGATCCACGTGCAGTGCTGTGTGGGGGGACACCGGCGCCGTGTGTAGGAAAGGCGGGACTCTGTATGCGTGGACTCCGATGGCGGGTGTTGGCGTTGGTGGTGGCGGTGACGGCGTGTGAGCGGCCCACTTCACAGCAGGCACGCACGGGCTTCGCGGCGAGGCCGGAGCTCCTGGAGTTCGGCCCCGCGGCGGTGGGGCGCACCAAGTCCATGAAGCTGCGGCTGGCGAACCAGGGGCGCGCGTCGTACCGCGTGGAGGGGGCGCGCTCGTCGCTGCCCAACGTCAGCGTCCCCGCCTTCGAGCCCTTCACGCTGACGGCCGGCGCGGAGCACGAACTCGAGGTGCGCTTCTCGCCCGACGTGGAGGGCGCGGTGCAGGGGCAGTTGGAGCTCTTCACGGACGCGTCCGGCGGCGCGGCGACGCAGGTGCCCGTCAGCGGGCGCGGCGTGAAGGCGCTGGTGGAGGTGCCGGAGGCGGCGCTCGACTTCGGCAACGTGAACCTGGGGCTGGTGGAGATGCGCGAGGTGACGGTGCGCAACCCCTCCGACGTGGAGAGCCCGCTGGTGCTGTCGGTGGAGGGCTCGGACAAGGACGAGTTCTCCGCGGGCGCGGGGCTGCCGTCCACGCTGGCGCCGCACGAGACGCGCAAGGTGCCGGTGGCCTTCAGCCCCGTGCGGCTGGGCAACGCGGAGGCGGAGCTGCACGTCGCCGTGTGTGACGGCTGCGAGCCCGCGACGGTGCGGCTGACGGGCATGGGCGTGGCCGGCGCGCTGGAGGTGACGCCGCTGCGCGTGGACTTCGGCCGGGTGGCCGTGGGCGCCACCGCGGAGGAGCGCATCACCGTGCGCAACCTGGGCTCCGAGCCGCTCAGCTACAAGGGCGCGTCGCTGCTGGAGGACCCGTCCGGCGTGTTCAAGGTGGTGAGCGCGCCCGCGCTCCCCAACGACGTGCTGGCGCCGGGCGCGGTGGTGGAGCTGCGCGTGGCCTTCACGCCCACGGTCGCCGGCCGGGTGCGCGACGGCCGCGTGGAGGTGTCCGTGCGCAAGCCCCGGACGACGTCGCCGGGCCCCAAGGTGACGCTGACGGGCGAGGGCGGCGCGTCGTGCGTGGAGGTGACGCCGTCGCACCTGGACTTCGGGCCGGTGGCCTTCGGCATGACGGCCACGCGCGAGGTCACCGTGAACAACCACTGCCGCGAGGAGACCACCGTCACCGGGCTCCACCTCACCACGCAGGCGGGGGGCTACTTCACGCTCGCGCAGCCGCCGTCCAGCCAGCCGGTGGCGCCCGGGGGCACGCTCAAGGTGGGCATCACCTTCAGCCCCCGCGCGGGCGTGGGCAGCGCGAGCAGCGGGCAGTTGGCGGTCACCTCCACCCAGCGCACCTCCAGCGCCACGGACGGCGTGACGCTGTCGGGCGAGGGCAGGACCTTCGCGCCGTGCGAGTACGCGCTGCCCTCGGTGCTGGACTTTGGCCAGGTGCCGGTGGGCTCGGAGGTGGCGCTGGGGGTGACGCTGCGCAACACCGGCACCCAGGCGTGCTTCCTGGCGGGGCTCCAGCTCGCGTCCGGGTCGGACCCCGCCTTCCGGGCGGCGACGGTGGCCAACAGCGTGCTGGAGCCCGGCAAGAAGGCCACGCTCCTCGTGCGCTTCCGCCCGCCGGCGGAAGGGGAGTACCAGGGGCTCGCGGAGGGCTGGGTGAGCCACCCCACGCGCGGCCACCCGCTGGTGAACCTGGTGGGCCGGGGCGTGCAGGGGTGCTTCTCCGTGCAGCCCACCACGGTGGACTTCGGCATCAGCCGGCTGGCGTGCGGCCCGCGCACCCGCGACTTCATCGCCTACAACGACTGCCCGGGGGAGGTGAGGGTGACGGCCATGAAGCTGGAGCAGCCGGGCCAGGAGTTCGCCGTGTCCGGCGCGCTGCCGGCCGCCATTCCCGCGGGCGGGCGCGTGACGCTCACCGCGAAGTACGCGCCCGTGGAGGAGGGCGAGGACGCGGCGACGGTGCGCTTCACGCTGAAGGACGGCGCCGTCTACAGCGCGGGGCTCGTGGGGCGGGGCCTGGCGAAGACGGACCAGACGGACCGCTTCGTCCAGCAGTCGGAGTCGCGCGTGGACGTGCTCTTCGTCGTGGACAACTCGGGCTCCATGATGGAGGAGCAGCAGAGCCTGGGGGAGAACTTCGCGGCCTTCCTGTCCCAGGCCACCGCCGCGCAGGTGGACTACCGCATCGGCGTCACCACCACGGGCCTGGATCCGTCCCCGGGCGGCTGGTCCGAGTGCCCCGGCGGCGCGCTGGGCGGTGAGAACGGGCGCCTGTTCCCCGTGGACGGCTCCAGCCCGCGCATCATCACGCCGGAGACGCCCAACGCGGCCGGCGTCTTCGCCACCAACACGCACGTGGGCGTGTGCCACTGGAACGAGCAGGGACTGGACGCGGCCTACCGCGCGCTGTCGGATCCGCTGCTCTACGACCTGGACGACCCGCGCACGCCCCAGGCCAACGACGGCAACGGCGGCTTCCTGCGCGAGGACGCGAAGCTGGCCATCATCGTCCTGTCGGACGAGGAGGACTTCAGCACCCAGCCGGTGTCCTTCTACGAAACCTACCTCCTGGCCCTGAAGGGGAACGACCCCACCAAGGTCAGCTTCAACGCCGTGGTGGGCCCGGACGACCTGAGCACCTGCACCACCTCCAGCAGCTCCGGCACCCGGTACATGGAGCTGGCCCGCAAGCTCAACGGCGTGGTGGACAGCATCTGCACGCCCAACTGGGCCGCGTCGCTGGAGAAGCTGTCGGAGAGCGCCTTCGGGCCCAACCGCGCCTTCCCCCTGTCGGAGCTGCCGGAGGACCCCGGCGCCATCGCCGTCCGGGTGGACGGGCTGCCCGTCACGGACGGCTGGTCCTATGACGCGCGGGCCAACGCCGTCGTCTTCGACCGGCTGCGCGCCCCGGCGCCGGGCTCCGTCGTGGAGGTCACCTATCCGCTGGGCTGCCCGTAGCCCAAGGCGGCCATTCGTCCGTCACTGGAAAGTGACCGGGGCGGATGACTCGACAGGGCGGGGCGGGAGGCCTTGAGTGAAGGACATGCCGCAGGACTCCCTCCTCGTCGCCGCGCTGGGTGACATCCATGGCCGCTTCCACCGGGTGGAGGCGTGGCTGGACGCGCTGGAAGCGGCGCGCGGCCGGCGGGTGGACCTGGTGCTGGCGGTGGGGGACGTGGAGGCCTTCCGCCACGCGGACGACCACCGGCGCAAGGCCGCCAAGCGCTCCATGCCCGCCGAGTTCGCCGAGTACGCGGACGGCATCCGCCGCGTGAAGCGGCCGCTGTACTTCATCGGCGGCAACAACGAGGACTTCGAGGCGCTGCACGACCTGCCGGACGGCGGGGAGCTGGCCCCGGACGTCCACTACCTGGGCCGCGCGGGCCTGCGCACCCTGGGCCCGTTGCGCGTGGCGTACCTGTCCGGCATCCACGCGCCGCGCTTCATCGACCAGCCGCTGAAGCGGCCCACGTCGCTGGATACGGCGAAGCAGGCGGGCTACTTCCGCGCGCCGGAGGTGGAGCGGGTGGCCGCGCTGCGGGACGTGGACCTGCTGCTCGTCCACGAGTGGCCCCGGGGCATCGTGCAGAAGGCCCGCGACGAGCGCCTGGCCCCCTCGCGCCCGCTGCCCTCGCCGTGGATCGGCAACCCGGTGACGCGCAGGCTGGTGGACACGGTGCACCCGAAGTGGGTGCTCTGCGGCCACTCGCACAAGCCCTTCGCGGTGGCGCTGGACTCGCACGGGCGCACGCTGTCGCGCGTGGCGTGCCTGGACCAGGCGGCCCATCCGGACACCGCCGTCTTCTGGCTGGAGTTCGAGGGGCGCGAGGCCCAGCGCGCCGGCTGGGGCGTCTCCGGCGCCGCCACGTGGCAGGCGGGACAGCGCTGGGGGCTGCACACGCTGCCGCCGCTGGAGGCGCCGGACGGGCCGGGCAGCGTGCCCGCGGACAACGGCGCTACAGCCTGACGACCTCCAGGCCCTTGCGCGGCAGCTCCACGCGGAACTCCGTGTAGGGCCCGGCGCCGGAGAGCACCTCCACGCCGCCCTGATGCGCGTGGATGATCTGCTGGACGATGTAGAGCCCCAGGCCCAGCCCCTCTCCCCGGCCCCGGCGCTGCTGGCCGCCCCGGAACGGGTCGAAGAGGAAGGGCAGGAGGTGGGCGGGGATGACGCCCACGTTGGTGACGGTGAAGCGCAGGGCGTCGTCGCGCGTGCCGTCCACGGTGATGCGCACCGGCTCCGCGGCGTCGCCGTGCTGGAGCGCGTTGCCGATGAGGTTGGAGGCCACCTGCGCCAGCCGGTCCGCGTCCCAGTCCCCCACGAGGTCGCCGTCCTGCCGCACCTCGATGCGGTGGCGGGGCCAGGCCGTCTGGTGCTCCTGCACCATGCGCTGCACCAACTGCCCGAAGTCCGTCTCCCCCCGGCGCAGCGGAATCCCGCCCGCCAGCCGCGCGCGCGCCAGGTCCAGCACGTCTTCAATCATCCGGCCCATGCGCTTGCCGGCGGCCATCATCCGCGTGGCCGTCCGCTTCACGGCCTCATCGTCCGAGCGGCGCTGGAGCAGGTCCGCCGCGGTGAGGATGGCGGAGAGGGGATTTCTCAAGTCGTGGCCCAGCACCGCGGTGAACATCTCGTTGAGGCGCAGGGTCTCCGCGAGCGTGTCCAACTGCTGCGCCAACTGCTGCTTCTGGCGGTGCATCTGGAAGAAGACCTCCGCCTTGGCGCGCAGCGCGTGGGCCTCCAGCGGCTTGTCGAGGAAGTCCACCGCGCCGGCCTCGTAGCCCTTGAAGGTGCGCCAGGGGTCGCCCCCGCCCGTGGTGACGAAGATGATTGGCACGTCGCGGGTGCGCTCGGAGCCGCGCATCAGCTCCGCCAGCTCGAAGCCGTCCATCTCCGGCATCTGCTCGTCCACGAGCGCGAGCGCGAACTCATGCAGGAGCAGCAGCTCCAGCGCCTCCGCGCCGGAGCGGGCGCAGTGCACCTCCACGTCGTCACGCCGCAGCACTGCGGAGAGCGACAGGAGGTTCTCCTCCAGGTCATCGACGAGCAGGCACTTCACCCGGGAGGCCACGGGCAGGGGCTCCTTGCTGAGGACGGACAGGTCAGATAGCACCGCCATCTCCCCATGCCCGGATGACGGCGGGCATCTGTTCAAGAGGCAGCACGAAGTCCACCGCTCCGGCCGCGAGCGCCGCCTGGGGCATGGTGGGCGAGCGAGCGGTGTCGGGCGCCTGCACCAGGGTGACGCCGCCCCGCCGTCTCACCGCCTGGAGTCCCAGCGCCCCGTCCGCGTTGGCGCCCGAAAGGATGACGCCGCCCAGGCGCGCGCCATAGACCGCGGCGGCGGATTCGAAGAGCACATCGATGGCGGGCCGGGAGAAGTGGACGGGGGCGTCCATGGACAGCGCGAGCAGGGGCCCCTTCGCGTCCCGGTCCACGAGCAGGTGGTGGTTCGGGGCCGCGAAGGAGACGGTCCCCGGCTGGATGGGCTGCTTGTCCCCCGCCTCGTGCACCGGCAGCGCGCACCGGGGGGTGAAGACCTCTGGCAGCAGGCTGGGGAGGCCGCGGGGCAGGTGCAGGACCACGAGGACCGCGGGCCGGAAGTCCGAGGGCAGCGCGGGCAGCAGGTGCTTCAGGGCACCCACCCCTCCCGCGGACGCGCCAATGACGATGGCGTCGACGCGGCCAGCGGGCGGAGCGGAGCGCGCGGTGGGCATGGCGGTTGCGTCCTTTCCTTGGCGCTTCTGGTAGAGCCGGACCTCGGGGACGACGGGGTGAACGAGGCCTCGTGCGAGGAGAGGCGCAGCGACTCGCGCGCACCCAGGCCCAGGAACCCCTTGTGACAGAGCGACTCCGCGAACAACCCCAGCGCGCGCTCCTGCAGCTCGCGGTTGAAGGAGCTGAGCACATTGCGGCACGACAGGAGCAGTACCGCCGCGAAGACGCTGTCGGTGGCCAGGCCGTGGCCCGAGAGGACGATGCGCCCCCTGAGCGAGCGGTCGAACACCGCGCCGCCGTACACGGCCGTGCAGGAGTCCGGCAGAGACGTGCGCGCGCCGGACAGCCGGTGGTTCTAGGTGAAGGAAGCGATGCGGCCCACCGCGTACACGCCGGCCTCCGCGCGCTGGGGTTGATGTCCGTGGCGTAGATGAGCGTGCGCTCCAGGAGCCCCTCCTCGCGCGGCAGGATGGCGAGCGACCAGGCCTCTTCCCCCGTGCTGCATCCGGCGACCCACACCTTGAGCGACGGGGAGGTGCGCAGCACCGGCACCACGTGCTCGCGCAGGTTGCGGAGGTAGGACGGGTTGCGAAATAGCTCGCTCACCTGCACGGTGAGGAAATCCAGCAGCGCGGGTTCGTGAAGCATCCGGTCCTGGAGCCGGGACAGGGGGGCGCGGTCGAAGCGCTCGGAGGCCTGGGCCAGCCAGCGCTTGAGGGAGGACTCTGCGCAGCCGCGGAAGTCGTAGTGGTAGTTCAGGTAGAGCGCCACGAGCAGCAGCCGCGGCTCGATGTCGAACTCCTTCGTCGCCACGTCGAGCATGCGCGGCCTCACCCCTTGGGCATCCAGACGCGCAGGAGCGACAGCCGCTTCTCCACGTCGTGCAGCTTGTCGATGGAGTCATTGGCGCCGGCCTGGAGGCACCTCTCCTGGTCGTCGCGCAGGGCCTTCGCGGTGAGCGCGATGATGGGCAGCTTGCGCCAGGCCTCGTGCTTGCGGATTTCGCGCGTGGCGGTGAGGCCGTCCACCTCCGGCCTCATGATGTCCATCAGCACCAGGTCCACGGAGAGCTGGGCAGGGCCAGGCTCTTCGTCAAGAGGGCCAGGGCCTCCTTGCCGTTGCGGGCGATCTCCACCTTCGCGCCCCGGGGCTCCAGCTCGCGGGAGAGGGCGAAGATGTTCAGCACGTCGTCCTCCACCACGAGGATGCGGCGGCCCTCCAGCGTGGACTCGCGGTCGCGCGCGGCCTGGAGCATGCGCGGGTGCTCCGGCGGCAGGCGCGACTCCACCTAATGCAGGAACAACGTCACCTCGTCCAGAAGCCGCTCCGGGGAGCGCACGCCCTTGACGATGATGGAGCGTGAGAAGCGGCGCAGCCGCTGCTCCTCGTCGAGGCTGAGCGCGTGGCCGGTGTAGACGATGACGGGCGGGAAGGAGATGGCCTCCTCGGCGGTCATGCGCTCCAGGAGGTCCTGGCCGCTCAGTTCCGGCAGGTGCAGGTCCATCCCCATGCAGTCGAAGGTGTGCTCGCGCAGGCGCTGGAGCGCGTCGCACGCGGTGGCGACGCACTCCTCCTCCACGTCCTCCGTCGCCAGCAGCTTCTGGAGGCTCTCGCGCCCGGGCCCGGCTTACGCAAACCTGTCCGACAGTCGGACCAGCTCGCACCGAGCGAAGCCCGATGGCACACGCCCCGAGGAGCGCAGCGACGAACGGCAACGTCGTGCATGCATGGGCACGAAGTTGGAGCCTCGAGCAGAAGCACCCGCCCGAGCCAGTCTTCCAAGAGCCTGTCCAACTATCAGAGCGGTTCGCACCGCACGAAGTGGGGGACGCACGTCTCGCGGAGCGCAACGTCGTCCATGCAAGGGCACGACGTTGGGACCAAGAGCAGCGCAGCCCGCATCGTCCCGGTGCCTCCAAGACATCTCCGACACTCGGACCCGTTCCCACCGCCCAGGGCGAGAGGCCGCGCTTGACTGGGAGGCGTATGACGTCGTGCGTGCGCGGGTACCAAGGGAGGCCATGAACCAAGGCGCCCGCGCGGGCCTGGTTGCCCCAAAACCTGTCCGACTGTCGGACCGCTTTCCACCGCAAGGCGAACGAGGCCGCGTTTGACTGGGAGGCGTGTGATGTCGTGCGTGCGCGGTACCAAGAGAGGGCCATGAACCGAGGAGCCCGACCGGGCCCGGTTGCCTCAAAACCTGTCCGACTGTCGGACAGGTTTTCGCCGCATGGACCCGAGGCTGCGCAGGACCGGCCGGGTCTCGAGTTCGCGTGCTCGCGAACACCAAGCTGGAGCGGGGATAGGGCCCCACCCGCCAGGGCCTCGTTGCTTCAAATCCTGTCCGACAGTCGGACAGGTTCTCGCAGCATGGACCCGAGGCCGCACCAACCCAGAAGGTGAACGAGGTCGTGCGTGCGTCGACACCGCGGTGGGGGCACGGACAGAGGCGCCCGCGCGGACCCGGTTGCCTCAAAACCTGTCCGACTGTCGGACAGATTTTCGCCCCATGCCCCCCGGACCGCAGCCCAGCGGGCAACGAGGACGGTCTGCTTGTCCGACAGGAGGTCTGCGCGGAATAAGCAGTCCTACGAGCCGCATAGAGGTGGGGTGACATCGCAAGAAGAAGCC
>NZ_JAIQDD010000017.1:0-179826 GCF_020036995.1 Corallococcus sp. AS-1-12 | reverse complement strand
TCGAAGCTCCTGTCCCCCTTGTCGCTTGGCAGCCGGCCAACTGGCCTCGCTATTCCGCGCAGACCTCCAGTCGGACAAGTTCGCGGGATCCGCCGCCGGCCCGGCCCGTGCCAAACCCGTCCGACAGTAGGACCGGTTCGGGTGAGCCGCCTTGGGCCCGGCCCGTGCCAAACCTGTCCGACAGTAGGACCGGTTCGGGTGCGCCACCGCCGGCCCGGCCCAAACCTGTCCGATAGGTTCGCGCGGTGCCCCTCCCGCCGTAGGCCGTGGTCCAAAACCTGTCCGACAGTCGGACAGGTTTCTCCAGGTCGCCGCCAGCGGGGAGCCCCCCCGGGCCCGATGGCCTACGAGGCGCCTTCGTCCGGGGACGAAGCTTCCAGGCCTTCGCCCTCGTCTTCGTCTGTCTCCTCGCCCACGGCCGACGTGTCGTCGTCCTCCAACTCATCGTCCGGTTCCGGCGCGTCCAAGTACTCCGGCGCGCTGTCGGACGCCTCCGTGAGGACGGTGCCCAACGGGTAGATGACCAGGTGGCGCTGGGGCTCGCTGCCCACGCTCACGGCCTCCAGGTGGTTCTTCACCACCAGGGTGTGCTGCACCTTCCGCAGGCGCGACGGGCGCGGCGCGAGCGGCAGGCTGATTCCCTCCGCGAGCACGCGCTGGATGGCCTCCTCCGCGTCCGCGACCGCGGCGTGCACGTCCGCGGGGTCCACGCCTTCCAACAGGTGGAACTCCGTGCGCAGCGCACGGCGGATCTCCGTGGCGCTGTTGCGCTTGATGGCCAGCACCCGCGCGCCCACGCGTTCCGCCGCGCGGCGCAGCCTGGGCGAGTTCGCGCGGCTTCGCAGCGTGAGCACCACCTCCGCGTTCTCCGGACGGCCCACCACCACGGCCTCCACCGGCAGGTCGCGCAGCACGCGCTCCAGCAGCTCGCGGCTCACCGCGTGCGCGGCGATGCGCGTGGGCCCGGGCCGGGGCGCTCCCAGCGCGGGCGTCCCCTTCGGCACGCGGCCTCCCGGTGGCGTGGCCTCCACCACCTCCGGCGCGGCCTCCACGTGCACGGCGCCGTCCTGTTGCCGCCGCTTCTCTCCGCCCACCTCCGCGCCCGTGAGCAGCCGGTCCACCGCGCCGGCCGTGTCGCGGTGCACGCGCACCTCGTCGCGGCTCACCATCTCCACCACGATGTCGAACGTGGGCGTGCCCTTGCGCTCCGTGACGGTCTTCTGCGTGCCCCGGCGCCGGGCCTCGTCGTCGCTCAGCGTGACGGTCTGCACGCCGCCCACCAGGTCGGACAGCGTGGGGTTCAGCACCAGGTTCTCCAGCGTGTTGCCGTGCGCCGTCGCCACCAACTGCACGCCGCGCTCCGCGATGGTGCGCGCGGCGGCGGCCTCCGCGGCGGTGCCAATCTCATCCACCACGATGGCCTCGGGCATGTGGTTCTCCACCGCCTCGATCATCACGTCGTGCTGACGGTCCGGCCGGCTCACCTGCATCCGCCGAGCGCCGCCGATGCCGGGGTGCGGGATGTCCCCGTCGCCGCCAATCTCGTTGGACGTGTCCACCACCATCACGCGCTTGCCCAGCGTGTCCGCGAGCACGCGCGCCACCTCGCGCAGCTTCGTCGTCTTGCCCACGCCCGGCCGCCCGAGCAGCAGCAGGTTGCGCCCGGACTCCACCAGGTCGCGCAGCATGTCGATGGTGCCCTGGATGGCGCGCCCCACGCGCAGCGTGAGCCCCACCACGCGGCCCTGGCGGTTGCGGATGGCGGACACGCGGTGGAGCGTGCGCTCGATGCCCGCGCGGTTGTCGCCGCCCACCTCGCCCACGCGGGCGAGCACCGCCTGGAGCGCCTCCTGCTCCACGGGCGCCTCCGACAGCCGCGCCACGCCGTGCACCAGCCGCGCCTCCGGCGGCCGCCCCAGGTCCATCACCACTTCCAGCAACTCCGCTTCAGGCAGCCGCCGCACCGCCTCCTGGAGCGACGGCGGCAGCACCGCCACCAGCAGGGCAAAGTCATCCATCCCCCAAAGCTGCCTCGCCCCGCCAGGCCGCGCACGGCTTTCCTGCGCGAGTCCTCGAACCGAACCTCTGGGAGTACACTCCCTCCCAGCCCGGCAGGCGGCCAGGCGCACCGCGCGTGACAGGGAGGAGCCGGGCGGGGGCCATCCCTACCTTCAGGCCATGCCCACCGCGACGCAGGACCGCTCCCCCCTCTGGCCCCAGCTCGAGCAGGAGGCGCGCGAGCGCTTCGGCGTGGAGGACTTCCGGCCCGGCCAGCGGGACATCATCGACGCGGTGCTCGCGGGGCGCGACGTGCTGGGCGTGCTGCCCACGGGCGCGGGCAAGAGCCTCACCTTCCAACTGCCCGCCCTCTTCGTGCCCGGCGCCACGCTGGTGGTGAGCCCGCTGCTCGCGCTGATGCACGACCAGCGCGAACACCTCACGGAGCGCTACGACCTGGACGCGGCGAAGCTGGACTCCACGCTGAAGGCCGGCGAGTTGCGGGCGCTCCAGAAGGAGATCCGCCGGGGCGAGCACGAGTTCATCTACGTCACCCCCGAGCAGTTGGAGAACCCGGAGCGGCTGGCGCTGCTCCAGCGCGCGAACGTCAGCCTCTTCGTGGTGGACGAAGCGCACTGCGTCTCGCAGTGGGGCCACGACTTCCGGCCCGCGTACCTCGCGCTGGGGGACGCCATCCGCGCGCTGGGCAGGCCCCGGGTGCTCGCGCTCACGGCGACCGCCACGCCCCGCGTGCGCGAGGACATCCGCGCGCAGTTGGGACTGGAGGACCCGGTGGTGGTGCGCACCGGCATCCAGCGCGACAACCTCACGCTGGAGGTCCACCGCACGGTGAACCCGGAGCTCAAGCGCCAGAAGCTGCTGGAGCTGCTGCGCGCCAACGACGGCAGCGCCATCGTCTACACGGCCACCGTGCGCAAGGCGGACGAGCTGTGGCGCTGGCTGCGCGCGGAAGGGCTGGAGGCGGGCCGCTACCACGGCAAGCTCAAGGCCTCCGAGCGCGAGGAGAACCAGCGCTGCTTCATGGACGGCACCACGCCGGTGGTGGTGGCGACGAAGGCCTTCGGGCTGGGCATCGACAAGCCGGACCTGCGGCTCGTGGTGCACTACCACTTCCCCGACTCGCTGGAGAGCTACTACCAGGAGGCGGGCCGGGCGGGCCGCGACGGGCTGCCCGCGAAGGCGGCGCTGCTGTACCGGCTGGAGGACCGGCGCATCCAGGGCTTCTTCCTGGGAGGCAAGTACCCGCGCCGCGACGAGAGCCAGCGCCTCTACCAGGCCGCGAACACGCTGTGCGCGCAAGGCAGGGCCGTGGCCCTCAAGCGGCTGGCCGAGGCGAGCGGCCTGGGCGACAAGCGCACCCGCGTGCTGGTGGCGCAGCTCGTGGCCGCGGGCGTGCTGGAGAAGGGCGCGCGAGGCCTCAAGCAACTGCGCGCGTTCGAGACCCCCGAGGAGCTGGACGCGTACCTGCGCGCCTACGAGGACCGCCACCAGGGAGACCGCGAGCGCCTGGACGCGATGATGCGCTACGGGAGCACCACCGCGTGCCGCTGGAAGGTGCTGGGCACCTGGTTCGACGAGCCGCTGGAGGACGACTGCGCCCGCTGCGACAACTGCCGCGCCCGCGCCGAAGGCCGCTTCGAAGCCCGTCCTCCCGCCCGCGCGAGGCCGGCCCTTCTTCACCGGGAGTATCAGTCTGGGGTCGCCGTCGCCCCTGCGGCGTAGGGCCCTTTTTCCCCACCTCCGCGCGACATCGAGCCCTGGAATCCGTACTCAAAGTACAGGTCTCCCGGGTCTTCAGGCTTGGGGGCATTGTGCGCGAATACAGTTATGACGTATATTGCACAGCATACCTGGACGTAATGCACTTCAGACCTTTCCCCCGAGGTCTTGAAAGGCGGAGACGCGATGGCGGAAGGCAAGTTGAAGGCGCTTGTGGTGGATGATGACCCACTGGTGCTGGAGCTGGTGGAGCGCTCCATCAGCCGCTACGGCTTCGAGGTCGTCACCACGCGCGCGGCGCTGGGCGTGGCCAACCTGCTGCGGACCGAGCAGCCGGACATCGTGCTCCTGGACGTGAACATCCCGGCGCTGAGCGGCGACCGCATCCTGGGCGTGGTGCGCCAGTTCGCGGGACCGGACACGCTCTTCATCCTGTACTCGTCCATGGACGAGTCGCGGCTGCGCGAGCTGGTGCGCGCGTCCGGCGCGGACGGCTACATCCCCAAGGGTGTCACCGGTCCGGAGCTGGCGCTGAAGCTGTCCGGCCTGCACCACAAGCGGATGGCGAACCGCCCCACGCCGGTGCGCGCGGACGCCCTGCTTCAGCGCGACGTGCCCGCGCCCCAGTCCCAGAGCACCACGGCCCAGGTGTCGCTGGCGTCGCGGTAGGTGTGGACGGTCTCGAACCCGACCCGCGCGTGCGCGCGCAGGGAGCGGGGGTTGCGAACGGAGACCTCGGTCACGACGCAGTCGAAGCGCGAGCGAAGCTGCTCGCGGTGCTGGTGGTAGAGCGCGTCGAAGAGGCCCTTCCCCCGGTGGGCCTTGTCGACGCACACCTGCCCCATCACGTAGAAGCGCTGGTCCCGCAGCGGCCGGCCCCGGTGTTCGAGCCCTTCGAGGAGCGCGAACATCGGGTCCAGGACCGGAACCCACGCGCGGCACTCGCGGGGCATCACCAGCGCGTACGCCACGACGTCGGAGCCCTGCACGGCGATGACGCTGGGCTCGAGCGCGTGCATGTGCTCCAGCGTGGCCAGGTCATGCTGGACGGTGACGAAGCCCTGGGCGTGCTGCTCCTCGGGTGACAGCGAGGGAGGCAGGTTGCGGCGCTGAAGGGCCAGCACCTGCTCCAGCTCGTCACGGGACTGCACGGCCCTCACGACATACGGATGCGACGTCATGGCGCGGAAGCATAGGCCCGCGCCATGCCTCGAGGCGTCAGCGTTCGAAGACTGCCAGCCCCGGCGGAGGCCTGTCCGGCGGGTCGTCCTGGGGCGCGTCGCGCGGGCCCATGCCGCCGGGGAGTTCGGAGGGCGTTGGCGGAGGAGGGCAGCGACAACGTGGTCATCGGCCCGCTGCGCTCGTCGCTGGGCCGGTCGTGAGGAGGACGCCATCGAAAGATCCGCTGATTCCGTCTGAATCCCCGCTCTGCCATTCCGCGCGGGGGGCGACGCATCTTCCGGTCATGACCCACGAACATTCCGCACATGCGCCGGTGCATGGCTTTGGCGCCGACCGCGCGCCCCATTACGACGCACAGGCAGCGGTGAGTCTCGCCGGCTATCAGGCGGCCTACGAGCTGGGCGTCAGCGCCCTGGCCGCGCACCTGGACGGACAGGAGACGGCGTCACTGCTCCACGTGGGCCTGGGTACGGGCGCGGAGCTGCTGCCCTACCACCGCTTCAGCGTGCCGGGCTGGCGCTTCACGGGCGTGGAGCCCTCCGCGCCGATGCTCGCCGTCGCACGCAAGCGCCTGGAGGAGGAGGGGCTGCTCTCGCGCACGCAGTTGCACGAAGGTGAGCTGCGGACGTTGCCGCAGGGCGAACGCTTCGACGGCGCGCAGTTGATGGGTGTGCTGCACCACGTGGAGGGCGAGGAGGCTCGCCTCGAATTGCTGCGAGAGGTCGCGCGGAGGCTCAAGCCGGGAGCGCCGCTGGTGCTGGGCTGCCGCATCGGCCAGGACCCCGAGCTGACGAAGCTCGAGTTCCGGCGGCTGCGGGCGTACGGCGTGGCGACGGAGAAGCTGGAGGCCCGGAGTCAGGCCATGGCGAAGATGCAGCCCATCGCGTCCGACGCCGCCCTGTTCGCGATGTTCGAGCGGACCGGCTTCGTGGCGCCGAAGACGCTCTTCGTGTCGCTCCAGTACAAGGTCTTCCTCGCGCACCGCGCGCCCTGAGCGCGGCTTGGTCCGCCAGGACGTGGATGCTATGTCCCGGGTTGTATGCGAATCACTCTACCTGGGAGGTGGGCGCTGCTCGGGACGCTGCTCGCCGGGGCCGCCGTGGCGGAGGAGCACGAGCACGCCGTCATCCGGACGCTCTTCCTTCCCGAAGAGCCCGAAGCCGCGCCCCAGCGCATCTACGTGAAGGGACAGGTCGTGACGGTCCTCCGCTTCGAGCAGGACCTCGCGCCGCTCCGGGCACGGCTGGTGGGCGGAGAGGGGCGGTTCGAGCCGGTGGGCGTCGTGGGCCGGAAGGTGGTGCTGGAGCCCCGGCGCGACCTGGCACCGGAGGAGGGCTTCTCCCTGCTCGTCACGTTGTCGGATGCGCGGGAGGTCCCCTTTCTCCTCCGGCCGCCGGGACGGCGCGAACATGGGAGCGCGGACCAGCAGCTCAACGTCTACAAGGACCGGGACAGTTACGAGGCCATGGCTTCGGCGCTGTTGGATTCGGAGAAGGAGAACAAGACCCTCCGCGAGGAGAACGAGCGGCTCCACAAGGAGGAGGTCTCCGAGGACCATGCGCTGGCGGCCCTGCTGACCACGGGCGCGGTGGCGCAGACGCCATTCGGTGTCGCGGATCATTTCTCCGGCACGGATGGCGACACGGCAATGGATGGCACCGTCTACCGGGGCACGGGCAAGGCCGCGGTCGTGTTCAAGGTGAAGAACCTGACCGCTCGGCGCCCGTGGAGCATGAGCTCCGTGCGGCTCGTGGGCAGGTCGGACACGCGTGAGCGGCCGTTGGCGGTCCGGTCATCCTCCGCGGTGATTGCACCTGGGACCTCGGGCGTCATCGGGCTTGTCGTGGACGGGAGCGCGTTCGTGGACGGCGGGACTCTGACCTCCCTGTTCCTGGAGCTGTACCGGCACGATGGACTGCGGCAGGCGGTTGTTGAGTTGAGCCCGAGCTTGCTCGGGAAGTAGGAACAGCCGCATGACCTCGCGTCGATACGTGCTCGTGGCCTGGATGGGCCTGCTGGTCCTTCATCCGGGTTGTGCGACGACCCTGGGCGACGTCCGCCTGCATGCGGATGGGACGCCCATGTCGGAGAAGTGCCCGGAGAAGTCGCTGGAAGTGATGCGGTACCTGCAGCTCTACGTGGGCGAAGCCGCGTGGGTCCAACTGGATGCGAACCAGAGCCGGGCGGAGCACATCACGCTTCACGACGGGCCCATCGAGAGTGTGCTGGATGAAGACATCGGGACGTTGGAGGCGCCCATGCGCCTCTACGGTCGCGTCTGGACGGGGGGAGAGCAGCCGGTCATCCGGTACTACGAAGCGCAGTTCCTGAAGGGAAAGGACCGCGTGCCCATCTGCGCGGTGGCGAGGCTCGGCTTCGGGCAACTGCGCAAGCGACCTGAGTCCAAGCCGGGGACAGCGATCCTCAACTCCTCGCGTGCGGGTGTGTACATCGTGGATGAGTTCCGCTGACCCCTGAGCCGCCAGGGATTCGAGGCGGCATCAGAATTCCGAGGCCGCCACCTGCCGCCAAGCGCGCGGAATCGCTGAGCCACCCTTCTGGTCCACAGCTTGCTCCCGGCATGAGGCTTCACGATTCCAAGGAGCCACGATGCTCTGGATGCGGATGCTGGGCGGTTGTTTGGCGGTGATGACCCTGGCGGCCTGTGGGTCGGGTGACGAAGGCGGGCAGGGGAGGCTGAAGCTGAGGGAGGGGCAGTCGCTGGACCTGGCGCAGGAGTGCGGCGTGGACCTGCCCCAGTGTCCGCAAGGCCTGTCCTGCCTCGTGCTCAAGCTGGACGGCGTGTCCAAGGCACGCTGTGTGGACGATTCCAAGGTCTGCACCGAGCTCGTGTCCTGCACGGGCGGCACCACGTGCGCCATCCTGGACTCGTACCCCGGACAGGTCGCCTGCTCGGGCAAGTGCACCTCGGACTGCGACTCGTCCGTGTCCAGCAGTCCGTGAGGTCAGCGGAGCTGAAGCAGGTGCTGTATGGCGGCGGTCCAGAACTCCGTGGCAAGCTTGATCACGGAGACATCGGACTCGGCCTGACTGTCGTTCCCGTCGCTCACGACGCGAAAGGTGTGCCCTGTGGGAACCGCCTCGATGCGGTGGTCCCGGGGCGCGGCTTCCGTGCCGGGAAGGGTCAGTCGAACGCCAGTGCCCTCCTTGTTCCATCCGCCAATCCCTCCTCCCGGAGGGATCGCGCTGAAGGAGAGATCCATGTGGGCGCCGTGGCTGTCACCCACCAGACCGAAGAGCCAATAGGGAGCTTTCTGGATAGAGGCCCACTCACGCTCAGTCAGTGCAGGAAGGTCAGACACCTGCAGGCGCGGTCGATTGCCCTCCGGGAACTTCGCCATCAACTGCCCCGCGAAGTCCACGAGTGAGCCATGAAGCACACGGACGGCCTCGTACCAACGGCCGAACTGGGATGACGTCGCGGCTCGCGTCTTGCCCAACTGCTCCGCCAGGTAATCAATCGCGGGCTCACGGACCTCGGTGATCTCACGGGACGCGCGCTCGTATTCTTCGAAGCTTTGGTCCAGACGGTCGAGCGTCAACTCTACCATCGCGGTGATGTCTCCCGAATGGGATGCATCGAGCGCCAGGTAATACCGGGCCCGGTCCTCGACGAGCAGGACGATGGCGGGGTAGTGCTCCCGCATCAGCAACAGGTTGGCGAGCAACCTCCCTGTTCGTCCGTTTCCATCCACGAAGGGATGAATCGTCTCGAACCACGCATGCGCGATGGCGCAGACGACCACCGCATGCTCGGTCTTGGCTCCAGCCAACCATTCGCCGAACGTCTGCATCTCCTCAGGTACCTGGACCGCTTGCGGAGGCACGTGCTTCGTTCCGCCGATCCGGACGTTGATGCGCCGATAGACACCGGCGTTCTCAGGATCAATGACGCGCAGGACGACGCCGTGTATCTCGCGCACGTCCCGCTCACCCAACACGGTCTCCTTGCTGGCCAGCGCTTCAACGAAGTCGAGCGCGTGCGCGAGGTTCACCGCCTCGAAGTGGTCCTTCAGTGACTTGCCCGCGATGGTGATGCCGTCCTCCACCACTGCGCGCGTCTCTGGCAGGGTCAGACGGTTCCCTTCGATCGCGTTTGAATTGTACGTGTGGTGGATCCGGAACCAGTGTCTCAGGTTCTCCACTGCGGCCGGTGGCATCCGAGTAGCACGCAGCCGACGCATCCGCTCGGTCGCCTGCTGAAGTCTGGGTTCGATGCTTTCGCTCCACCGGTACGGATGCACGCCAACCACCTCCGCTTTCCACTGTAACCGCTTCCCGGTGCTTGTCCGTCCGCCGCCGCCCCCTTTCACCTCGCAGGGGCGCACGGGGCCAGTTCGTGCACATTGCAACCCGGGCATGAACCGTGCCCCCGCAACCTCTCGGAATGGTTGGGCCTGACCGGGGCCCGCTCCGGTACGGCGGATGCTCATGGGGGAGCCCGGTATGTGTGCTCCCGAACTCGCCTCCCGGCTGCTTCCCCTGCTCCTGTCCCAGGCCTCCCCCGAAGCGCCCTCCGCGCTCTCCCGGCTCCAGGTCGAGGGCGGGGTGGACGCCTACTACGGCTACAACCTCAACCGCCCCGGCAGCGACGTGAACTTCCTGCCGGGCACGGGCACCACCGCCCGGCGACACGATGAAATCACCGTCAACCTGGCGTCGCTGGGAGTGAGCCTGGCGCCGGAGCCGGTGGGCTTCCGCGTCCTGCTCGGCTTCGGCACCGGCATCGACGTGCTGCACCGCGCGGAGCCCGAGGAGGACGCCACCGGCCCGGACGTCTGGCGTTACGTGCAGCAGGCCTCGCTGTCCTTCGCGCAGGGCCCGCTCACCCTGGAGGCGGGTATCTACCCCAGCCACATCGGCTTCGAGTCCTTCCAGTCCCAGCTCAACTGGACCTACACCCGCTCGTGGATGGGCGAGTTCTCGCCCTATTACCAGACAGGCCTCAAGGGGACCTGGCGCTTCGATGAGCGCTGGAGCGCGCAACTGCATCTGCTCAATGGCTGGCAGACCATCGGGGACAACAACGACGGCAAGGCCCTGGGCACGCAGGTCGCCTACGCGGGCGACCGGCTGAGCGCGGCCTTCAACACCTTCGTGGGCGACGAGGGCGCTGACGGCGACGAAGGCCTGCGTCTGTTCGCGGACACGGTCGTCACCCTGAAGGTCACCGACGCGGTGAGCATCGCCGGCAGCGCGGACCTCGGCCGGCAGGCCCGCCCCGGGGCCTCCGCCGCCCTCTGGTACGCGGCGGGCGCGAACGTGCGCGTGCAGGTCGCGGGGCCCGTGGCCATGACCGCGCGCGCGGAGGTGTACCGCGACCGGGACGGCCTGCTCAGCGGCACCGCGCAGACCCTGGCTGAGGGCACCCTCACCCTGGAAGTGAAGCCCGCTGAACACCTCGTCCTCAAGGCCGAGGCCCGCCACGACCACTCGACCCAGAACGTCTTCGACGGTCCGGCGCGCGGGACGCAGCCGCCCCTGCCGCGCCAGCACCAGACGTTGTTCGTGGTGGGCGCGGCCGCCACCTTCTGAACCCCGAAGTGGAGCTTTCACCCATGGACCTCGTCCTCATCCTGGTGACCATCGGTTTCTTCGCGCTCTGCGCGGCCTACACCCACGGCTGCGAGCGCTTGTGAGGAGTCCCCTGCCATGACCTTCGAATACGTCGCTGGCATCGCGCTCGCGGTGCTGCTGTCCCTCTACCTCGTCTACGCCCTGCTCCAGCCGGAGCGCTTCTAGGACTCCGCCATGACCCTCGTCGGCTGGTCGCAGCTCCTGCTGTTCTTCGCCCTGGTGCTCGCGTTGACGAAGCCCGTGGGCACCTACCTCTTCCGCGTCTTCGAATCCGGGACGCCGCCCCTGCCGCGCGTGCTCGGCCCCGTGGAGCGGGTCCTCCTGCGCCTGTGTGGCGTGAACCGTGAACAGGAGCAGACCTGGGGCCAGTACACCGCCTCCCTGCTCGCCTTCAGCCTGTTCAGCGTGCTGGGCGTCTACGCGCTCCAGCGCCTCCAGCACGTGCTCCCCTTCAACCCCCAGGGGCTGCCCGCGGTGGGCCCGGAGCTCGCCTTCAACACCGCCGCCAGCTTCACCTCCAACACCAACTGGCAGTCATACGGCGGAGAATCCACGATGAGCTACGCCACCCAGATGTGGGGCCTGACGTGGCAGAACTTCGCGTCCGCCGCCGCCGGCCTGGGCGTCGCGCTCGCCCTCGCGCGCGGCCTCACCCGCCGCGCCGGTCCGGAGGGCCGCGAGACGCTGGGCAGCTTCTGGGTGGACCTGGTGCGCGGCACCCTCTACGTGTTCCTGCCCCTCAGCTTCGTCGTGGCCCTGTTCTTCGTGTCCCAGGGCGTGCTCCAGAACCTGGCCCCCTACCACGGCGTCTCCACCCTGGAGGGGGCGAAGCAGACGCTCGCCTTCGGCCCCGTGGCCTCGCAGGAGGCCATCAAGATGCTGGGCACCAACGGCGGCGGCTTCTTCAACGCCAACAGCGCCCACCCCTTCGAAAACCCCACCCCGCTCACCAACCTGGTCCAACTGCTGCTCATCTTCGTGCTGCCCGCGGGCCTCACGTACACCTACGGCAAGATGACCGGCGACACGAAGCAGGGCTGGGCCCTCTTCGCGGCCATGGCCATCCTCTTCCTCGTGGGCGCGGCGGCAAGCTACGCCGCGGAGGCCCAGCCCAACCCCGCGCTCGCCTCCGCGAGCGTCGCCCAGGCCGGGAACCTGGAGGGCAAGGAGACGCGCTTCGGCGTCGCGGCCTCCACGCTGTTCGCCACCGTCACCACCGACGCGTCGTGTGGCGCGGTCAACTCCATGCACGACAGCTTCACCGCGCTGGGCGGGCTGGTGCCCCTGGTCAACATGCAACTGGGCGAGGTCATCTTCGGCGGCGTCGGCGCGGGCCTCTACGGCATCCTCGTGATGGCGGTGCTCGCGGTGTTCATCGCGGGCCTGATGGTGGGCCGCACCCCGGAGTTCCTCGGCAAGAAGATCGAAGCGCGCGAGATGAAGCTCGCCATGCTGTACGTGCTCATCTTCCCGCTGGTCATCCTGGGGCTGTCCGCGGTGGGCGCCGTGACTCCGCAGGGCACGTCGTCCCTCAACAACGCGGGCCCCCACGGCCTGTCGGAGATCCTCTACGCGTTCACCAGCGGCGTGGCCAACAACGGCAGCGCCTTCGCGGGCCTCAACGCCAACACCCCATTCTGGAACATCGGCCTGGGCCTGGCCATGCTCGCCGGACGCTTCCTGATGATGGTGCCGGTGCTGGCGCTGGCCGGCTCGCTGGTGGGCAAGAAGGCCGTGGCCCCCGGCCCGGGCACCTTCCCCACCGAGGGCGCCCTCTTCACCGGCCTGCTCGTGAGCGTCGTCGTCATCGTGGGCGCGCTGACGTTCTTCCCCGTCCTGTCCCTGGGCCCCATCGTCGAGCACTTCCTCGGCGCGGCCGGAAAGGTGTACTGACCATGGCTCCCGCCAACAAGCCGGCCTCCCTGCTGGATCCGGCGCTGCTCAAGCCCGCCGTCTGGGAGAGCCTCAAGAAGCTCCACCCCCGCGACGTGGCCCGCAACCCCGTGATGTTCGTGGTGTGGGCCGGCAGCCTCCTCACCACGGTGTTCGTCATCAAGGACCTGGTGGCCCGCCAGCCGGACAGCGCGCCCGTGTGGTTCACCGTGATGGTGATGCTGTGGCTGTGGTTCACCGTCCTCTTCGCCAACTTCGCGGAGGCCGTGGCGGAGGGCCGCGGCAAGGCCCAGGCGAGCGCCCTGCGCCGCATGCGCCAGGACACCCAGGCCCGCCGCCTCACCCAGGACGGCCGGGAGGAGCGCGTGGGCGCCCCCGCCCTGCGCAAGGGAGACCGCGTGGTGTGCGAGGCCGGAGACCTCATCCCCGGCGACGGCGAGGTGGTGGAGGGCATCGCCAGCGTGGACGAGTCCGCCGTCACCGGCGAGTCCGCCCCCGTCATCCGCGAGTCCGGCGGCGACCGCTCCGCCGTCACCGGCGGCACGAAGGTGCTGTCCGACCGCATCGTCATCCGCATCAGCGTGGACCCGGGCGAGTCGTTCCTCGACCGGATGATCGGCCTGGTGGAGGGCGCGGCCCGCAAGAAGACGCCCAACGAAATCGCGCTGCACATCCTGCTGGTGGGCCTCACGCTGGTGTTCCTGCTGGCGTGCGTGACGCTGGTGCCGCTGGCGCTCTACTCGGGCGTGCCGCTGTCCGGCACGGCGGTGGTGGCGCTGCTGGTGTGCCTCATCCCCACGACCATCGGCGGCCTGCTGAGCGCCATCGGCATCGCGGGCATGGACCGGCTGCTGCGCAAGAACGTGCTCGCGCTCAGCGGGCGCGCGGTGGAGGCGGCGGGGGACGTGGACACGCTGCTGCTCGACAAGACGGGCACCATCACCCTGGGCAACCGCATGGCCTCGGAGCTGCTGCCCATGCCGGGCGTGCGCGTGGAGGAGCTGGCGGAGGCCGCGCAGCTCGCGAGCCTCGCGGACGAGACGCCGGAGGGGCGCTCCGTCGTCACGCTGGTCAAGGACACGTACAAGATGCGCCCGCGCGAGCTGCGAGCGCACCAGGCCACCTTCGTCCCCTTCACCGCGCAGACGCGCATGAGCGGCTGTGACCTGGTGGATCCGCATCCCCGGAGCATCCGCAAGGGCGCGGTGGACGCCATGGTGCGCCACGTGCAGGCGCAGGGCGGCACCGTGCCGGAGGCGCTGACCCAGGCGGCGGGCCGCATCGGTGACGCGGGGGGCACGCCGCTCGCCGTGGCGGACGGCGGGCGGGTGCTGGGCATCATCCACCTCAAGGACGTGGTGAAGGGCGGCATCAAGGAGCGCTTCGACCGCTTCCGCGCCATGGGCATCCGCACGGTGATGATCACCGGCGACAACCCGCGCACCGCGGCGGCCATCGCGAAGGAGGCCGGCGTGGACGACTTCCTGGCGGAGGCGACCCCGGAGGCGAAGCTCGCGCTCATCCGCGCGGAGCAGGGCAAGGGCAAGCTCGTGGCCATGACGGGCGACGGCACCAACGACGCGCCCGCGCTGGCCCAGGCGGACGTGGGCGTGGCGATGAACACCGGCACCCAGGCCGCCAAGGAGGCCGGCAACATGGTGGACCTGGACTCCAACCCCACCAAGCTCCTGGAGGTGGTGGAGGTGGGCAAGCAGTTGCTGATGACGCGAGGCACGCTGACGACGTTCTCCATCGCCAACGACGTCGCGAAGTACTTCGCCATCCTCCCGGCCCTCTTCATGGGCGTCTTCCCGCAGATTGCCCCGCTCAACGTGATGGGCCTG
Source organism: Corallococcus sp. AS-1-12 (assembly GCF_020036995.1). NCBI lineage: Bacteria > Pseudomonadati > Myxococcota > Myxococcia > Myxococcales > Myxococcaceae > Corallococcus > Corallococcus sp. AS-1-12. The sequence continues at coordinate 165,571 of NZ_JAIQDD010000017.1, read as the reverse complement.
ACGTCCCCGTTCAGCGCCATCCTGTCCGCCGTCATCTTCAACGCGCTCATCATCGTGGCGCTCATCCCGCTGGCGCTGAAGGGCGTGCGCTACCGCCCGCTGGGCGCGGCGGCCCTGCTGCGCCGCAGCCTGCTGCTCTACGGCGCGGGCGGCGTCATCGTCCCGTTCGTGGGCATCAAGGTCATCGACGTGCTGCTCACCACCGTGGGCCTGGCCTGAGCACACAAGAAAGGAACACCCTCATGGTCTCCACGCTCCTCACCGCCCTGCGCGTCAGCGCCGTCACGCTGGCCCTCACGGGCGTGCTGTACCCCCTGACCGTCACCGGCGTGGCGCAGGTGCTGTTCCCGCATGAAGCCAACGGCTCGCTCGTGAAGGACGACCAGGGCCGGGTGGTGGGCAGCGAGCTCATCGCCCAGGGCTTCACGCAAGCCGGCTACTTCCAACCGCGCCCCTCCGCCGCCGGCGCGGGCTGGGACGCGACGGCCTCCGGCGGCAGCAACCTGGGGCCCACGTCCCGGAAGCTCCAGGACCGCGCGGTGGCGGAGGCGGACCGGCTGCGCCGCGAGAACCCCGAGGCCGAGGGCCCCGTTCCCGCTGAATTGGTGACCGCCTCCGCGTCCGGGTTGGATCCGCAGGTGTCGCCGGAGGCGGCGCTGTGGCAGGTTCCCCGCGTGGCGCGGGCGCGCGGCGTGGACCCGGCGCGCGTGCGGGCGCTGGTGCTGTCACGGGTGGAGGGACGGACGTTCGGCGTGCTGGGAGAGCCCCGGGTGAACGTGCTCACGTTGAACCTCGCGATGGACCGTCAGTTCGGCGGACCCGCGCCCACGGCCTCCCGGTGAGGAGAAGGCAGGCATGACGACGCGGCGCCCTCGCGCGGAGGACTTCCTGGAGCTGGTGGAGCGCGGCCGGCGCGGCCGGCTGAAGCTCTACATCGGCTTCGCGGCGGGCGTGGGCAAGACGTTCCGCATGCTGGAGGAGGCGCACGCGCTCAAGGCGCGCGGCGTGGACGTGGTGCTGGGCTTCGTGGAGACCCACGGCCGTCCGGAGACGGAGGCCCTGGTCGAGGGCCTGGAGGCCGTGCCCCGCCAGCGCATCACCTACCGGGACGTCACCGTGGAGGAAATGGACCTCGATGCCATCCTCGCGCGCAAGCCGCAGGTGGCCATCGTGGACGAGCTGGCCCACACCAACGCGCCCGTGTGCCGCCACCGCAAGCGCTACCAGGACGTGCAGGAGCTGCTGGCCGCGGGCATCAACGTCATTGGCGCCTTCAACGTGCAGCACCTGGAGAGCCTCAACGACCTGGTGGAGCGCAACACCGGCGTCACCGTGCGCGAGACGCTGCCGGACAGCTTCCTCAAGACGGCCGACCAGGTGGTGAACCTGGACCTCGCGGTGGAGGACCTGCACGAGCGGCTCCGGGCGGGGAAGATCTACGCGCCGGACAAGGTGCCGCACGCGCTGGAGCGCTTCTTCACCGGAGACAACCTCTCCACGCTGCGCGAACTGGCCCTGCGCGAGGTGGCGGAGAGCCTGGACCGCGCCACCGCCGGCCGGCAGGCCCGGGCCGGCGAGGACGCCTCCCAGAAGGGCGGCGCGTGGGGCCGGGTGCTGGTGGCGCTCTCCAGCCACCCGCCGCGCGCGGCGACCCTGCTGCGCCGGGGCTCGCGCATGGCGGGCCGGCTCAACACGGACTGGTTCGTGGTGTACGTGGAGACGCCGCGCGAGGCGCCGAACCTCATCGACGCGGAGGCGCAGCGGCACCTGCTGACGAACATCGAGAAGGCGAAGGAGCTGGGCGCGGAGGTGGTGCGCCTGCGCTCCAGCGACCCCGTGGCGGCGCTGCTGGACTTCGCCCGCTCGCACGGCGTGGGGCACATCATCATCGGCCGCTCCCACCAGGCGAAGTGGCGTCAGCGGCTGGGCATGACCGCGGACGCGCGCCTCCTGCGGGAAGGGGAGGGCTTCGACATCCACGTCGTGTCCTTCGAGTCCCACGAGGAGAAGCGCCCATGACGCTGCGCTCGCGTCTGCTGCTGGCCCAGGCGCCGCTGGTGATGGCGCTGCTCTTCCTGGGGGCCACGGCCGTCATCACCCTGGAGCGCGTGGGCCGCGCCGGCCAGCAGGTGCTGGCGGACAACTACCGCAGCGTGCTCGCCACCCAGCGCATCACGGAGCAACTGGAGCGCATGGACAGCGCGGCGCTGTTCATCATCGCGGGCGAACGCGAGCGGGGCCTCACCCAGCAGGCCGCGCAGCGCCCGCCGCTGGAGACGGAGCTGGGCGTCCAGCAGGGCAACATCACCGAGCCCGGCGAGGCGGAGGCCACCCAGCGGCTGCGCACCGCGTGGACGCGGTACCGCGAGGCGTTCGACGTCTTCCTCCAGGCCCGTGACCCGGACGCCGCGCGCACGCGCTACTTCGAGTCACTCGCTCCCGCCTTCCAGGAGGCGAAGGCCGCGGCGGCGTCCGTGCTCGCGCTGAACCAGGACGCGATGGTGCGCAAGAACGACCGGCTGCACCAGCAGAGCGAGCAGGTGAACACGCTGATGATGCTGGCCGTGGTGGTGGCGCTGGCCTTCGGTCTGCTCTTCACCACGTCGCTGGTGCAGCGCGCGCTCCGGCCGGTGTCCGTGCTGTCGCAGGCGGTGCGCCGCCTGGGGCAGGGCGACGTGGAGGCGCGAGCGGTGGTGGAGGGGCAGGACGAAATCGCCGGGCTCGCGCGGGACTTCAACACCATGGCGGAGCGGCTGGCGCAGTACCGCAAGAGCAGCCTGGGCGAGCTGCTCCAGGCGCAGGCGGTGTCCCAGGCGGCCATCGACAGTCTGCCCGACCCCGTGCTGGTGCTGGGCGCGGAGGGCGGGCTGCTCAACGTGAACGCCGCGGCGGAGGCCGTGCTGCGCCTGCGGCTGGACGAGGGCGGAGACGCGCTGGGCCGCGTGGAGCCGGAGGTGCGCGCCGTGCTGGAGCGGGTGAGAGCGCACGTCGTGGGAGGCAGGGGCGCGTACCAGCCCCGGGGCTACGAGGAGGCGGTGCGCGTCGAGTCGTCTCCAGAGGGCGTCCGGTGGCTCCTGCCGCGAGGCAGCCCGGTCCACGGAGAGACGGGGGACGTGGTGGGCGCCACGCTCATCCTCCAGGACGTGACGCGGCTGCGGCGCTTCGACGAGCTGAAGAACGACCTGGTGGCCACGGTGGCGCACGAGGTCCGCACGCCGCTGACGTCGCTGCGCATGGCCATCCACCTGGTGACGGAGGGCGTCGTGGGGCCGGTGACGGAGAAGCAGGCGGACCTGCTCTTCGCGGCGCGCGAGGACTGCGAGCGGTTGCAGGGCATCGTGGACGACCTGCTGGACCTGTCGCGCATCCAGTCCGGGCAGCTCCAGTTGGACGTGCGGGAAGTGGGCACGGAGGAGCTGGTGGAGCAGGCGCTGGCCGCGCAGCGCACGCTGGCGGAGGACCGGGGCGTGCGCCTGTCGCAATCCCTGTCACCGGACGTGGAGACGGTGCGCGTGGATCCGGACCGGCTGCAGTTGGTGCTGGGAAACCTGGTGGGCAACGGCGTGAAGCACACGCCGCACGGCGGCGAGGTGTCCGTGCACGTGTCGCGCGAAGGCGCCCACGTGCGCTTCGAGGTGCGGGACACCGGCGAGGGCATCCCCGCCCAGGAGCAGGCGCGCATCTTCGAGAGGTTCTACCGGGCCCCGGGCGCACCGGCGGGAGGCGCGGGGCTGGGGCTGTCCATCGCGCGCGACATCGTCCAGGCCCACGGCGGCGAGCTGGGCGTGGTGAGCACCCCGGGGCAGGGCAGCACCTTCTGGTTCACGCTGCCTCAGCCCGAGCAGGGCTGAGGCCCGCGGTCACATCGGCGCGGACGTCTCCAGTTGGCGCATCGCTTCGTTGCGCGCGTCGGACGCGGAGCGGACGATTTCAGCGCTGGACAGGCCGAACGCGCCCGCGTCCACCTTGCGCAGGGGGGGAAGCACCTCGCGCTCCTCCTCCGCCATGTGCTGGGCCACCACCGCCTCCAACTGGCGCACCGTGGCCTCGCGGCGGCGCGGGTCGTGGCGGACGCGCAACAGTTCGGAGAGGAGCTGGGTCATCTCCCCGTGCTCCTCCACCGCGAAGTCGATGCGCGGCCCTTCGACGACGCTCCGCGCGACGGGGTACACCCAGCGCTCCTCGACGGTGCTGTGCAGTGTGAGGGTTTCCGCCAGCCGCAGGCACAGCGCGGGCTTCTCTTCGTCCGGCGCGTGGTGCCAGGCCTCGAAGAGGGCCTCGGCGTCGCGGTGCTGCTGGATGACCACGTCGATGAGGTTCATGACGGGCCAGGGTTCGCACGCGCGCGCAAGGGCGCAATCCACTCTCCAGGACGAGCGCCCCTGCACGCCCCGGCCGCCAGTGCCGGCCTGCATGCACTGGCGCACGTCACGGCTCCGCTTCGTACTTCTTGCGCTTGCGCCACAGCGTGGACGCGTCGATGCCGAGCAGCCGGGCCGCCTCCTCCAGCGTGGGCACGGAGGCCATCACCCGCAGGATGTGTTCGCGCTCCACCGCTTCCAGCGTGTGCGGCCCGCCCAGCGTCACCCCCGGCCCCACCGCGGACGCGATGCGCTCCGGGAACGCCTGCGGCTCCACCACGCCCGACGCGCCCACGATGAGCGCCCGCTCCAGCGCGTTGCGCAGCTCGCGCACGTTGCCCGGCCAGGGGTAGGCCCGCAGCATCGCCTCCGTGGCGGGCGACAGCTCCGGGGCTGGACGTCGCGCGGCCTTCGCGAAGAAGGCGACGAAGCGGCGGGCCAGCGGGAGCAGGTCCTCCGGCCGCTCGCGCAGGGCGGGGAGCTTCACCTCCAGGACGTTCAACCGGTACATCAGGTCCTCGCGGAAGCGCCCCTCCGCCACGTCCTTCTCCAGGTCGCGGTGCGTGGCCGCCACCACGCGCACGTCCGCCTTGCGCGTGCGCGCCTCGCCCAGCCGCTCGAACTGCTTCTCCTGCAGGAAGCGCAACAGTTGCGCCTGGAGCGCGGGGCTCATCTCCGCCACCTCATCCAGGAAGAGCGTGCCCCCTTCCGCCTGCTCCACGCGCCCCGGCTGGTCCTTCACCGCGCCCGTGAAGGCGCCGCGCGCGTGGCCGAACAGCTCGCTCGCCAGCAGTTGTTCGGACAGGGTGGGGCAGTTGATGGTGACGAAGGGCCGCTTGCGCCGCGCGCTCATCGAATGCAGCGCCCGCGCGAGCACCCCCTTGCCCGTGCCGCTCTCCCCGCGCAGCAGCACGGAGGCGTCGGACGTGGCCGCCCGCTGGATGAAGCCGATGGCCGCGTGCATGGCCGGCGACGCCGTCTCCAGCGTGGCCTCCGGCACCGCCTGCGCGAGCTGGCCCTCCAGGTCCCCCAGGTGTGACGTCAGCTCGCGCTGCGCCTTCGCGCGCTCCAGGACGTGGCGGATCTGCGCGGGGGTGAACGGCTTGGGCAGGTAGTCGCGCGCGCCGCGCTTCACCGCCTCCACGGCCGTGTCGAACGTCGCGTAGGCGGTGATGAGGATGACGTCCAGCGCGGGGGACTCGGCGAGCAGGCGGGGCAGCAGCTCCAGTCCGGACGCGTTGCCCAGGCGCAGGTCCACGAACGCCAGGTCCGCCGGGCCCTGGGCGAGCGCCGCGAGCGCGGCCTCCGGCGTGGCGGCCTCGCGCACCTCGCAGCCCAGGCCCTCCAGGCACACGCGCAGGGTGTGGCGGATGTTTCGCTCGTCGTCCACCACGAGCACCCGCATGGGGCGCTCGGTCGCCTCGGCACTGGCACGCACTTCCATGGCCTCAGTCTAAGAGCACGCCGTGTGCCGGGCCCGTCTGTCGGATGCCGGGCGGCGCAAGGGCCGGCGGGCGCATCGCGTCCCGCACGATGTGCCCCGGATGGCGGTTGCAAGGTGCAACGTGGGACGGGCTGGTGTCTGCTGCGGCCCGGGCCGTGCGGCTGGCACGCGCCATGGATGGAAGGGAGCCCATGGGCAACGAAGGGACGCCTCCGGACGCGGGGGGCGAAGACAAGAACATCTTCGCGAAGGAGCTGGCCCCGCCGCCCAGCATCTGGCTGCGCAAGGGCACCTGGCTGGGCCTCGTCTTCGTGGCGATGGTGGGCGTCTTCATCTGGCTCCAGGGCGGGGAGAACCGCGCGCTGGACGCCATGTCCCCCTCGCAGCGCGAGGCCCTCTTCTCGGACACCCGCGACGAGTTCCGCCTGCTGTGTCTGGCGGATGGCGGCGCCTCGCGCTGGCCCAAGAAGTGCGCGAAGCACGCGGAGTTCCTCGTCCGCTTCTCCGAGTGCGACGACGCCTGCCACCGCGAGGTGGAGCCCTTCCTCCCCCAGCCCTCGCGCTGAGGGCCACCGGGCGGCCGGCCCGGGGGGCCGCCTGGACGCCCCCCCCACCTCCGTCACCGCCGGTGAAGCCATGCCGGGGGGCTGGAATGATCGCGCCAGGGTGGCCCGAGGGGCCATTCCGGCTGACGTGCGGCGTCCTCCGCCACGAGTCCCACCTGACAGGGCGAAGTGTCGCGCATGACCCTGCGGGGTAATGCCGACCCGTTTCGGAGACATTTCAAGGGACGCGGGCTTGAGTCGGGGGGAGAGGTGTTGTCTATCCTACGAGTCCTGACGGAGCCCCGGCCCCCGGGAGAGCCCGTGGGGGCCGCGGAAGGATGAGCGACAATGAGCTGGCGCAGCAGGCCCGGCGCGGGAGCACGACCGCGCTTCATCGGGATGGGTGACATGGGCGCGCGAGGGGGTGCGTGATGGCGATGCGGCTCAAGCAGAAGATGATGGTGCTGCCGACGGTGGCGGCGGCGTTCCTGGTGGCCATCGTGGCGGTGACGGTGGTGCTGGGGGCGCGCACGCGGAACGCCTCGGAGCGCATCGGGTCCAGCCTGGCGCCGTCGGTGAGCCAGGCGCAGACGGCCCGTGCGGGGTTCGCGGCGCTGCACCAGGACGTGGGCGACGCGGTGGCGCTTCACGCGGTGAAGCAGGAGACGCTGGACGCGCAGGTGGCGGAGCTCCAGAAGGGGCTCACGGCGCTGCGGGCGTTTCCGGACGTGGATGGCCCCAAGGTGGAGGCGCTGCAGCAGGCCTTCACGCGCTACTGGAAGGAGGCGTCGCAGGTGGTGGCGCTGGCGGCGCGCAATGACGCGGCCGCGGAGGCCGCGCTCACGAAGCTGGAGCCCGCGTACCGGACGGTGCACGCCGGCCTGGAGTCCGTGACGGCGCAGCAGGAGGCGTCGCAGCGCGAGACCTTCGTGGAGGTGTCGTCGCTGCACGGCCTGACGTTGACGTGGGTGCTGGTGCTGTCGGTGGCGTGCATCCTGGCGCTCGCGGTGGCCACGGTGTGGCTCTTGCGCGAGGTGACGACGCCCCTGGCGCGCCTGACGGCGACGGCCACGCGCATCGTGCGGGAGGGCGACCTGTCGCTGGCCATCGACACGAGCGCGCAGGACGAGGTGGGCGAGCTGGCGCGGAGCATCCAGTCGCTGATGACGCGGCTGGGCTCGGTGCCCAACACGCTGCACTCGGTGGTGACGGAGCTGACGGCGGCGGCGGCGCGGCTGAACGCGGCGAGCCACGAGCAGCTCAACTTCCTGACCAGCCAGTCACGCAGCCTGACGGAGGCCAGCTCCACCATCGCGGAGATCGCCCAGACGTCCGGCATGGCGGCCAGCCGCGCGGAGATGGTGTTGAAGGTGGCGGCGCAGGCGGACGCGTACAGCGCCTCCGGGCAGGTCTCCATCGAGCGCAGCGCGGAGGGGTTGCAGCAGATCCGCGCGCGGGTGGGCGCGCTGGTGGGGAGCATCGGCGTGCTGTCCGAGCAGGCGGTGCACGCGGGTGAGATCATCGGCAGCGTGAAGGACCTGGCGGACCAGTCGAACGTGCTCGCGTTGAACGCGGCCATCGAGGCGGCGCGGGCGGGCGAGGAGGGCCGGGGCTTCGCGGTGGTGGCGAAGGAGATGCGGGCGCTGAGCAGCCAGTCGCTGCAGAGCACGCAGCGCATCGGGAAGATCCTCCTGGAGATCAACCAGGCCATCCGGGAGACGGTGGGCATCGCGGAGGAGGACAGCCAGAAGATGGAGGAGGGCATCGAGCAGGTGCTCTCGTCCGCGACGACGCTGAAGGACATCACGCAGGTGGTGCAGGAGAGCAGCCAGGCGGCGCGGCAGATCGTCGCCTCGGTGACGCAGCAGAACGCGGGCATCACGCAGATGACGGAAGTGGTGACGCAGTTGTCGGAGATGATGAGCGACGTGGTGATGGCCACGAGCAACGCCGAGCAGGCGGTGGGGCAGATCAACACCTCCCTGGGCAAGCTCCAGGAGCTGTCCACCACCTTCCGCGTCTAGCCGTCCAAGCCAGCGTCCAGCAGGGCCCACGGGCCGCTCCGGAACACCGGGGCGGCCCGTCGTGCATTGTGGAAGGGGGGCTGTCAGGAGGCCGCGTCAGGCGTAACTTGCATGCTACGCCCTGGATGTGAGCCTGGAGCCCTGCGATGACCCCCACGGGATTCGACCGTTACTTCGAGAAGAAGCTCAAGCGTCCGGCCTTCGCGGAGGCGTACGCGAAGGCGCGCGCCGAGGTGGATGCGGCGGACCGGCTCATCCGCGCCCTGGATGCGCGGCGTGAGGAAGCGGGCCTGAGCAAGGCGGACCTGGCCCGGAAGGCGGAGACCCCGCCGGAGGTCGTGCGCCGTCTGTTCACGGCCCCTTCCGCGAACCCCACGCTGGCCACGGTCACGAAGCTGGCCGCCGCGCTGGGCTGCCGCCTGCAACTGGTCCCGGCCCCCGTCCGCCGCAAGGCCGTGCGGCCACGGGCTCCCGCCCCCCGCGTCCGCCGCAAGTAGGGCAGCCCTCAGCCAGCCCACACGCTCCGGGGGCGGCGGCGCTGGTACTCGTCCCGGAGCGCCCGGACCCTCGCGTAGTCATGCTCGGAGAGCACGGTGCGGAACGCCTTCGTCTTCCCGGTCAGGAGGACGAGGCTCGGGCCGCCCAGGCCCAGCGCTGCCCCGTCCCGCTCCAGGAGGCAGAAGAGCCGGTAGTGACGCCGGCCCCTGCCATCCGCCCGGACCTCATGGAGCCCCGCCATGGCGCCGTGCATGGCCTCCCATTTGCCGCCGCCGCTGAAGGCGGGCGGTGGTGCGTCCGCCACGGCCTTCACGACAGCGAGCAGCTTCGCGCTGACGGTGTCCGGACACACGTCGAGGAAGTCGCGGGCAGGCACGGTGCGCGCCGGATCCTCCTCCGGATGGCGCTGGAAGAAGTGGATGCGCCAGGGCTGAGCGTGCTTCGGGTGGGGCAGGGGCGAGCGCTCCCGTCGAGAGAAGACGGGAGACGCTACGCCCTACCCCTGACGTCACTCGCCCTGCATCAGGCCCGTGATGCTGCCGTCCGGGTGGACCGTGACGCGGCGGGCGGCGGGCTCTCTTGGCAGGCCCGGCATGGTGAGCAGCTCTCCCGTCAGCGCCACCAGGAAGCCCGCTCCCGCGGACAGGCGCACCTCTCGCACCGTCAACGTGAAGCCCCGGGGCCGGCCCGTCTTCGCCGGGTCGTCCGACAGGGACAGGTGCGTCTTCGCCATGCAGACCGGCAGCCCCGCGCCTCCCAGCGCCCTTGCCGTCTCCAGGTCCTTGCGCGCCCCCGCCGTGAAGGCCACGTCGTCCGCGCCGTACACCGTGCGCGCGATGGCGCGGATCTTCTCCTCCGGCGTCTGCTCCAGCTCGTAGAGGAAGCGCGGCTTCGGCGGCGCCGCGTCCGTCGCGTCCAGCATCGCGAGCACCGTGTCCGCCAGCTCCAGCGAACCCTCGCCGCCCTTGCCGAACCCGTCGCAGACGGCGATGCCCACGCCCCGCGCCTTCGCGAACGCGCGCAGTTCGTCCAGCTCGCCCTCCGTGTCCTGCGGGAACCGGTTCACGCACAGCACCGCCGGCAGGCCGAACGCCGCCACCGACTCCAGGTGCTTCTCCAGGTGGTTGAAGCCCTTCAGGAGCGCCTCGCGGTCCGGATCCGCGACCTTCGCCGCCGCCGCTCCGCCGTGGTGCTTCAGCGCCCGCAGCGTCACCACCAGCATCACGCCCCGGGGCCACACGCCCGCGCTCCGGCACTTGATGTCCAGGAACTTCTCCGCGCCCAGGTCGAAGCCGAAGCCCGCCTCCGTCACCACCTCGTCCGCGTACGCGAGCGCCAGCCGCGTGCCCACCACGGACGAGCACCCGTGCGCGATATTGCCGAACGGCCCCGCGTGGACGATGGCCGGCCCGCCCTCGCGCGTCTGGGCCAGGTTCGGCATCAGCGCGTCCTTGAGCAGCGCCACCATGGACGCGGCCGCGTTCACGTCGTTCGCGCGCACCGGCGAGCCGTCCGGCGCCTGCCCCACCACGATGCGCCCCAGCCGCGCCTCCAGGTCCTTCAGGTTCTCTGATAGCGCCAGGATGGCCATCACCTCGCTGGCGGCCGTGATGTCGAAGGACGTCTCGCGCGGCACGCCGTGCGCCTTGCCGCCCAGCCCCACGATGACGTTGCGCAGGAACCGGTCGTTCATGTCCATGGCGCGGCGCCAGCGCACCCGCGTGCCCTCCAGCGCCACCGGGTGGCCGTAGTACACGGCGTTGTCAACCAGCGCGGACAGCAGGTTGTGCGCGCTGGTGATGGCGTGCAGGTCGCCGGTGAAGTGCAGGTTGATGTCCGCCGCCGGCTCCAGGCTCGCCTGCCCGCCGCCGGTGCCGCCGCCCTTCACGCCGAAGACGGGCCCCAGCGACGGCTCGCGCAGCGCCGCCACCGCCCGGCGGCCCCGCTTTCGCAGGCCCATGGCCAGCGCCACGGACATGGTCGTCTTGCCCTCGCCCGGGGGCGTGGGGTTGATGGCCGAGACCAGCACCATGCGGCCCTGGCGCGAGCCGCGGCCCAGGGCGTCCAGCGACACCTTCGCGCGGTCGCGGCCCCAGGGGAGGACGTCTTCCGGCGCGAGACCCAGCTCGGCGCCGACTTCAGTGATGGGACGGAGCGTCATGGCCGGGGACTCTCCGTGGCCCGCAGGAGGAGGTCAACGCTCGCGACATGGGGGGCAGGCAGGCGCGCGTCGCAGGCCGGTTCCTCGGGAGGCGGGCTGGGTGGGAAGATGCAGGCGCAGGGCGGAGCTTTGGGGGCGCGATGGAATACGCGGCCGGGAGCTCCGTCAGGGAGAGCATCATGAACCGCATTCTCGGCATCGCATCGGTGGGGATGGCTTCGCTGGCGCTCGGGGTGGCCCTGTGGGGGCCTGGCAGGTCGGAGACCCCTGCCGTCCAGGAGGCGCCCCGCGTGCAGGACTCGACGGCGGACGTCCGGGCGCTCCAGGACCGGGTGAAGGCGCTGGAGGAGACGGTGCAGCTCCTGTCCCGGCGGATGATGGCCTTCGAGCAGGGCGGCGGCACGGCCCCGGCCGGCACGGGCGGTCCTCCGCCCGCGGGGCTGGAGGCGGAGGTCGCGAAGCTGCGCGAGGAGCTGCGCGGCGTGATGGTGGGCGAGGCGCTGAGCAACGACAGCGCGAAGCAGTCGCTGAAGGAGCTGATGCGCACGGTACAGGACGAGCAGCGCACCGAGCAGCGCCAGCAGTGGCAGCAGCAGGTGGACCAGATGCGCGCGCAGGCGGAGACCGAGCGCTCCCAGCGCATGAAGGACTTCATCCGCAACGCGGGGCTCAACTACAGCCAGGAGCAGACGCTGACGAAGGCGATGCAGGCCGAGGACGCGAAGCGCCAGGAGTTGGCGGCGGCGATGACGGGAGGCCGGCCGGGGCGTGACATGCGCCAGCAGATGCGCGACCTGCGCACGCAGACCGACGCGGAGATGCAGAAGGTCCTCAGCGCGGAGCAGATGACGCAGTACCAGCAGATGCGCCGCGACGACATGAACCCGCGCGGCGCGGGCGGCCCCCGGGGCGGCCCGATTGGCGGTGGCTGGGACACGCGCGCCGCTGGCGGGCAGTAGCCGCTCAGGCCCGCAGGACGTCTTCCAGGTCGAAGGCGTCGGCCAAGGCCAACGACGGGGTGCATAGCAGCACAGGGATTCGTGAGGACGCCGCGCGAGCGGATTGGACCCGGTCCCAGACAGCATTCGCGGGCAGGTCCACGTCCCGTTCCTCCAGGAAGAGGAACGGGACGTTCGCGTCGAAGGACTCCGCGGGCTGGACACGGAAGCCCCGCAGGAAGCCGTTCATCGCCCGCGAGGCACTGTCGGCGATCTCCCCCAGCCACGCGGCTTCTCCGTCGCCCAAGGAGACCGTGGGGCCGGGAGGGAAGGTGGAGAGAAAGGCCTCGTCGCGAGGCGCGTCGGGCTCCACGAAAGGGATTGATAGCCCCGCGCGCAGGGACAGTTCTTCCTGGACGACGCGCCACCGGCCATCCGGGAAGCGCCGTAACGTCACGCTGTAGTCGTCGCCATTCACACCCAGCACCAGCGTCACGGGGCCGTCCACCGCGTCCAACACCTGCGTCTGTTGAAGCCGGCCATGGGCCAGTTCGCGCAGCAACGTGAAGAAGACCACCAGGTCACGCGTGGCGGAGCCCTCCGGATCTACGAGGACCGTCAGCCGGGCCCTCGGCACGAAGTCGCGCAGCGATCGCAGGCCCTCTGTCTGGATGCGCGCGATCCGGTTGGACATGGGTGGCAAAGCCTGCATGAAGCAACGCCTATCCAAGAACCGTCAGCCACTGCTCGCATGTTGACGGCAAGAAGTCCGGCCCCTGGGAGATTGCCCGTGCCTGGATGTCCCGCAGTGCCGTCTTCAAGCAGTCCCGCTGAACTTCCGTCCGAACAATGTCATTGAATTCCACGGCCTTCAGTCCAGGCGGCATGTTGTCGAAGTCGACAAGCAACTGCTCACACCACGGGACGATCCACTCACCGCAGGTCTGGTCCTGACAGGTCTTTCCCCACTGGCGCAGCGCCTCCACGAGGACGGCCAGCGCCCCATCGCGAATCCATGCGATCCGCTCTCGATATTCGACGTAGCTGTGGTGAGTCATGCTTTCCCTGCACCTTCCGCCAGCAAGCCTACGCCAGACCCCGGAGACACGAACGCCGCGAAGCTCCCTTGAGAGCTCCGCGGCGTGCGCAAGACACAGCCTCTGCCGGCGCCTACTTGCCGCCGAAGATGCCCTTGAGGCGCTTCTTCGCTTCTTCCTCGGCGCGCTGCTTGGCCTTCTCCTGCTCGAGGCGGGCCTGGTCCTCCAGCTTCTTCTTCTCCTCGTTGGCGCGCGCCTCCATCTCCTGGCGCTTCGCCTCCGCTTCGGCCTTCGCCTTGTCCTGGCCGCCCGTGAGGAGGTCCTCCACGGCCTTGCCCTTCTCACCCAGCAGGCTGCCCGCCACGGACGCCCCGGCCAGCTTCAGGATGGTCGCCGCCGCCGGCTTCACGTCCACGCCCGTCACCTCCGGGCTCCACGCCTTGCCCGAAATCTTCAGCCCCACCGGGATGGACTCCGTCGGCGTCACCTTGCCCACCGTCAGCGTCTTGATGGTCGCGGGCGTCAGCGACACGCCGCCCGTCAAATCCAGCGTGCCGTCCAGCCCGATGCCGCCGTCGAAGCTCATCGCCGCCTCCGGCCGCGTCCAGGTGATGGGCTTGCTCAACTGCGCCACGCCGTTCTTGATGGTCACGCTGAAGGGCAGGTCCGCGCCCAGCGACGTCACCTCGCCGCTCTTGAGCGCCTTCGCGAAGGGCAGCGCCTTGGCCAGCGGCCCCGTGACGGAGGACACCAGGTCCTTGCCCAGGAACGTGCCCTCCAGCAGGTTGCCGTTGATGCCGCCCAGCAGCGTCTGCTTCAGCCTGTCCGGCGTGTAGCCCACGCCCTGCACGTCCACGTTGCCGTTGAACTTGCCCGTCAGCACCTGCTTCGGCGTGCGCGCCGCCAGCGCCTGCGCCATCTCCAGGCCCTGCACCTGCACCTTCGCGGTGAAGGGCCGGGCCTCCGGCGCGGGCCCCAGGCGGATGGTCGTCCCGTCCGCCACCACCTTGCCGCCGTAGAGGCCCGTCGAGAACTTCTCCACCGTGATGAGGTCGTCCACCATCTTCACCACGCCCGTCACGTTGGTGAGGTCCATCGCCGTGTAGCGCAGCGACCCGATGGCGAACTGGATGTCACCCCGGTAGCCGTTGAAGCGGTTGGCGTCCACCGGCGGCTCCGGCGGCGGCTTGCCGCCGTTGCGCGCCAGCACCTCCTCCTCGCTCATCAACAACTTCTCCGCATCCAGCTTCGCGGCCTTCACGTCCGCCTTGAACGTCGTCGTCGCCTTCTTGCCCGTGCCCGCGAGCGTCACCGTGGCGTTGCCCGTCACCGTGTCCTCCAGCGCGCCCAGGCTCATGCTGGAGACGTTCACCGTCATCCCGCTGCCCGTCTTCGCCGGCGCGTACGTGCCCGCCGCCGTCATCTCCAGCCGCTGCCCCGGCGCCTTGTTCACCAGCAGGCCCGGCCGCAGGTCCACGCCGTTCAGGTCCGCCTTCGCGTCGAAGCGCAGCGCGCCGCCGCTCGCCGCCGCGCCCGTCACCTTCGCGTTCAGCTTCATCGCGCCGCCGGCTTCCTTCGACAGTTGATCCGGCACCCGCAGCCGCACCGGCGTCAGGTCCACCGCGATGTTGATGGCCTGCGCCTCCTGCGTGCCGCTGCCGCGCACGTCCAGGCCGATGGGGCCGGCCACCATCCCGTTGAGCTGCTTGCGCAGCGGCGGGTAGTACTCGGCGAGCACGGCCGGGTCCAGGTTGCGGCCCACCAGCTCGAGCCCCTCCACCGCGGGCTTGTCCGTGAGCAGCCCCTTCACCTTGCCCTTGCCCGTGATGGCCGCGGGGCCCAGGTTCAAGTTCAGCTTGTCCAGCGCCAGGTCACCCGTGGCCATGTCGCCCGTCACGTCCGTGTCGAGCACCACGTCCAGCGCCTTGCCGCCCTCGGAGCCGGCGAACTTCATCCCCAGCGCCTTGATGACGCCCACGAGCTTCGTGGGGCCCTTGCCGCCGGGCACCGCGCCGCCCAGGTCCGCCTTCCAGTCCGCGTCCAGCGTGCCCGCCTGCAGCCCCACGTCCGGGGGCAGGAACGGCCCCAGCGGCGACAGGTCGATGTGCTCCGCCTTCAGCGTCACCTGCTCCGGCGTGGGGATGAGCGTCGCCGGCAGCGGCGCCGCGGCGAGCGTCATCTTCAGGTTCTGCTTGTCCGCCAGCACCGCGGCCGCCAGGTCCACCTTCAGCGGCTGGCCCACGCGCAGGTCCTTCACCTCGATGTCCAGGTCCTTCACCGCCAGCTCGCGCGCCTTGTCGCCGCCCGCGCGGTCCACGAAGCGGATGACGCCGTCGGTGAGCGCCGCGCGCTCCACGTGCACGCCCGACAGGTCCGTGGGCTGCGTCTCCTCCTCCGGCGTCTGCTCCTTCGGCTGCTGCGCGGCCAGCTTCTCCTGGAGGCGCTGCACGTTGGTGGTGCCATCCGCCAGGCGGAGGACGTTCACGGTGAGCCCGGACACCTCCGCGTCCTTCACGCGGATGTCCTTGCCCTTGGAGGTGAGCAGCGGCATCGCCGCCACGCTCACCGTCACGTCCTTCACCTCCGCGAGCGGCAGGTCCTCGCCCTCGGCGGCGCCCACGCTGACGTTCTGGATGCGAGCGCCCACGTAGGGAAAGAGCTTCGTGGAGACGTCGCCAATCTCGATGGGGCGCCCCAGCTTCTGCGAGTACGTCGCGGCCTGGTCCCGCGCCGTCTTCAGCAGGATGGCGTCCAGGCGCCACAGCACCACCGCCACGATGGCGATAAGGAGGACGAGGATGCCTCCCAGCACATACGGCCAACGCTTCTTCTTCACAGCCGCCACGGTTCCTCCTCCGTCGGGAGAGCGGTCGAACGCTTAGCGCAGCGCCAAGGGGGCCGCACCTCCCATCCGAGAGGGGAGGTTGTAAGCGTGACGGTGAACACCCGGGGGAACGTCACACTCCCGTCGACCCTTGCATCTAGGCACGGCGGCCCCTGCTCGGAAGGGGGTCGCTTGAGTCCCCACGACTTCGCGGATTCAGGGAGTTTGGCGGCGGCGCCCTACAGGTCGATGATGTCCGGCTCCGTCCCGGACGGCGGCGGCGCGTCGCCCTGGCCCTCCAGCAGGAAGCCCCAGGGCGCGTACACGCTCCCGCCGGTGAAGGCGTCCACGTAGAGCACCACCGGCGTGTCCAGCCCGTCGTAGGTCACCTCGAAGATGGACAGCCGGCCCTTTCCCTCGCCCTGGCCGTCCACCTCGGTGAACTCGCAGCAGTCCCCCATGCGGCGCCACGCCACCGGCTGGCCCTGCGGGCCTCGCAAGAGCTTGAAGTACGCCATCACGCCCTTGTCGCCCCAGCCCACCCGCACCGGGTTCTCCGGCCGGGTGCCGTAGGTCAGCGGATCCGGCCGCTTCGGCATCAGGGGCGCGGTGTGGCGCATCACCTCCTCCATGGACGTGCCCGGGGAGGCGCACGCCGTCAGGAGGAGCAGCGCGGCGGCGGGGATGCTTCGGAACAGGGACATCGGGACCTCCAGCTCGGCCTTGGGAAACGCCCCAAGCTGGCGCCCGCCCCGGCTCCGGCGCATCCCCGGCCCCGGGCGGACCGTCCTTCGGGAAACGCACCCCCGAGCCTGGCGCACACGCGCAAGGTCCCGGGGGGAAGGACGGCCAGGCTGCGCCGCCTCAACTGAGCGACTTCAGGTCCAGCCCCAGCTCGTGGCGGTAGCGCTCGAAGCACCGCGCGCCCGCCGTCAGCCGCAGGAGCGCCCCTTCCGCCAGGGGCCGCGCGCACGCGGGGTTCGCCTCCACCAGCGGACGCAGGACCTCCTTGTTCCAGGTCTCGGAGTGCTTCACGTCCAGCGTGGAGTGCAGCGCGTAATAGCGCCGCACGCGCATGTCGAACCCCAGACGCTTGAGGCCCTCGTTGACGCACGCGGTGCGGCCCGGCGCCGTCTCCTCCACGATGCCCAGCGCGCCCACCGCGTGGAACGTGTAGCGGCGGTTGAGCGCGAACGCGCAGAGCAGGTTCGCCAGCGCGTGCGCTTCCCACACCGTGTCCTCGTCCGTGGGCTTCAGCCCCAGCTTCCGGGCCATCTCCGCGAGCATCGGCCCGTGCATCGCGTCCTCGCGCCCGCGGCCCATCTCGTCCCAGTAGTTGCGCGCCAGCTCCAGCTTCGCCCGCGTGGGCAACTGCAACTGCGTCAGCGCCACCAGGTCATCGAAGCCGGCCTCGCCCGCGACCTCCTGCGTGAGGAACCAGTCCATCTGCTCACGCGTAGCCTGCGTGGCGAGCCACGGGAACAGCGGATCATGCTGTCCGGGACCGGACTCCTTCAGGTCCTCGAACCACGCGATGAACCCGTCCGCGTCCTCCGGCGCCTCGGCGGCCCATGCCGCCACGCGCTGTCGCTCCGCCTCCACGTATTCGCCCTCCAGCAACCGCAACTGCGTCTCCTCCTGCACGGCTGCTCGCCAGCCCTCGGTGGGAAAGCCCGGCGCCAGTCGTGCGCGGTTGAAACGCAAGAGGGTCCTGTGAAGCCGTTCGGACAGGCGTGCGTCCTCCATCCCCGCTTCCCCAGCCACCTCGCCAAGCCCGCTCATGGTGCGCACCCTCTCTTCACATACCGGAAGGCGGGAGTGCCTTCCGGTCACATGTATGGGGATGACCTTGCACACCGGCCACATCGCTCCCGCCACCTTCGCCGTCAGTCAGGTGCGTTGCGAAAAGGACCACGTCCGCTCTCGCGACTGCGCGTATCAGGTCGCATGGAACATCAACCCGCATATGAAGCCCGGCGCCGTCGCGTGGCGGCGCGCGTGCACGCAGCACCGCGAGCTGCTGCGCGCCCTGCGTGAAGCCGGCGCGGGCTTCTTCGAGCTGCCCTTCGTCCACGGCGCGTTCGACTCCGTGTTCGCCAAGGACAACGCGGTGCTCGTCTCCCAGGAGGGCGAACTGCGCGCCCTGCTCGCCACCATGCGCCACGGCCAGCGCCGCGGTGAGCAGCTCGCGCGCGCCCGGTGGCTGTCCGCGCGCGGCTTCGACGTCATCGAGCCGCCGCGCGTGCACATCGAAGGCGGCGACGTGGCCATGCTGCCCTCGGGCCGGGGCGCCTTGCTGGGCTGGGGCATGCGCTCCACGCAGCGCGCCGCGGGCGTGCTGGAGGCGTTCCTCTCCGCGCCCGTCACGCCGCTGGAGCTGTGCGACCCGTACCTCTACCACCTGGACACCGCGCTCACCGTCCTGTCGGACGGCACCGCGCTGGTGTGTCCGGAGGCCTTCACGCCGGAGTCGCTGCGCATGCTGGAGCGCACCGAGGGCATCCAGCAGGTGGTCCCCATCGCGCGCGAGGACGCGCTCGCGTTCGGGCTCAACCTGGTGGAGGTGGGCAACACCGTCATCGTCGGCGCGCGCGTGCCCCGCGTGGAGGCGGTGCTGCGCGGCCTGGGGCGCCGGCCCGTCAGCGTGCGGTTGGATCAATTCCACCTGGCCGGCGGCAGCGCGGCGTGCCTCGTGGCGCGCGTGCACACCCTGCCGCCCCTGTCCGCCCGGCGCTTTCGCGAGGAGCAGGCGCGGGACGTGGCCCAGCCGCTCTCCGCGTGACGTGCGCGCAAACGAAGACCTCCCCGGGCGACGAAGCGCGCGGGGAGGTCCGGGGTGAAGCGGGAGCGGAGGCTCAGGACTGCTGTTCGCCGGAGGCCTCCGGCGCGCTCAGCCCCTCCGCGCCCCAGAAGCGGCGCGGGTGGCCGTCACCGCGGGTGCCGCCGGAGAGCTTGTCCACCCAGGGGTACTTCCGCGCCTCTTCGGCCGTGTAGCCCAGGTTGAAGACGGTGGGGCTCTTGGGCTTGTCGGAGGCCTTCTCGTACAGCGTGCCGAACACGCGGTCCCAGAAGTAGTTGGTGATGCCGTAGTTGCCCTGCTCGTTGTGGAAGTGGTGGGACATGTGCAGCCGCTTGATGTCCTTCAGCCACTTCTGCTGCGGGGCGTAGTTGAGGTGCTGGATGCAGTGGCAGAACTCGTAGAAGCACGTGGTCACCATGCCCCAGCCCAGCGCCGCCGCCGCGCCGGCCTTGCCGCCGATGAGGTAGCCGATGGGCGTGAGCACCAGCGCGATGGTGGGCAGCGTGGTGTGCAGCGCGCCGAAGAGCACGCGCAGGTCGTGCGGGTCCTGGTGGTGGTCGAAGTGGATGCGCTTCCACGTCACCGCCGTCGCCGCGGACTTGTAGAGGAAGCGGCCGTGCAGGATGTACCGGTGGATGAGGTACCAGCCGAACGGGTACGCCACCGTGGCCAGCAGCACCGCCGCGCCCATGCGCACCGGCGCCTCGAACCACTTCACGGACAGCACGATGCAGGTGATGCCGATAAGGATGTAGGCGACGACGGCGTAGTAGGTGAAGAACGAGTAGACCAGGTCGCGCAGCGACATCCGGTCCAGGTTGTGCTTCCGGTTCAGGAAAGAGACCGCCACGGGGATTTTCTCACTCTCCGCTCCGGCGCGTGGCCCGGGCTGCCGGGGTGCGCGGGGCTCGAAGGCTTGCTCGCATCCCGGCCCTGGGGGTGATGCGGAGTCCCTGAGCTATCAGTCAAGAGGCCCCTTGGCCCAGGAACAGTGGGGGCTCTCTTAGCGCCTTCCTGGAGGCGTTGAGAAGCTCCACTGTTGCCGCGCCCGCACATTGTCTGGCTGTCCGGCCCCCATCCGACCCGAAGGCAGACTTCCATGCGGGAAGTCCACACCCCACCTTTCCGTCCACGGACGCGAGCGATCGCACGAGGGGGCAGACAGATGGCGCGCAAGGCACAGGGACAACAGGACAGCGGGACCCAGGCGGGGGCACGCCCCGCGCGGCGGAAGACGAGCACCCGGAAGACGGCCAGCGCCCCCAGCGAGGGCCGCCTGGAGCTGCGCCGGGACATCGCCGAGTACCGCGCCGCCGCGGAGGCCCAGGCCGACATCGTGCGCGAGCGCATCAACGCCGCGCTGGAGGTCAGCCGCCGCACGCGCGAGGAAATCGAGCAGCGCATCGCCAGCGAGCTGCACACGCCCCGCGTTACCGCGAAGAAGGCCGCGGCTCCGGCGCGCAAGCGCACCCGCGCTGCCTCGCGCGCGTCGACGAAGTAGGCCGAGGCCCGGCGCTCAGGAGCGGACCGCGGGCGCCCGCGCGGCCTGCGCCGCTCCCTCCGGGCCGGAGGACTCCAGGTCCAGGGCGGAGAGCTTCTCCGCCAGCGCCTGGACCTGGTCGCCGCCGCCCGGGTGGGACGCGGCCCGGGCGCCGATGAAGCACACGCGGGCCCGCTCCAGCAGGGCCACCTGTGCGTGCAACTGCGCGAAGAGGCGCTCCTGCCGGCGCGACAGCGCGTCCAGGTGGTTGAGCTCCTCACCCAGCGACGCGGCGGCGCGCTCCAACTGGCGGCGGGCCACGCCGTCCTGCGCGTCCTGGGCGCGCTTCTTCAACTCCTGCACCTGCGAGTCCACGCTCCCCTGGGACGCGGAGGCCAGTTGCGCCTCCAGCTCGGTGTGGGACTCGGCCAGCGTGAAGGCGTCCCGGGCCAGCTTCCCGAGCACGGCCTGGAGCTTCTCCAGCCCCGGGCCCCGGGCCAGCTTGCGCGCCTCATCCTGGCACTGGCGGTAGAGCGTGAGCGCCCGGGCCACCAGGCCGCGCACCTCGCCGGAGAGCGTGGCCTCCAGGCGCATGCCCCGGGTGGCCACCGCGTCCAGGTCCATGGCCAGGTTCGCCGGCAGCGTGCCGATGCTCCAGAACAGCGCCACCACGGCGTAGTCCACCATCAGCGGGAAGTAGCCCCACGCCGGGAGGAAGCGCGCGTCGAGCACCTGGTGCACGTACAGCCCCAGCGCGGTGGTGACGCCCGCCGCCCCGGCGCACAGCGCGACCTGGAGCGGCGTGCCCACGCTGTCGCGCCCGTTGCCCCGCCACGCCAGCAGCCCCGCGGCGATGGCGCCCGCCACCGCGTGGGTCCAGTCCGGCGCCAGCCCCAGCACGTAGGGCAGGGCGGGCAGCAGCACCATCCCCGCGCGCACCAGGAGGTTCTCCGCCGCCTTCGGCTTCACCGCGGTGATGGCCGCCGCCATCAGCGCGAAGTAGCCCGGCTCCACCGGCACGCGCAGCACCTGCCGCGCCACGCCGGCCACCATCGCCATGGCCCCGGCGCCCACGAGCGCGTACAGGCAGCGCGACTCGAAGTCCTCCCGCCGGATGAGTTGGATGGAGAGCGACATGGCGCACCGGCTTCCGGACCGCGGGGGGACTAATAGCTGTTGTTCTGCCCGAAGTTCTTCATCGACTTCTTCTTGAGGTTGAGGGCCTCCTGGCGGACCTCGGAGTCACTGCGGGCACTGCCATAGGCTGCCTGGGTCCTGTCCAGGTCCGCAAGCTCCCCCGAGAGCGCGGACGCCGAAGCGCCGAACAGTTTACGCGCGTTGCCCAGGAGGTTGAGCGCGCTCTCGCGGTTGCCGCTCTGCATCTGTTCAGCGGCCGCCTGGAGCTGCTGGGTGCCCAGCGCGCGGATGGCGTGGACGCGCACGTCGCGGTCCAGGTTCGCGTGCACCACCTGCACGTCGTTCGTCACCTTCGCGCCCAGCGCCAGCGTCACCCGCGACGGCAGGTCCGCCACCACGTCCACGTACGACGCCGAGGCGTCCAGCACGTTCATGTCCGCCGCGTTCGCCGGCGCGTCCAGCGTCAGCTTCGCCACCACGCGCGCGGACTGGCCGCCCGTCAAGTCGTAGAGGGGGATGCGCACGGCGTTGCCGTCGCGGGTGGACGGCAGGCCCATCACCTCCACGCCGCTCACGCCGGGCGGCAGGGTCAGCGTCAGGCTCACGTCGCGGGCGACGGTGCTGGCGGCCTGCTCCAGCTCGCGGGTGAAGATGGCGGCCAGCTCCGAGGAGTCGCTGACGAAGCCGGAGAAGCCGCCGCCGCGCTCGGCCATGCCGCGCATCAGCGTGTCGTTGAAGCCGCTGCCCACGCCCAGCGCGCTCACGGTGATGCCCGCCTCGCGCATCCGGCCCACCGCGGAGAAGAGGCCGTCGTTGGTCGTCACGCCCTCGGTGGGCTCGCCGTCGCTCAGCAGGATGGCGCGCGTCACCCGGTACTGCTTCGCGTACGTGCGCACCGCGTCCGCGCCCGCCGCCAGCCCGCCGCTCATGTGCGTGCCGCCGTTCACCTGGATGGCGTCGATGGTGCTCAGGAGCTCGCGGCGCGTGGCGTCGTTGATCTCCACGCTGGGCACCACCTTCACGTCGGAGCCGTAGTGCACCAGCGCCAGGCGGTCCCCGTCGCGCAACTGCCGCACCAGCTCCTGGGCGGCGCGCTTCGCGTCCACCAGCTTGGAGCCATCCATGGAGCCGGAGCGGTCCACCACCAGCGCCAGGTTCACCGGCACGCGCTGCTGCTTCTCCGGCGCGCGCGCCTTCAGCTCGAACACGGCGAAGGCCTCACCCGGGCCCGCCTTCACGTACGCGCCGGACAGCTTGCCCGTGAGCTCCACCCGCCCCGCCGTGCCGGACGCGGGCTGCCCCAGGATGACGGGCAGCACGCCCTGGATGGGCGCCTCCCCCGGCTGCACCACGGTGTGGGTCTGGTCCACGGAGGAGGTGGCCACGGGCGGCGTGCGGCGCGTGTGCCCGTTGGGGAGCCGGTCGGAGACGGGCCCGGTCATGGGCGGGTGCGACGTGCCCTTCGCGAAGAACGAGCGCGCGTCCAGCGCGAGCGCGCCCACGAACAGCAGGCCAGCCAGGGTCAGCAACAGTTTGGTGCGGTTCATGCGCGACGGACCTTCCCCCAAGGGGTGCGAGCGGACGAGCACACGCTCGCAGACCCGTCACGGGGGCGCATCGGTCAGCGGGAGGACCCTCCTCCCGATGACCGATGGGTCAGGCCGCGTCCGGCGGGCCGTGCCGCACCAGCTCCTCCACGGCGCCGCGCACGCGCGCCTCGTCGAAGGGCTTCTCCAGGAGCGGGTTGGGGACGTGCTCCAGGAACTCGCGCGCCCCCGCGGTGAAGGCGCCGCCGGACACGAAGACGAAGCGGCGCTCCAGGCCCGGGTGGTCGCGCCGCACGGCCTCGTACACGTCGCGGCCGGCCAGGTCCGGCATCATCACGTCGCACAGCACCGCGTCGAAGCCCGGCGCCCGCGACATGCGCTCCAGCGCCTGACGGCCGCTCGTGGCCACCTCCACGTCGTGGCCGCGCAGGAGCCGCTGCAGCACGCGGCCCACCGCGGGCTCGTCGTCCACCACCAGCACGCGGCCCCGGGGCACCACGGGCGCGGCGGGCAGCGGGACCTCCGGCGCGCGGACAATGGGCTCGGGCTGGGGCGCGGGCAGCACCACGCGGAACGTGCTGCCCCGGCCCGGGGTGCTGTCCACCTGGATGTCACCGCCCAGCCCCGTGATGATGCCGTGGCAGATGGACAGCCCCAGGCCGGTGCCCACGCCCACGGGCTTGGTGGTGAAGAACGGGTCGAAGATGCGCCCCAACACCTCCGGCGCGATGCCGCTGCCCGTGTCGCGCACCTCCACCACCACCTGCCCGCCGGACGCGCGCGTGACGAGCACCACCTCGTGGTCGTGCGCGGAGCCCTCGGGAATCGCCTGCGCCGCGTTCACCACCAGGTTGAGGAACACCTGGCAGAGGCGGCCCTCGTTGGCCATCACCTGCGGCACGGTGCCGTAGTCCCGGCGCAGCCGCGCGCGGTGCCGGATTTCATTGGCGGCCATCATCACCACCGAGTCCAGCACCGCGTGCACGTCCACTGGCGTCATGCGCTCTTCGTCCGGCCGCGAGAACGTCTTCAACTGGCGGACGATTTGCCGCACGCGCTCGGCGCCCTCGCACGCCTCGCTCAGCACCTCCTGCCACTCCGCCACGTCCGGCGGCCGCACGCCGCGCGCGCCGGGGGCGGGGGACAGGTGGTGGCGGAACTCGTCCGACAGGAAGCCCAGGTTGGAGACCACGAAGGCCAGCGGGTTGTTGATTTCGTGCGCGATGCCCGCCGCGAGCGTCCCCACCGACGCCAGCCGGTCCGCCAGCGTCAGCCGCGCCTTCAACTGGCGCTGCTCCGTCACGTCGCGCGCGATGGACACCACCGCGGGCTGGCCGTCGAAGCGCAGGGGCAGGCTCGCCAGCTCCACCACGCGCGTGCGCCCGTCGCGCAGCACCAGGCGCCGCTCGCTGGTGAGCGGCGTGCTGTCCCCGGACGCCACGTCCGTGCCCGGCACGTCCGCCAGGAACTCCGACAGGCGGCGGCCCACCAGCTCCTCCGCGCGCTCGAAGCCCAGCGTGGTGACGAGCACCGCGTTGGCGTAGACGATGTGGCCGTCGCGCTCGATGGCCGCCGGGTCGGGGAAGCCCTCCAGCAGTGCGCGCAGGCTGGCCTCGGAGCGCTTCAGCGCCTCCTCCACCTGCCGCCGCTCCGTGATGTCGCGCGCCAGGCCCTCCACCGCCACCACGCGGCCCGCGGCGTCCGTCACCGGCGCCACCACGTGCTCCAGCCACAGCAGGCTGCCGTCCGGGCGCAGGAAGCGCAGCTCCACCGTGGCGCCGTCCACGGACTGGGGCGACTCCAGCAGCCGCTCCAGCGCGGCCCGGTCATCCGGGTGCACCTGCCGGTACCACAGCTCCGGATCCGAGTAGTGCGCCTCCGGCCCCAGGCCCAGCTTCGCGTGCGCCACGCGGCTGACGTACGCGAAGCCGCGCGGCGCCTCCCGCCGGTAGAGGTACAGCACGTCCGACGCGTTCTCCGCGAGCTGGCGGAAGCGGTGCTCGTGCTCGCGCAGCGCCCGTTCGGACGCGCGGCGCTCCAGCGCCACGGAGATGGCGCCGCTGGCCGCGGACAGCAGGTCCACCTCCAGCCGGTCCCACTCCCGCGCCTCGAAGCAGTTGTCGAAGCCCACGAACCCCACCAGCCGCCCCTGCACGCGCAAGGGCAGCACCAGCAGCGTGAGGATGCCCTGCGGCTCCAGCAGCTCCCGCTCGATGGGGGGGAAGGTGGCCACGCGCCCGGTGACGACCTCGCCGCGCCCCAGCAGGTTCGCCCAGCGCCCCAGGATGGGCAGCACCGGGAGGTCCTGCAGCATCGGGTTGTCTATTTCCGGCGTCACCCCGGGCGCGCACCACTCGGCGCGCTGGCTGCACAGCAGCGCCCCCTTCGCGTCGGTGAAGGTCTCGAAGACGTAGACGCGGCTGGCGCCGGAGGCCTGCCCCAGCGGCGCGAGCGCGGGGCTGTACAGGTCGCCTCCTTCCGGCACCGACAGCAGCCGCTGCTGCATGTCCACCAGCGCGGTGAGGTAGCGCTCGCGCCGGGCCAGCGCGTCGCTTGTGCGCTTGCGCTCGGTGATGTCGTTGAGCGTGCCGGCCATGCCCACCAGCGTGCCCTCTTCGTCGAGCGTCACCCGCGCGAAGACGTCCACCCACCGGAAGCCGCCGTCGCGCGTGAGGTAGCGCACCTCGTGCTGCACGTAGTCGCGCTCGCGCGTGAGCAGCGAATGGCACACGTCCAGCACGCGCGCCCGGTCGTCCGGGTGCACGAAATCCAGCGCCACCCGGCCCAGGCACTCCTCCACGGGGAAGCCCGTCACCTCGGTCCACGCGGGATTGAGGAAGACCCACGTGCGCTCCGTGTCCGTCTGGAACACGACCTCCTGGAGCGTGTCGATGACCTGACGGAAGCGGCGCTCGGTGGGGGTGGTGCCGTCAGGCCGGGGAAACGGCATCTGCATGCAGGGGACTCGCGGTGGAAGAACTTGGCCGTGCGGGCGGAACGTCCGCGGCGCGGACGTGGATTGTCGAACGATTGAGGATCGCCGTCATGCAGGCAAGGGGGCCCGCGGGAAGAGCGCGGGGATGGGAAGCATTCCCTGTTCTTGAGGATGGAGTGGGCTTCAGGTCCTGTCTTCCTTTCTTCCCGGGAGGCGGAGATGACACCATGATGCGTGCGGAAAGCCTTGGCATGTCCGGCATCACCTCTCCAGCCTCGGAGGCCCGCGTGACGGACGGGGAGGGCCCGTCCCCGTCGACGCGCGTCATGGACGCGGAAGGCGTTGTGCTCGTTGAATGCACGGGCCGTGTGACTGTTTTCAACTCACAAGCCGCGGCGCACTTCGGCATCCCGGTGCCGCTCCACATCGAGCACGCCCGCCTGCCCGGGTGTGAATGGGTGCGGGAGGACGGCACACCGCTGCCGCCAGGGGACTCACCGCTGGCGCGAGCGCTGGCGGGTGAGCCGGTGGACGCGTCCTCGTGGCACGTGCTCCGTCCGGATGGGACGCGCGCCGCGCTGCGGTGCAGCGCGGTGCCGGTGCGGGCCGGGGACGGGCAGGTCGCCGCGGCGCTGCTGCGCACGCAGGCCGCGGAGGGGGTGCCCGCGTCCGTGCTGGACGCCACGCGCCTGCTGGCGGAGGCGGGAGCGCTGCTGGGCATGTCGGTGGACGCGGAGGCGCGGCTGGAGCCGCTGCTCAAGCTGCTGGTGCCCGCGCTGGGGGAGGGGGCCCTGCTCATCCTCCGGACGCCGGGCGATAGCGCCCTGCGCGTGGCGGCGTCCCTGCATGCGGACGCGGGGCGGCACGCGCTCCTGCGCGACCTGCTCACGCGCTATCCGCCGGACCCCTCCGCGCCGGAGGGGCTGCCCCAGGTGTTCACCACCGGGGCGGTGGGGCGCCTGCCCATCCTGTCCGAGGCGCACGTGGGGGCCATCGCGCGGGACGCGGAGCACGCGCGGCTGTTGCGCGAGCTGGGGCCGCACGGCTGCCTGAGCGTGCCGCTGGGCGCGCGCGGCGGCGTGCTGGGGGCGCTGCTGGTGCTGCGCTCCAACGTGCTGCGGGCCTTTGGCGCGGAGGAGGAGCGCTTCCTCACGGAGCTGGCCCACCGCACCGCGCTCTACCTGGAGAACGCGCGGCTGTACCGCGAGGCGCGCGAAGCGGTGCGCCAGCGCGACGAGTTCCTGGGCATCGCCAGCCACGAGCTGAAGACGCCGCTCACGCCGCTGAGCCTCAAGGTGCAGTTGCTGCAGAAGCAGGTGGTGGTGCTGGCGCGCGAGGGCAAGGACGTGCCCACCGACCGCGTCGCGGACGCGCTGGACGTGGTGCAGCGCCAGGTGCGCCGCCTGTCGGGCCTGGTGGACAACCTGCTGGACGTGTCGCGCATCACCGCGGGCCGGCTGCGGCTGGAGCTGGAGGAGATGGACCTGGCGAGCGTGGCCGCCGAAATCCTCTACCGCTTCTCCGCCGCGGCGGCGCAGGCCGGCACGGAGCTGGGCCTGGAGGCGCCGGTGCCGGTGGTGGGCCGGTGGGACCGGCTGCGGCTGGAGCAGGTGGTGACGAACCTGGTGTCCAACGCGCTCAAGTACGGCGCGGGCCAGCCCGTCGTCGTGAGCGTGGAGGCGCGCGGCCCGCTGGCGCGGCTCACCGTGAAGGACCACGGCATCGGCATCGCGCCGGACGACCTGTCGCGCATCTTCGAGCGCTTCGAGCGCGCGGTGAGCGACCGGCACTACGGCGGGCTGGGCCTGGGGCTCTACATCACGCGCCAGATTGTCGAGGCGTTCGGCGGCACGGTGAACGCCGTGAGCACGCCGGGGCAGGGCGCCACGTTCCTCCTGGAGCTGCCCCGGGGCGACATCCCGGAGGAGTGGCTCGTCGCGCACGCGGCGCCGGGGCCCACCGGAGGCGGGTAGGCCCGCGCCGGGGGCTCAGCTTAGGCGACCCCCAACACCGTCCACTCGCGCACTTCGCCCGCGAGCGTCACCTCCACGGTGTCGCCGGCCTTCTTGCCCAGGAGCGCGCGGCCCACGGGGGAACTGGGCGTGATGACGGACAGGAAGCCGTCGCCGCCGGGGCCGGTGAGCTCGGTGCCCGCGCCCGCGGGGAGCACGAAGAAGGTGCGCTCGGCGAAGCCGTCCTCGTCCTCGGTGCTGCAGTCCACCAGGGCGCCCAGGCCCACGGGGCCCTGGCGGGGGAAGCGGGGCAGCTCCTTCTGGCTGAAGGCGGTGAGGGCCTGGAGTTCTTCCTGGAGGCGGCGGGCGCGCTGGGCCTGACCGGTGGCGAGGCTGCCGTACTCGATGGCGGCGCGGCCGTCCTCCTTCTTCTCGGACTCCGTGGCGAGGCTGCGGGCGGCCTCGCGGGCATCGGCCTCCGCGCGGTGGGCCAGCCGGTCGCTCTGCTGGAGCCGCTCGGACAGTTGGTGGAGCAGGGTGAGCTTGTCGAGTCGCATGGGTATCGTTACAGGACTGTAGCGCCCGGTGCGGCGGCCTCCAGTTTTCAGCCCGGCGGGGCCCCGGGCTTGATTGAATGGGCGCATGACGCCTCAGGAACGCTCGCAGAAGGCCCACGAACTCGTCGCCCAGGGCGCGGTGCTGCTGGATGTGCGCACCCCGGAGGAGTTCCAGCAGGGACACCCGGAGGCCGCCCGCAACATCCCCGTGCAGGTGCTGGCCCATCGCCTCTCCGAGGTCGGCCCGGTGGGCACGCCCGTGGTGGTGTACTGCGCGGCGGGGGGCCGCAGCGCGGTGGCCGCGGAGCTGCTGCGCAAGGGCGGCTTCCCGGACGTGTTCGACCTGGGGTCCGTGAAGAACTGGTAGGCGCGCTGAAAAGCGCCATGCAGACCCGCACCGCCGGCTTCCTCCTCGTCGCCCTGTCCGGCGCCTCCTTCGGCGCGCTGGGCCTGTTCGCGCGCCTCGCCTACGCGGCGGGCACGGACATGCCCACGCTGCTCTTCCTGCGCTTCACGCTGGCGGGCCTGGTGCTCGCGGGCGTGATGGTCGCGAAGGGCGGAAGGTGGCCCCGGGGCCGCCTCCTGTGGGGCCTGGTGGCGCTGGGCGCGGTGGGCTACTTCACGGAGGGCAGCGTCTACTTCATCGCGCTCCAGCACGCGTCCGCCGGGCTGGTGGCGCTCCTGCTCTACCTCTTCCCCGCGCTGGTGGCCCTCATCCAGGTGGCCCTGGGACGCGAGCACCTGAGCCGCCGCCGCTGGCTGGCGGTGGCGCTGGCCCTGTGTGGCACGGCGCTCACGGTGGACCCCGGCCCGGACGCGAAGCCGCTGGGCATTGGCCTGGGCGTGCTGTCGGCGGTCATCTACGCGCTCTACGTCCTGTCCAGCGCGCGGGTGGCGGGGCCGGCGGGGCCGCTCGCGGCGAGCACCGTCGTCCCGCTGTCCGCGGGGGTCGCCTTCGGGGCGCTGATGCTGGTGAAGGGCCCGTCCTTTCCGCAGACGCCGGGGGGCTGGGGCGCGGTGGCGGGGCTGGCGCTGCTGTCCACGGTGGTGGCCATGCTGACGTTCTTCGCGGGCCTCAAGCGCATTGGCCCGGTGAACACGTCGCTGCTGTCCACGTTGGAGCCGGTGATGGCGGTGGTGCTGGGCGCCATCTTCCTGGGCGAGCGGCTGTCCTTGCGGCAGGGCCTGGGCGGCCTGCTCATCCTGGTGGCGGTGGTGGTGCTGGCCCGGGGCGACTCCGGCCGCCCGGCGGAACCCGGGGCGGCCGGAGCCTGAGCCCGGAGGGCTACAGGCGCTGGAGGAAGTGGTGCACGTCGTTCACGAAGCGCTGCGGGCGCTCGGCGTGCGGCGCGTGGCCGGTCTCCGGGTAGAGCAGGTACCTGGAGCCGGGGATGGCGCGGGCCAGGGCGCGCTGCTCCTCCACGGAGAAGAAGCCGTCGTGGTCCCCGCCGATGATCAGCGTGGGCACGCGGATGCGGCCCAGGCGCGCGGAGTGGTCCTCCGCGATGAGCCCGTCCAGCGCGTCCTGCCACACGCGCGCGGGCAGCTTGGCGCTCTCCGAGACGAGCGTGTCCAGGTACGACGCGGGGATGGGCGCGTAGAAGGTGCTGGCCTGGAACTCGTGGATGAAGGCGGGGTCCACGGGGTCGGTCAGCGTGTCCACGATCTCCTTGAGGCCCAGGGCCACTTCATTGCCCGCCACGGTGGGCGCGGAGCCTACGAGCACCAGCCCCTTCACGCGGTGGGGGAAGTCCAGCGCCACCTGCTGCGCGATGAAGCTGCCCATGGAGTGGCCCACGAGCACGGCGCGCGACACGTGCTTCGCGTCGAGGAACGCCACCACGTCCTTCGCGAAAGCCTGCTGCGTGTAGCAGCACGCCGGGCGGGACGAGTCCCCATGGCCGCGCTGGTCCAGCGCGTAGAGGTGGAAGTCGCGCGGGAAGCGCGGCAGGTCCAGGTCCCAGGTGTGGTGCGAGTCCGTATAGCCGTGCAGGAAGACGACGACGGGCCCGTCCTGGCGGCCCTGCTCGACGTAGCGGAGCGTGACCCCGGTGGACAGCCGCACGGAGCCCTCACGGGGACTGGCTCCACCGTGACGGTCGGAGTCCGCCAGGGCGGCCGGAGCACTCACGAGGTCGGGCGTGGACTCCGAAGCGACGTCGGGTCCACAGCCGGCGAACACGAGCACTGCGAAGAGGGGGCGAAGGGCGCGCAACATGCGTCAGGGCCTCACGGGATGGGACGCGGCGGGGAGGTCCGCCGCGAGCACTCACGCCATCCTAGGGAGACCTCTGACATCCCGTCGGTGAATCCATCCTGGCAGGTCGGAAGTGACCTGCCGGGGCGGGTCGTACGAGCCCCCATTCCGGGTTACGGACAGTCTCCCCGGAAGCCGTCGCATTCCACGAAGCCAGAGGCTCCACCGCGGTAGATGCACTCAATCTCGCCGTGACAGGCGAGCGTGCTGCCGTCACCGCAGACGACCTCCACATCGCAGGGCCCCTGCTCCCAACCGGTGGCCCAGGCCACTGCGGGAACCAGCACGCCCAGCGCCACGGCCACGCACGACACCAATGCCATCCACTTCATGGACACACTCCTCGCCCTCTGGGCGCTGAGAAAGGGTTTCCATGGAAGTCTGGTATGGCGGCTCCAGCCCCGTCAAACCCTGCTCAGGGCTTCCGCGCGAAGATGAGCTCGCCCACGCCGCCCAGGTGCTGCTCGCGCTTGAGGATGTGGAAGCCCGTGGCCTCCACCAGCCGGAAGGTGTCCCGGTTGAGGCGGCAGCCGCCGGTCAGCTTGCGCCACGCGGGCGTCAGCAGGTCCTGCGCGGTGGCCACGGCCGGGTGGGGGGCCCGCACGTGCTCCATCAGGCGCAGCTCGCCGCCCGGCTTGAGCACCCGCATCACCTCCGAGAGCGCCGTCGCCGGTGCGTCCACGCAGCAGAACACCAGGCTGGACACCACCGCGTCGAACGAGCCGTCCGTGAACGGCAGCGCCTGCGCGTCCGCCTGGAGCAGCGCCACGCCGCTCCGGCGCATCCGAGCCCGCGCCAGCGCTCCCAGGTCCACGTCCACCGCGGTCACCGACGTCACCGTGGCCGGGTAGCCCGGCAGCGCCATGCCCGTGCCCACGCCCACCTCCAGCACCTTGCCGGACAGCCCCTCCACCAGGTGCCGCCGGGCGGCGTTCA
The DNA here is from genome assembly GCF_020036995.1 of Corallococcus sp. AS-1-12. Lineage (NCBI taxonomy): Bacteria > Pseudomonadati > Myxococcota > Myxococcia > Myxococcales > Myxococcaceae > Corallococcus > Corallococcus sp. AS-1-12. The sequence goes on along the minus strand of NZ_JAIQDD010000017.1, from coordinate 134,138 downwards.
ACCCCACCCAGCCCAGCGGCGCCATCAACGCGTCGTACGCCAGTGCCTTCACGCGGTACCCCCCACGAAGCGAGACGAAGCGATGCGAAACGTGGGCGCTGCTACCGCGCCGTCTCCACCCGGCCCTGCGGCGCGGGCGGCTTGTGCGAGGACGCGCTCGGCGCCTGCTTGCGCAACAGGCCCCACAGGCCGTACGCCACCAGGAGCAGGCTGCCGTACTGCGCGGGCGTCAGGCCGAAGTAGCGCGCGTCCACGTACGACAGGTCCGTGGCCCGCAGGAAGTCCAGGCCGAAGCGGCACGCCGCGTACAGCAGCGCCAGCAGCGGCAACAGCCGGCCCTTCATCTTCGGCAGGTCCCGCACCGCGTACAGCAGGCCGGTGAGCGCGAAGAGCACCACCGCGTCGTAGAAGCCCAGGTCGTGCCGGTTGCCATTGGGGAACTGCACCGCCAGGAAGAAGTCCGTCAGCTTCCCCGGGTGGTCGTGCACCGCGAAGCACCCCAGCCGCGCCACCGCCCAGCCCGGCGCCACGCCCAGCGCGAAGCTGTCCGCGTAGTCGTTGAAGCGCAGCTTCTTCACCCGGAAGAACACCACCGCCGCCAGGATGCCGCCCAGCAGGCCTCCGAAGGAGGACAGGCCATCCCAGAACCGGAGGATCTGGAACGGGCTCTTGGACAGCTCCTCCGGGTGGTAGAAGAACAGGTGCACCCAGTGGCCGAAGAGCATGCCGGCCGCCACCCCCCACATCGCGAAGTCCGCCAGCGGGTTCGGGTCCAGCCCCTCGCGCTCCGCCTGCTTCGTCAGCAGCCGGGCGGCCAGCAGGATGCCCGCCGCCACGAAGACGTTGAAGGGGTTCAGCTCCAGGGGCCCCAGCTTGAACGAGGGGGCGTGCCAATAGGGAATCAAGGGGGCTCCAGAAAGGCCAGGGCTCCGCGCGGATGTACTCCGGGCGGATGGAAGCCGAACAATCGGCGCATCCCGGGCTTCCCTCCACCTCTTTTTCACCCCCGCGCCCGCCGGGCTCGCAAGCCCCGCCCGGACGCCCTCTTGGGCCCCCGCCCCTCCTGCCTGCCCCTTCCCCACATCCGCTGGTGGACAGAACCCGTGTGCGCCCCCCGCCACTGCCCTCGTCCCACGGAGGGAATCCGTTGTCTTTCCGGAGGTTCGGGGAAGCCGAGCGAGGACCGAGACCCCAGACAAGAGGTGTCTATTACGGGAATCCCGTGATTTTTTGTCAGGGGGTCGCGGTCAAATCCCCCGGTCGGCCCCCAGCGCATGGGGAGAGGGGAGGGCAGGTGATGCAACGGCTCCGGGCGCGCGCCCGCGAGCCCGACCCACCGGATCCGAAGGGGCTTGTCAGGGTCCCCAGGTGGGCGCGGTCGTAGCGCGGGTGCTCTGCCTTCGAGGCCCTGCGCGGATTGAGCGGTCCAAGGAGCACACCCATGAAGTCTTTCCTGTTGGTACCCAAGGAGTCCATCGAGACGCAGGCCCGGCCCGGAGTGCGTGGCACGGCGCAGGGCGAGCGCGTCCTCAGCCGCAGCACCGCGCTGCGCTTCAGCGCGGCCCAGAAGGCACCGGATGCCCTCACGGCCCTGGGCCTGCGGTCGGCCACGCTGCCTGGGATGAAGCCGGAGGTCAGCGACCAGGCGCGGCGCGGACGCAAGGGCGGCCGCGGCAAGAAGGGCGCGAAGTCCGCGGATGCCACGCCCCTGCCGGGCGCGCCCGTGTCGGAGCCCATCGGCGCGGAGGCCGGCAGCTACCGCTTCATGCCGCTCATCGGCGCCACCATGGCGCACTTCTACTCCCCGGACGCGGAGAAGGCGGCCCGGGGCGAGCTGGCGCGGGAGTTCGAGTTCATCCCGGACGTGGTGCCCCTGTCCTTCCCCGGTCCGGTGTCCGCCGGACAGACGGGGCCGCGCAACCGCGGCATGAGCTCGCTCGCGCAGCGCGAGTGGCCTGACGAGTCCGGTGTCCCCCTGGCGCACGCCCAGGGCATCCGGGGCGCCGGCGTGATGCTGGGCATCCTGGACACCGGCGTGGACGCGGACCACCCGGAGCACGCGAGCAAGACCATCCAGTTCCGCTACGTCTCGCTCTTCCCCAACTCGCCGCACAACCCCGCGCGCGACGTGCGCGGCTTCGACCCGGACGGCCACGGCACGCACGTGTGCGGCATCGCCGCGGGCGTGCACCACGGCGTCGCGCCGGAGGTGGACCTGTACGCCGCGTCCGTCATCGAGTCGGAGACCATCCGCACCAGCCTGGGCCGCGTGGCCGCCGGCATGGAGTGGCTGCTGCACCAGTTCAGCCGTCCGGAGAACGCGTCGCGTCCCGCCGTCGTCAACCTGTCGCTGGGCTTCCCGCTGCAGCCGCCCCCGGGCATCTCCGAAGCGGACTACCTGCTCAACCAGCGCGCGCTGCAGGCCATGCTGCGTCGGCTTCTGGACAGCAACATCCTGCCCATTGTCGCGGCGGGTAACAGTGGACCCGACACGGTTGGTTACCCAGCGGCCTTTCCCGAGGCGCTGGCGGTGGGGGCAGTCGACTTCGAGCGCAACGTGGCCACCTTCTCCGCCAGCGGCGCCGTGGGGCGTCGCGTCGTGCCTGACGTCATGGGCTACGGGGTGAATGTGTATTCGTCTACTGAACGCCGCTGCAACAATCAGGCGTTCTATGAACGAATGAGCGGCACAAGCATGGCGGCGCCATATGTCGCGGGAATCGCCGCGCTGTATCGTTGCCGTGCCCCTGACTTGACGGCGTTGGAAGTGAGAGATTTGATTCTGGCCAATGCCATCAAGCTTCCTCGCTCGGCGAACCACCGGACGGGGAAGGGCCTGGCTGTTTTCAGGTGACGCGGTAGTTGCCGGGGCCGGTGCCACGTGAGCACCGGACCTGGGGAGGATGTGGCCATGCGCAGGAAGAATGGCGTGCCGGGCGAACCCCAAGACATTTCGGCCCGGATGTCCTCCGTCGCCGCCGTGCGTCCGCTGCCGGGCAGCGGAGGCACGGTGCGCGCGTTGCCGGGCTCCGGCGGCGTGGAGCGTGACGCCCAGCCGGGCGGCGACATCGACGTCACGGTGATGCCCCGGGAGTCGGCCGCGCCGAAGCGTCCCGCCGCGGCCTCACGGGCACCCATGCGTTCGCGCGCGGACATCTACAAGGAAGGCCAGGCGGAGAACGCCCGCTTCCGCGAGAGCTTCATGCGCTGGCTGGAGGCACACCAGTTGGTGGGCGCCGTGCGCGCCATGAGCGAGCCGGGCGGTTCCCTGCCCATGCTGCACCTGAGGTGCGCCCCGCGCGTGCTGGACCAGCTTCGCCGCGCGCCCGAGTTCGAGGCGGGCACGATGATGCCGCTCGAGCAGTTGTACTAGGCCCGCCCCACCGCGCTTGCCTCCCGTCACCGGCCCCGCGCCCCGTGGAACCGACGCCGGGGCAGCTTCTTCCTGATTAACCTAGAAACTCAGGATTGTAGCCGCCTGATGCCATTGAACGGGGGGCCGAGTGCGCTGTCTGGGATTGGACGGCGTCAGACCAGCCGGCAGGCGTCCTCGAAAGACAGGCGCGGGTTGCGCGGGAAGAGCTTCGCCGGGTCGCCGTAGCCCAGGTTGAGGAGGAAGTTCGACTTCCAGCCGGTGCCCTGGAGGAAGGCCTCGTCCACCTTCGCCTTGTCGAAGCCGCCCATGGGGCCGCAGTCGAGCCCCAGCGCGCGCGCCGCGAGGATGACGTAGGCGCCCTGCAGGGTGCCGTTCAGGAAGGCCGCCTGCTCGCGCGCCTCCGGCGTCTGCGCGGCGAAGACGCTCTTCATGTCGCGCGAGGGGAACAGCCGGGGCATCTGCTCGTGGAACGCGGTGTCGTACGCCACGATGACCGTCACCGGCGCCTGCATCGTCTTGTCCACGTTGCCCGGGGACAGCGAGGGCTTGAGCTTCTGCTTGGCCTCGTGGCTTCGCACGAACACCAGGCGCACCGGCTGGCTGTTGACCGCGGTGGGCGCCATGCGCGCCAGCTCGTAGATGCGGCGCAGCGTCTCGTCCGTCACCGGCCGGTCCTGCCAGCCCGAGTGCGTGCGGGCCTCCGTGAAGAGCAGCTCCAGCGCGTCCGTGTCCAGGGCCGTGTTCGGCGTCGCCATGCGTGTCGTCCTCCGTTGCGAACCCCCCATGGCTACCCGCGTCACTTTTAATTTGCAAGTAACTTCCAAAAAGTAAGTGTGTGCCGCGAGGAGGGGGCGGGCGCTATACTTCCGGGGGGAGGCGGACACGATGCATGACGACTCAAGCCCGCTGTGCACGCGGTTCCTGGCGGCGGCGGACCTGCTGGGCCGGCGCTGGACGGGCGTCATCCTGCGCATCCTGATGGACGGGCCGTGCCGCTTCGGGGAGCTGACGGAGCGCATCGGCACCATCAGCGAGCGCGTCCTGTCGGAGCGGCTCAAGGACCTGGAGGCGGAGGGCATCGTGGAGCGCCACGTGGACCCGGGCCCGCCCATCCGCTCCGAGTACCGCCTGACGCAGAAGGGTCAGGCGTTCTGGAAGGTCATCGACGAATTGGGCAAGTGGGCGGAGCGCTGGGTGGACGTGAAGCCCGCGCCCCGGAAGCGCAAGAGCGCCTGAGGTCCGGGGCGCGGTTGCAGCGGACGGCCTAGAAGTTGTGGCCGCCGTCCACGTCGATGGTGCGGCCGTTGAAGTAGTCGCACTCCACGATGAACTTCACGGCCTGCCAGATGTCCTCCGGCTCGCCGATGCGGCCCACCGGGATGGCGGCCACCAGCGCGTCGCGGGCCTTCTGGTTCATGCCCTGCGTCATGGGCGTCTCAATCATGCCCGGGGCGATGGCGCCCACGCGGATGCCGAACGGCGCGAACTCGCGCGACCAGGTGACGGTGTTGGCGGCGAGCGCGGCCTTGGCGGACACGTAGTTGGACTGGCCGCGGTTGCCGTGCCGCGCGATGGACGACATGTTCACGATGACGCCGGGGCGCTGGTCCGTCTCCACCATCTTGGAGACGACCTCGCGCACCATCAGCGTGGCGCCGGTGAGGTTCACGCCGATGACCGCGTTCCAGTCCGCCGTGGACAGCTTCTTGATCTGCCCGGTGGTGCGGTCCTTCTTCACGAGCAGCGCGTCGCGCAGGATGCCCGCGTTGTTGATGAGGCCGTTGAGGCCGCCCATGGCGCCGTGCGCCCACTGCACGAAGTCCGTGACGTCCTGCTCGCTGGACACGTCCAGCTTGCGGCGGTGGATGCCCGCCGGCAGCGCCGCGAGCTTCTCCTCGTTCACGTCGCCAACGGCCACCTGGCCGCCCGCCTCGTGGATGCGCTGCGCGAAGTGCGCGCCCATGCCCTGCGCGCCACCGGTGACGATGATCTTCAGGTCCTTCAGATGCATGTGCCTCTCCTGGGCGTCCAAAGAAAAAACGCGCGCAAGGGTACGCACACCGCGCGGGCGCTGGCCAGCGCCGCGGAGGCTGAAACCTGAATCAAGCTTCAACTTCTCATGAGCCCCAGGCCCCCGACGCGGTGCGTTGGGGGCCGGGGTGCTGGAACTAGAGGGCGTCCGAGATGACGGAGCCCAGCCGCTTCATGCCCTCGTGGATGAGCTCGGGCGGGCGGTTGGAGTAGTTCAGCCGCATGAACTGGGGCTTCTGGTCGTTGGCGAAGAAGGGCGCGCCGGGGACGAAGGCGACCTTCTGCTCCACGGCGCGGGGCAGGAGCTTCGCCGCGTCCAGACCGCCGGGCAGCTCCACCCAGAGGAACATGCCGCCGTCCGGCCGGGTCCACTGGGTGCCCTGGGGCATGTGGGCCTTGAGCGCGTCCAGCATCGCGTTGGCGCGCTGGGCGTAGATGGGCATCAGCGCCTGGATGTGGCCCGCGTAGTCGAACGTCTCCAGCAGCCGCGCCGTGGCGCGCTGGGCGAGCGTGGCGGTGTGCAGGTCCGTGGCCTGCTTCGCGATGGTCATCGGCTTGAGCAGCGCCTTCGGGCCCGTCACCCAGCCCAGGCGCAGGCCCGGGGCCAGCGTCTTGGAGAAGGTGGACAGGGACAGCACCACGCCCTGGTCGTCCAGCGACGCCAGCGACGGCAGGTGCACGCCCTTGAAGCGCAGCTCGCCGTACGGGTCGTCCTCCAGGATGATGAAGCGGTGCTCCTGGGCCAGCCGCACCAGGGCCTTGCGGCGCTCCAGCGACAGGGTGGTGCCCTTGGGGTTCTGGAAGTTGGGGATGACGTAGAGCAGCTTCGGCTGCCGCTTCTTCAGCAGGGCCGCCAGGTCATCCATGTCCATGCCCGCGTCGTCGCTGCGCACGGTGGCGAACTCCACCTCGTAGCCGCCGAAGGTCTGGAGCGCCGCCAGGTAGCTGGGGTCCTCCACCACCACCAGGTCACCCGGGTCGAGCAGGATCTTCCCCGCCAGGTCCAGGCCCTGCTGCGAGCCGCTGGTGATGAGCACCTGGTCCGCGTGGACGTTCTGGCCCTTGCGGGCCAGGTGCCCGGCGATCCACTCGCGCAAGGGGGCGAAGCCCTCCGTGGTGCTGTACTGGAGCGCGGAGCGCCCGTCCGCGTCGCTGGCGAAGGTCTCCGCGAACGCCCTGGCGATGGCCTCCTTCGGGAAGAGCTCCGGGGCGGGCAGGCCGCCGGCGAAGGAGAGGATGTCGGGGCGCTCGGCGATCTTGAGGATTTCGCGCACCGCGGACGTCTTCATCCGGGACATGCGCTGGGACAGCCGGTAGGCCGGAGGAGGGGGCAGGGGTGCACTCATAGCGTCCGCGCTCATGTTCATTCTCCGTTCAACAGCTCATCGGGGACACGCACGTGCGTGTCTTCCTTCAAGGTCGACAGGACGATGGTGGTGCTCGTGCGGGTGACGCCCGGGATGGTGCGCAGCGTCTCCACCAGCAGCGAGTCCAGCGTCCGCGTGTTCGCGGTCTTCACCTTCAAGACGTACGAGTCCTGCCCCGCGACCCGGTGGGCCTCCAGCACGTCCGGCAGCTCCGCCACCTTGCGCGCGAAGCCCTCGAAGTGCTTGGGGTGCTCGATGCTCACCCCGATGAAGGCGGTGATGTCCTTGCCCAACTGCGTCGCGTCCACGCGCGCCGTGTAGCCGGTGATGACGCCCTTCTCCTCCAGCTTGCGGATGCGCTCCGCCACCGCCGGCTGGGACAGCTTCACCCCGCGTGACAGCTCCAACTGCGTGGCCCGGCCATCGCGCTGAAGCATGTCCACGATGCGATAATCCAGGGCGTCCATGGGGCTTTAGACCTTATTTTTATAAGCGGTCTTGGCAGTGGACGGTGAAGTTATATGCACTTGTCCGGAAGTGCAAGTCCGTTTGCACGCAAAATGGTTGGGGGTGGCGGAGCGTCCTCCACCCGACCTCCCGGGGCTCCAGGCAGCCAGGCGCGCGAGGTGTTTGACGCCGCGCGTCCATGTCTGTCTTTGACGCAAGGAGCCATCCATCCGCTTTTGACAGGGCGGTCGGCCGGGTGCTACCCGTCCTGAAAGATGAATCGCCCTTCAACTTCAGAACGCGTCCCTGTCACGCCGCGCGGCCAGCGGACGCGGCAGAAGTTGTTGAAGGCCGCGGAGGCGGTGTTCGGTGACAAGGGCTACGAGCGCGCGTCCATCGCGGACCTCACGCGCAAGGCCAGCGTCGCGCTGGGCACCTTCTACGTGTACTTCCCGGACAAGCAGTCCATCTTCGTGGAGGTGGTGGACGAGCTGGGCGCGCGCCTGCGCCGCCTCATCGCGGAGTCCACGGCGGCGTGCACCACGCGCCTGGAGGTGGAGCGCGAGGGCCTGCGCGCCTTCTTCCAGTTCGTGCGCCAGCACCCCAACCTCTACCGCGTGGTGCGGCAGGCGGAGTTCGTGGACGCGGACTGCTACCGCCGCTACTACGACCGCTTCGCCAAGGGCTACGTGCGCGGCCTCCAGCAGGCCATGGACGCGGGCGAGGTGCGCCGCATGGACCCGGAGGCGCTCGCCTACTGCCTGATGGGCATTGGCGACTTCCTGGGCATGCGCTGGGTGCTCTGGGAGGAGGACATGGGCCTGGAGCGCGTGCTCGACACGGCGATGACGCTGCTGTCCCACGGCCTGCCTCCCCACCTCCAGTCCGTGCCGCCTCCCCCGAAGGCCGCGGCGAAGCCGCCGAAGCCCACCCCCCCGAAGTCGAAGTCCTCCCCCCGTCGTCCGTCACGCGGTCCCCGGAGCTGAAACACCGTCATGCGTTACGCGAACATCCTGTCCACCGGCCGCTACGTCCCCGAGAAGCTCCTCACCAACGCCGACGTGGAGAAGATCCTCGGCGAGAAGGTGGACGAGTGGCTCCAGCAGAACGTGGGCATCAAGCAGCGCCACGTGATGGCGGACCACCAGGCCACCAGCGACCTGGCCGTGGCCGCCGCGAAGGAGGCGCTCGCCCGCGCGAAGGTGGACCCCAAGGAGCTGGACCTGGTGCTCGTGGCCAGTGACACGCCGGACTACCTGTCCCCCGGCACGTCGTCCGTGGTGCAGGCCAAGCTGGGCGCGGTGAACGCGGGCACGTACGACATCAACGCCGCGTGCGCGGGCTGGGTGACGGCGCTGGACGTGGCGTCGAAGACGATCTCCTCGGACGACAGCTACCAGCGCATCCTGGTGGTGGGCGCCTACGGGATGACCCGGTACGTGAACTGGAAGGACAAGAAGACCTGCACGCTGTTCGCGGACGGCGCGGGCGCGGTGGTGCTGGGCGCGTCCGACAAGCCGGGCTTCCTGGGCGCGAAGCTGCTCGCCAACGGCGAGTACCACGACGCGCTGGGCATCTACACGGGCGGCACGAACCGGCCCGCCACGGTGGAGACGCTGGCGCTCACGGACGGCAAGCCCGCGGTGCAGTTCGTGCGCAAGTTCCCCTCCACGTTCAACACCGAGCGCTGGCCCATGCTGCTGGACACGCTGCTCAAGCGCGCGGACCAGACGCTGGACGACGTGAAGCTGTTCGTCTTCACGCAGCTCAACCTGCGCACGATTGAGGCCACCATGAAGGCGCTCAACCAGCCCATGGAGAAGGCGCACTACACCATGGACAAGTGGGGCTACACGGGCTCCGCCTGCATCCCCATGACGCTGGACGACGCGGTGGTGCAGGGCAAGGTGAAGAAGGGCGACCTGGTCGCCTTCTGCGCCAGCGGCGGTGGCCTCGCCATGGCGTCCGCCCTCTACCGCTGGACGGCCTAGTCCCCCCACACCCCGCCTCATTCAGACAGGAGTTCTTCGCATGTTCATCGGGGACTGGATGGGGCGGGGTGCCCTCTACTGGCCGGACGCGGTGGCCGTGGTGGACGTGGCCCGCAAGGACGCGGGCCGCTTCACCTACAAGCAGATGAACGCGCGCGCCAACGCGCTCGCGGGCTGGCTGCGGGACGTGGCGGGCGTACAGCGCGGCGACCGCGTGGCCATCGTCGCGCACAACGGCGTGGAGTACCTGGACACGCTGTTCGCGTGCGCGAAGCTGGGCGCCATCTTCGTGCCGTACAACTGGCGGCTGCACGCGGCGGAGCTGGCGGACGGCGTGCGCGCCATCCGTCCGCGCGTGCTCCTGTTCGGGGACGACTTCAAGGACGCGGTGGCCCAGGTGCGCGAGCGCGTGGGGGACGGCCTGCGCCTGGTGTCGCTGGAGGCGCAGGGGCTGCCGGGTGCCGACCCGTACGCGCAGGCCATGGCGTACGCGCCCGCCGCTCCGGTGACGAACGACGCGGTGAGCGAGGAGGACATCCTCTGCCTGCTCTTCACCGGCGGCACCACCGGCCGGTCCAAGGGCGCGAAGGTGTCCTACCGCATGGTGGCGTGGAACACGCTCAACACGCTGGTGCATGAAATCCGTCAGGGCGACGTGACGGTGACGCACACGCCGCTGTTCCACACGGGCGGGCTGCTCGTCTACACGCTGCCCCTGCTCACCGTGGGCGGCACCGTGGTGCTGATGCGCCGGTGGGACCCGGACGAGATGCTGGGGCTGGTGGCGAAGGAGAAGGTGACGCTCTTCTTCGCGGTGCCCACGCAGTACCAGCAGTTGATGGACTCGCCGCGCTGGAGGGGGACGGACTTCTCCTCCGTGCGCTTCGTCACCAGTGGCGGGGCGCCGCTGCCGGTGCCGCTGCTCCAGGCGTGGCAGGCGGTGCACCCGGTGCCCTTCAAGCAGGGCTTCGGCATGACGGAGTTCGGCCCGGGCATCTTCAGCATGGGGCCGGAGTTCGCGGTGTCCAAGGCGGGCTCCATCGGCCGGCCCAACTACTTCATCGACGCGAAGCTGGTGGACGACGCCGGCCACGCGGTGCCCGTGGGCGGGGTGGGGGAGCTGGTGCTGAAGGGGCCCTCCATGTGCTCCGGCTACTTCGAGGACGACGCCGCCACGAAGGAGGCCATCAGCGCGGACGGCTGGTTCCACACCGGGGACCTGGCGCGCGTGGACGCGGACGGCTTCTTCACCATCGCGGGCCGCAAGAAGGACATGTTCATCTCCGGCGGAGAGAACGTGTACCCGCTGGAGCTGGAGACCGTCCTCTACGAGCACCCCGCCGTGCAGCAGTGCGCGGTGGTGGGCGTGCCGGACGCGAAGTGGGGCGAGTGCGGCCGGGCCTACGTGGTGCTCAAGCCCGGGGCCGAGGCCTCGGCGGAGGCGCTGCTCGAGCACCTCAAGGGCCGGGTGGCACGCTTCAAGGTCCCCAAGCGGGTGGAGCTGGTGAAGTCCCTGCCGGTGTCCGCGGCCGGGAAGATTCTCAAGCGCGAGCTGCGCGAGGCGGCCATCGCCGCTGACGCGCGGGCCGCGTCGTGACGCACGGGTTTTCCTCTTTCCAGTTCAAGCAACACAACCAGGAGCGCGCACATGGCTGATTCATCCAGGAAGGTCGAGATCCGGGACATCCCCACGCAGCGGCTCCGGGTGCGCGCGCGGCTCGTGGGCGAGGAGGGCTTTCCCGTCATCTTCGTGCACGGCAACTGTTCCTCGTCCGCGTTCTTCGAGTCGCTGATGAAGACGCTGCCCCAGGGCTTCCGGGGCATCGCGCCGGACATGCGCGGCTACGGGCACACGGAGGAGAAGACCATCGACGCGACGCGCGGCATGCGCGACTTCGCGGACGACCTGCTGGCGCTGATGGACACGCTGTCGTTGAAGCGCGCGGTGTTCGTGGCGCACTCGGCGGGCGCGGGCATGGTGATGCAGTTGTCCATCGACCATCCGGAGCGCGTGGCCGGCCTGGTGGTGGAGGCGCCGCTGTCCCCCTACGGCTTCGGCGGCACGAAGGACGCGGACGGCACGCCGTGCTGGGCGGACTTCGCGGGCTCCGGCGGCGGCACGGCCAACCCGGACTTCGTGCATCGGCTGAAGACGAAGGACCGCTCCACGGAGTCGCAGACGTCGCCGCGCAACGTGATGAACGGCTGCTACGTGAAGCCGCCGTTCCGCCACCCGGACGAGGAGATGCTCCTGGACTCCGTGCTGGACACGCACGTGTCGGACGAGCTGTACCCGGGCAACTTCGCCAAGTCGCCGAACTGGCCGGGCGTGGCGCCGGGCACCACGGGCATGAACAACGCCATGGCGCCCGCCTACTACAACACCTCCTCCTTCGCGACGCTGACGAACGGGCCGGACGTGCTGTGGATCCGCGGTGCGGACGACGCCATCGTCTCCGACACGTCCCTGTTCGACTTCGGCTTCCTGGGCAAGCTGGGCGCGGTGCCCGGCTGGCCCGGCGAGGAGCAGTACCCGCCGCAGCCCATGGTGTCGCAGATGCGCAAGGTGATGGAGCGCTACGCGGCCAACGGCGGCCGCTACCGCGAGGTCGTCCTCCAGGACACGGGCCACAGCCCGCACCTGGAGAAGACGAAGGAGTTCCACGACCTGCTCGTCCCGTTCCTCCAGGAGCACGCCCGCTAGGCGTTCCTGACGCGCGGTGAGGCACGCGAGGGCCTTCCGGGGAGCCCCTGGGGCCCTTCGTGCGTCCCGTGTGTCCACTCTCAGTCGCAGTCCGCTGTCGCCGCACCCTTCACCGAACCGGAGGTCCGCATGCGAAGCACCTGGAGTTTGTCGCTCACGGCCGCATTGCTGATGGCAGGTTGCGGGGCTGAACCGCCCGCGGAAGCGCCCCCGATGGAAGAGGCCGTCGGTACGGCCGAGGCCCCGCTGGACGCGGACCTGGCCCCGTACTTCGACGCCATCCCCACGAACTTCACCACGCCCTACCGCGTGGTGGGCACGTACACGCCGCCCTCGTGGTCCTGGGGCCAGATTGAGCTGCTGGAGGGCCGGCAGCGCTTCCGCACGGAGTACTACAACCCGCGCACGCTGAAGCTGCGGGACCAGGACACGTACCAGTCCAGCGACTACCCGCTGAAGACGTACTTCGGTTCGCTGAACCAGCAGTTGGTGAACGCGTTCAACCTCTACTACGGGAACAGTTGCGCCACGACGGCCGGGGCCACCTGTCCCGCGCCCGGCCCCACCAAGCCGGAGGCGCGCTTCGTCCTGCTGCACAAGGGGCGGGCCACCGCGGCGCGCACCTGCAACGTCAACCTGACGCCGACGCTGCTGGTGCACGGCGCCATCCAGGACGCGAACGTCTGGCTGTTCCCCAACGGCAACAACGGCTCGGGCGGCACCTACGGCGGCGCGGCGCAGTTGACGGGCATGGTGCAGGACCTGGAGTCGAAGGGCCGCTGCGTGTACGCGGTGACGTTCGGCTCGTTCCACGGCGACAACTTCAACCACGCCATCCACGTGGCCAACGCCGTGCAGCGCGTGAAGGCGCTGCACCCGGGCGTGGCGCGGGTGGACGTGGTGGCGTGGAGCAAGGGCGTGCTGGCGGTGGACCCCTGGCTGGCGAACGCGGCCACGTGGGGCGGCTTCAGCACGACGCGCTTCTTCGAGCGGCTGGCGAAGGAGCAGGCGTCGCAGGTGCCGGCGTATGACGACTCGGTGCGCGTGTACGTGCCGCTGTCCGGGCCGCACAAGGGCATCGACCTGAACTTCCGCCACCCCATCCACACGCTGACCATCGCGAGCACGGCCTCCAACGCGCCGGTGGGCCGTGGCCCGATGCCGTGGACGTACTTCTCCGCGATGCAGTGCGTGACGTTCGGCTATGACGTGCCCTGGTTCAAGAACCCCTACGCGGAGAGCGTGTGCGCGGGTTCCGGCGGCGTGTGGACGGACTACTTCCGCCGCATCTACCTGTCGAACATCACGGGCCTGTCCAGCACGGGCACGCCGGTGTACTCGAGCTCGCTGCAGACGCTGAACACGAACCAGGGCCTGTCTTCGTCGTCGTTCAAGTTCGACGACTACAACATGAGCCTCTTCGGCGCGGTGGACACCAGCGGCAAGTACGTGACGGCGTACCCGGGCCAGTTGCAGGCGGCGTATGACCTGCGCGGCACGTACCCCATCCCGGACCGCAGCGCGTCCGCGTGGGACAACATCGATCCGGACGAGAACCGCTACTTCCCCTGGCTGGACACGAAGCTCATCTACAACCCGTACAACCCCTGGGTCGCCGCGGGCTACATGGCGTCCAGCGACCACCGCGTGTGCCGCACGACGGCGTTCGACCCGGCGGGCTCGCCGTGCTTCGCGTACCACGCGTACAACACGAACCAGAACCGTGAGGGGTACGACTCGCTGATGTACGGCAAGTACCGCATCATGGACGGCCTGGGCATCAACGCGGCCATGGAGATGGGCGGCAAGTTCATCACGCGCTTGGCGGAGCACGGCCTGGATTCGCGCCTGCCGTCGCTCTACGTGCTGTACGGCACGACGGGCGGCTCTCAGCCCTTCGAGACGGACGGCATGACGTCCACCACGTCCACGCTGCGCAGCGACGGCGTGCTCTTCGAGGCGAGCATCGCGGCGGTGACGCAGCTCACCCAGGGCTGGACGTCCACGAAGAAGACCGCCGACGCGAAGCAGGAGGGCATGGCCTATGACCACCTGAGCATGGGCATCACCCCGGCGGTGTGGAACAAGATCTCCGCGCACTTCGTTTCGCGGGATTGATGACGTGATGTGAGGCACGGGCGTCTGTGTGACGCCCGTGCTTCGCGGGTCAGGGGCGCGGTGGGACGGGAACGTTCAGCAGCGTGCCCATGTCCCGGACGAGCTTGTCGAAGGAGTCCGCGCGGCGGGCAGCTTCGAGGTCGAAGACGCTGGTCAGGGCGGGCTGGTCGATGGTTTCCCGATAGCCGCCGGGCATTCTCTGGCTCAACCATCCCTTTGCATCGCGAATTGCTTCTGGATGGGATGGGGGCTCAAGGTTGGTCGGCAACCCGCGCTGGCCTCGCAGGGATTCAGCTGCCGCTATGAACCACGCCTCATACTCACACTGCGCAACAACTACAGAAATAAGCCGGTCGGGTCGGTGCTTTCTTGCCCAGTCGAGAAGCCTGGGGCCCAACACGCAGGGCAGATCCTTGTCCGCATCCAGCAGAACAAGGATGCGGCCCTCGCCACCTACCTTTTGGGCCGTTAGCTTGATCGCGCGACCTAAATCTTCATCTTTGACGAGCTGCCCTCTTGGAATGCGGTGGGGAAACAGGACTTCCGGATGGATGGTCGGTGACAAGAACTGAGTCAGCCGCCTCACGAGAATAGGGGCTGCAGCAACCTCTCCATATCCCTCAACGATGAGCCCTAGCTTCATCAGGGATCATTCCCCCAAAGTTTAAGTTGTTCCAGCGCGGGAACGGCCTGGATGTCAGGTGCCAATTGGTTGGCTTTTAGGAGTTCTCCGGCCGTGTAGAGATGGTCACGTAAGGCAGCACGGGTGACTTCATCTACCCTGGCGATAAGGCTCTTACCCTGTTCTGCAACCACCGAGATGATCTCTTCACCATGGATGTTGGAGTCATCGAGTAGTTCAGGACTGTGACTTGTAACGATAACCTGGGCGTACTGCGACGCATCCCGAAGTGCGTCACGAAGAATGCCGGCTGCAGCCGGATGGAGGGCGACCTCTGGTTCTTCGATGCCCACCACCTGGATCCGACGCTCGACTCGGGCTTGGAGTAGTGCGACTAAGATGCCTAGAGCACGTAGCGTCCCATCGGACATGTTGATAGCTGGGAAGCGCCATGGGTCCTTCGCGCCTTCAACGTGTTGACGAAACTCCAGCGTTTCCATGTGGCCAACGCGCTTGGCATCTACACCCTCAACGCCTGGTACGATTGCGCTGAGGTACTCTTCAATGCGCTGCTTTGTTGTGTCGCCATCCAATTTCTCCAAGCGTTCCAGCACGCTCGGAAGGTTGAAGCCGTCGCGAGCAAGGAGTTCTCCCTTATCTGGAGATTGAAGCGCCCTGAGTTGATCCGGGTTGAGGTTGTAGAAGCCCATGTTCGAGAGGGCATCGAAAAGTGGCCGGAACTCAGGCAGTCCTGCGGCATTAACCAAATAGAGCCTATCTTCCGACGCAGGTGGTGCGACCGAAGACGGCTTTAGGAGCAGGGCTCCTTCGCGAACTCGATATTTCGCGTTGCCGACCGCGCACTCTTCTTCCTGCACGACATAGTCGCCATGAGAGCGGGCTCCAACGCTGAATGAGAAATGACCGCTAGCCCCATTAGGAAGCTGGAACTCAATGCGAATTCCGAAGTGTGTAGGGTGACCGCTGGATCGGCGCCGCACCTCGTTGACTCCGCCTCGGTCCCTAAGCGCATGGTCCAGGGAGGTTCTTAACGCGTCAGTGATGAGCCTCAATGCGTCCAGGAAGTTGCTCTTTCCCGAGCCATTCGGGCCCACGAGAAATGTCAACGGTCCTAGTCTGACGTCACATGCCTGGATGCTGCGGAAATTACGCAGTACGACCCGGGACAAGAACGGTACCCGGCTCCCAGGCAGGCTGAAGGAGGACTGCCAGGGGCTCTCGGCGGGAGGCATCGAGGTTTCTCCAAGGGGGCGCTGAACTGCTCCTACACCCACATCGTGCCAGCAGCCCTGGAGGAGCGATAGAATTGTGCGAGGCGCGTCTCTCCACAGTAGCCTCGCGCCGAGACGTGGTCGTCGGTTTTCGAGCCGGTCGTTCGTCCTATGCCCATCGTCCACGACTGGCTGGCCCGGCGGGCTTCGCTCGCCCCGGAGCGCACGGCGCTCGTTGATTCGCTCCGGGGTGGGCGGCGCATCTCGTGGGCGGAGTGGCATGACTCCGTCCACCGGACCGCGCTGCTGCTCCGCGGGCTGGGCGTGGGGGTGGGCGACCGCGTCTCCGTCCTGGCCTACAACGGCGTGGAGACGCTGGACCTCGTGTTCGCGTGCGCCAGGCTGGGCGCCGTGCTCCAGCCGCTCAACTGGCGCCTGGGCGTGGAGGAACTCCACGGCCTGCTCTCCGACGCCGCCCCCTCCGTCGTCTGCTTCGGGCCGGAGTTCCGCGCCCAGGCCGACGCCCTGCGCCCCCGGCTCCCGGCCCACTGGGTCTGCCTGGCGGATCCGCTCTTCTGCTCCCGCGAGGCCTTGTCCGGAGCGCTGCCCTCCATCGAACTGGAGGCGGATGCGCCCTGGGTGCTGTGCTCCACCGGCGGGAGCACCGGCCTTCCGAAGTCCGCCGTGCTCACGCATGGCTCGCTCACCGCCAATGCCGTGAACACCGTCGTCAGTTGGGGCCTCACCCAGGACGACGTGGCGCTGCTCAACGCGCCCCTGTTCCACACCGGCGGCCTCAACGTCTTCACGCTGCCCCTGGTGTACGTGGGCGGCGCCTCCGTCGTGTGCCGCGCCTTCGACGTGGCGCAGACCCTGGACCTCATCGACTCGGGCGACGTGAACCTCGTGTTCGGCGTGCCCACCATGTTCATCGAGATGCAGCGGCACCCCCGCTTCGAGGCCGTGGACTTCTCCCGCCTCAAGCTGCTCATCAGCGGCGGCGCCCCCTGTCCCGCCCCCGTCTTCGAGCGCTTCTTCGCCCGCGGCATCGCCTTCCGCACCGGCTACGGCCTCACCGAGGGCGGCCCCAACAACTTCTTCCTCCCCGACACCGTCATGCGCTCCCACGCCGGCTTCGTCGGCGTGCCCCTCTTCCACGTCGAGGCGCGCATCGACGGCGAACAGCGCCCCGGCGACGTGGGCGAGCTGCTCCTTCGCGGCCCCCACCTGTGCGCCGGCTACTGGCGCCGCCCGGAGGAGACCGCTCGCGCCTTCGTGGACGGCTGGCTCCACACCGGCGACCTGGCCTCCCGCGACGCCCGGGGCTTCTTCCGCATCGAGGGCCGCGCCAAGGACCTCATCATCTCCGGCGGCGAGAACATCCACCCCTCCGAGGTCGAGAGCGTCCTCGCCGGCCACCCCGACGTCGCCGAGGTCGTCGTCATCGCCGTCCCCGACCCGAAGTGGGGCGAGGTCCCCCGCGCCCTCGTCGTCCCCCGGCCCGGCGCCATGCCCACCCTGGAGGCCCTGACGGCCTTCTGCGCGGGCCGGCTTGCCCGCTACAAGCTGCCCCGGACGCTGCGGCTGCTGGAGGCCCTGCCTCGCACCCCGGCGGGCAAGGTGGACCGGCGGGCGCTCACCCGGCTGCACGGCGAGCCCTGAATTTCCGTCTGTTGCGGCCGTCCCCCCGGACAGCCCCCGGGATGTCCCGCCGGACCTCCGTTCGTAATATTTCGTCATGGGCCCGTAGCCCCCTGGAAATGTAGGGGTGGGACGTTGCAGGTCGCGGCCCGGACGCGGACCGCATCCCTCGCGGAGACCCGACCCATGGAGACGACCCCACGCCCCACGAGTTCCGAGGAAGCCACCATCCAGGTGCTCCTCGTCGAGGACGATGAGCGCCTGGCGCGGCTCACCGCCCGCTACCTCCAGGAGCACGGCATCATCGTCACCGTCTCCGCCTCCGGCACCGACGCGCTCCTCCAGACGGCCCGCCACACCTTCGACGTCATCCTCCTGGACCTCATGCTCCCCGGCCGCGACGGCCTGGAGGTCTGCCGCGAGCTGCGCACCCGCACGGACGTCCCCATCATCATGCTCACCGCGCGCGGCGAGGAGGCGGACCGCGTCCTGGGTCTGGAGTCCGGCGCGGACGACTACCTGCCCAAGCCCTACTCGTCGCGCGAGCTGCTCGCCCGCATCCGCGCGCAGGTGCGCCGCGCTCGCGGCAAGGTGGGCCCCACCAGCCACCCCGTGCACGCGGGCCGCCTGGTGCTGGACCCGCGCAGCCTGAGCGCGTCCCTGGACGGCAAGCCGCTGTCGCTCACCACCTACGAGTTCAGCCTGCTGCGCGTGCTGGCCGAGCGCGCCGGCCGCGTCCTCAGCCGGGAGCAACTGCTCGACCTGGTGAAGGGCAGCGCGGACGAGGTGTTCGACCGCTCCGTGGACGTGCACATCTTCCGCCTGCGCCAGAAGCTGGAGGTGGACCCCCGCAACCCGCGTCTGCTCAAGACGGTCCGCGGCGCCGGTTACATGCTGGCCACCGGGACCGAGGCGGAGCCGTGAGGTTCTTCCGCCTCCCCATGGGCCTGCTCCCCCGCATCTACCTGGTGGGGGTCATCCAGATCGTCCTCGTGGGCGTGTCGCTCATGCTCGCGCGCGACCTCTTGCGCAACGAGTCCTGGCGCAACCGCTTCGACGACGAGCTGTCCTACTTCGTCGACGAGTGGTCCACCCTGCGCGACCACCCCGCCGCGCTCCAGGCGTCGCTCGACCGCGCACAGCAGCGCATGGGCATGCGCGTCACCCTGCGCGCCGCGGACGGCACGCTGCTCGGCAACACGCGGCCGGACCCCGCGCCCCCGGTGGGCCCCGAGGAGCTCGCCGCCATCACCTCGCGCGTCACCCGCAGCGGCCCGCGCGGCCCCTTCCCCGGCCCCGGTGGCCCTGGCCGCATGCTGGTGGTGAGCCCCTTCCCCGGCCCCATCCAGGTCTATGCCGCCGTGTCCCTGCCGCCTCCGCCGCCCCCGCCGGACGGCGACCGGCAGACGGCCATCATCGTGGGGCTCGTGCTGGCGTGCACCGCCATCACCTCCGTCGCCTTCGCGCGCACGCTCGCGGGCCCGCTGGAGAAGCTGGCCAGCGCGGCGCGCGCGTTCGGCGCCGGGCGGTTGGATGTTCGCGCGGGCCTGCGCCGCAAGGACGAGCTGGGCCTGGTGTCCGAGGCCTTCGACGAGATGGCCGGCCGCATCACCCAGCTCCTGCGCTCGCAGAAGGAGCTGCTCGCCAACGTGTCCCATGAGCTGCGCACGCCCCTGTCCCGCATCCGCGTGGCGCTGGACCTGGCCGCGGAGGGCGACGCGCAGACCGCGCGCGAGCTGCTGCCCGACATCACCGAGGACCTGTCGGAGCTGGAGCGCCTGGTGTCCGACGTGCTCACCACGTCCCGCCTGGAGCTGGTGACGGACGGCGCGAGCGGCGTGCCCCCCCTGCGCCTGGAGCGCGTGGACGCGAACGCGCTGCTGGACAAGGCCGCCGCCCGCTTCCACACCGCCCGGCCGAAGCACCGGCTGGAGGTCCAGGTGGACGGCACGCTGCCCGCGCTGGAGGCGGACCCGGTGCTGCTGCGGCGCGTGTTGGACAACCTGCTCGACAACGCGGGGAAGTACTCGGAGCCCGGCACCACCGTGACGCTGCACGCCCGGGCGGTGGGGGACAGCCTCCAGGTGGACATCCAGGACCAGGGCATCGGCATCGAGGCGCAGGACCTGTCGCGCGTGGGCACGCCCTTCTTCCGCACCGACCGCAGCCGCGCCCGCACCACCGGCGGCGTGGGCCTGGGGCTGGCGCTGGTGCGCCGCATCCTGGAGGCCCACCACGGCCGCCTCACGCTGGAGAGCCAGCCGGGGCAGGGCACCACCGCGCGCGTCGTGCTCCCCGGAGCGGGGGCGGCGGACTCGGCGGAGGGCCGCCTCGCCGCGGGTCATCTTTCGTAATAGAGACGAGATTCGCCGAAACATTTCAAAACGTAGAGAAGGGGCATGAAGGCCTTGAGCGAGATGCCGCGAGAAGCGCCGGCCCTGGCGCCGGTGGAGCTGGATGAGGACGCGGGGCGCAAGCGCGGCGTTCCGCGCTGGGCCTGGGTCCTGGCCATCCTGGTGGTGGTGGGCGCGGGGGTGTTCTGGCGCATGCGCGCCGGGAACCCGGCGGACGCCATCACCTACGAGACGACCCCCGCCGAGGCCCGGAAGCTCACGGCCAAGGTGACGGCCACCGGCACCGTGGCGGCGCTGGTGACGGTGCAGGTCGGCAGCCAGGTCTCCGGGCGCATCCAGGAGCTGATGGTCGACTACAACTCGCAGGTGAAGAAGGGGCAGGTCATCGCCCGCATCGACCCGCAGTTGGTGCAGGCCGCGCTGGACCGGGCGAAGGCGAACATGACGGCCTCGCGCGCGAACCTCCAGAAGGCGCGCGTCAACGCGGACGTGGCGAAGAAGCAGGCGGAGCGCTCGCGCGAGCTGCGCGCCCAGCAGTTCATCTCCCAGTCCGAGCTGGAGACGGCGGAGTCCGCCGCCGCCAGCGGGCAGGCCGAGGTCACGGCCGCGGAGGGCGCGGTGGCCCAGGCGCAGGCCGCGCTCAACGAGGCGCAGGTGAACCTCAAGTACACGACCATCGTGTCGCCCACGGACGGCATCGTCATCTCGCGCAGCGTGGACGTGGGCCAGACGGTGGCCGCGTCCCTCCAGGCGCCCGTGCTCTTCACCATCGCGGAGGACCTGCGCAAGATGCAGGTCAACACCAGCATCGCGGAAGCGGACGTGGGCAAGCTGCGGCCCGGCCAGAAGGCCACCTTCACCGTGGACGCCTTCCCGGGGGAGACCTTCGAGGGCACCATCCGGCAGATCCGCAACGAGGCCATCACCGTGCAGAACGTGGTGACCTACCTGGCCGTCATCGACGTGCCGAACCCGGACCTGAAGCTCAAGCCGGGCATGACGGCCAACGTGACCATCGTCACGCAGCAGAAGGACCAGGCCCTGTCCGTGCCCAACACGGCCTTGCGCTACCGCCCCGCGCCGTCTCCGGACGCGCCCGCGCAGGCCCCGGTCC
Organism: Corallococcus sp. AS-1-12; assembly: GCF_020036995.1. NCBI lineage: Bacteria > Pseudomonadati > Myxococcota > Myxococcia > Myxococcales > Myxococcaceae > Corallococcus > Corallococcus sp. AS-1-12. The sequence continues at coordinate 113,141 of NZ_JAIQDD010000017.1, read as the reverse complement.
CGGCCGGCATGCGCACCGTCTACGTGCTGCGCCGCCAGCCGGAGCAGAAGCCGCGGCCCGTCGCCGTGAACGTGCGCACCGGCATGACGGACGGCACGTTCACGGAGGTGGTGGAGGGTGGATTGAAGGCCGGCGACCGCGTCATCACCGCGGCGAACGCGCCCGCGGGCTCGACGTCACCGGGGGCCTCGGGCGGCAGCCCCGTGGGCGGGCCGGGCGGCGGCCGGGGCATGGGCGGCGGCATGCGCCGGGGCCCGTTCTAGGCCCGGGCGCGCTCCCATCACGTTCGTCACACAGGCACCGAGGGCAGGGGAAGGGACGGAAGGCAGACCGATGGACGCGGACACGAAGCGGGCACCCCCCGTCATCCAGCTCAAGAACGTGGCGAAGGTGTACAAGTCCGGCGACGTGGAGGTGCGGGCCCTGCGCGGCGTGGACTTCACGGTGGAGCCGGGGGAGTTCGTCTCCATCATGGGCTCCTCCGGTTCGGGCAAGTCCACGCTGATGAACATCCTGGGCTGCCTGGACCGGCCCACCTCCGGGGAGTACCTGCTCAACGGCCGCGAGGTGGCCCGCCTGGACCGCGACGGCCTGGCGCGCGTGCGCAACCGCACCCTGGGCTTCGTCTTCCAGAGCTTCAACCTGCTGGCGCGCACCACCGCGCTGGAGAACGTGGAGCTGCCCATGCTGTACGCGGGCGTGCCCTCCAAGGAGCGCCGCGCGCGCGCGAAGGAGGCGCTGGAGCGCGTGGGGCTGGGGGCCCGGTTGGATCACCACCCGAAGCAGCTCTCCGGCGGTCAGCAGCAGCGCGTGGCCATCGCGCGGGCGCTGGTGGGGCGGCCCCGGGTCATCCTCGCGGACGAGCCCACGGGCAACCTGGACTCGCGCACCACGGTGGAGGTGATGGCGCTGTTCCAGCAGTTGCAGAAGGAGGGCATGACACTGGTGCTGGTGACGCACGAGCCGGACGTGGCCGAGTACACCCAGCGCATCGTGGTGGTGAAGGACGGGCGCATCGTGAATGACAGACGCCAGACGCCGAACCCGGCGGTGGTGCCCGCCGAGGAGGTGGGGACATGAACATCCTGGAGACGCTCGTCCTGGCGCTGCGCGCGCTGTTGCGCAGCAAGACGCGCTCGGTGCTCACCGCGCTGGGCATCATCATCGGCGTGGGCGCGGTCATCGCCATGGTGGCCATTGGCGACGGGGCGAAGGCCAGCGTGCAGAAGGTCTTCGACTCCATGGGCACCAACCTGCTCATCATCCTGCCGGGCTCGTCCCGGTCCGGCGGCGCGCGCGGCGGCTTCGGCAGCCAGCCCACCATCACCTGGGACGACCTGGAGGCCGTGCGCACGCAGGTGTCCAGCGTGCGCGGCGCGGCGCCGGAGATGCGCTCCAACGCGCAGGTGTTCAGCGAGGACCAGAACTGGAACACCAGCATCATCGGCACCACGACGGACTACTTCACCGTGCGCAGTTGGACCATGGCCCACGGCGCGCACTTCACGGACGCGGACAACGAGGCGGGCGCGAAGGTGGCGGTGCTGGGCCAGACGGTGGTGGACAACCTCTACGGCAAGGGCTTCAACCCCGTGGGGCAGGTCATCCGCATCAACAAGACGCCCTTCACCGTGATGGGGGTGACGGCGCCCAAGGGCCAGTCGCCCGTGGGCCAGGACTTCGACAACACGGTGTTCGTGCCGGCCACCACGTTCAAGCGGCAGGTGCAGGCGCAGAGCCTGGGCGCGTACATCACCGGCGCGGTGTTCGTGCAGGCGGTGAGCGCGGACCTCACCGCCAAGGCCCAGGCGGACGTGACGAACCTGCTGCGCGAGCGGCACCGGCTGGGCGAGGACGACGCCAACGACTTCGACGTGCGCAACCTGGCGGAGGTGGCCAGCGGTCAGCAGCAGAGCACGGAGACGCTGAGCCTGCTGCTCGCGGCCATCGCGGCGGTGTCGCTGGTGGTGGGCGGTATCGGCATCATGAACATCATGCTGGTGAGCGTCACCGAGCGGACGCGCGAGATTGGCGTGCGCGTGGCGGTGGGCGCCCGGCCACGGGACATCCTGGCGCAGTTCCTCATCGAGGCGCTGACGCTGGCGGTGCTGGGCGGCATCATCGGCGCGGCTGTGGGCCTGGGCGTGGCGAAGCTGCTCGCCGCGCAGTTCGGCTGGCCCATGCTGGTCCGTCCCGACGTCGCGCTGCTGGCCATCGGGTTCAGCGGCCTGGTCGGGGTCGTCTTCGGGCTGTACCCGGCGCGCAAGGCGAGCCTGTTGGATCCCATCGATGCCCTGAGGTACGAGTGATGCGGTCGCTTCCGTTGACGCTGTCGTTGTGGGTCCTGCCCCTGGCCGTTGGGGCCCAGACGGCCCCGGCCGCCCCGCTCCAGGACGCGGCCGAGGGGCGCGTCATCACCCTGGCGGACGCGGAGGCCGCGGCGCGCCAGCACCAGCCGTCGCTGCGCTCGGCGCAGGCGAGCACCGACGCGGCGTACGCCCGGGTGGACCAGTCCTTCTCCAGCTTCCTGCCGCAGGTGAGCGCCAACGCCGGCTACACGCTGGGCACCAGCAACCGGGCGGTCATCCAGAACGTGCCGGGCAGCGACACCGGCGTGGTGTCCAACTCCACGCGGCGCTTCAGCGGCAGCATCGCCGCCAGCCAGCTCATCTACGACTTCGGCAGGACGAAGGGCCGCTACACCGCGTCCAGGGAGTCCGCGGGCGCGCAGGAGGACTCGCAGCAGCAGGTGCTCCAGGACGCGCTGCGCGACGTGCGCGCCGCGTACTTCAACGTCCTCACGCAGAAGGCCCTGCTGGGCGTGGCGCGCGAGACGCTCCAGAGCGAGGAGGCGCGGCTCAACCAGGTGAACGCGTCCGTGCAGGTGGGCTCGCGGCCGGAGATCGACCTGCTCCAGCAGCGCACCGCGAAGGCCAACGCGCAGGTGGCGCTCATCCGCGCGCAGAACGCGTACGCCACCGCGAAGGCGCAGCTCAACCAGACCATGGGCGTGGAGACGGCCACCGACTACACCGTGCAGGACGTGACGGTGGCGGCCGTGGCGGGCGAGGACGAGGTGCTGGACGCGCTGGTGAAGCGCGCGCTGGAGGCCCGCCCGGACGTCGCCGCGCGCGAGCGGCAGATCTCCGCGCAGGAGTCCCAGGTGAAGGTGACGAAGGCCGGCCACCTGCCCGCCTTGAGCGCCACGGGCAACCTGTCCGACGTGGGGGAGAACCCGTTCAACGGCGCCACGCTGAGCGCGCAGGGCGGCGTCCAGTTGAGCTGGGCGCTGTTCCAGGGCGGGCTCGTCAACGCGCAGACGCGCGAGGCCCAGGCCAACCTGCGCGACCTCCAGGCGCAGAAGGACGCGCTCCGGCAGCAGGTGCGGCTGCAGGTGGAGCAGGCCCGGCTCAACGTGGTGGCCACGCGAGAGGCGCTCACCGCCGCGGAGGAGGCGCGGGTGAACGCGCGCGAGCGGCTGCGGCTGGCCGAGGGGCGCTACCGCGCGGGCGTGGGCAACATCATCGAGGTGAGCGACGCGCAGGTGGCCTTCACCAACGCCGCCGCGCAGCAGGTGCAGGCGACGTACGAGCTGGCCACCTCCCGCGCGGAGCTGGCGCGCGCCCTGGGCACGGTGGAGTTGACCACCCTGGCCTCGCGGTAGGCGCCCCGCGGCGCGGGTGTATCAGGCGACACTGAAAACACGAGCCAACCCTGAAGGGTGGCAGTGGCGGCAGGACGCTCGAACACCGTAGGAAACGGCGGCTCCAACGTCCTGGGTCACCTCCGGACAAGCCCGGAAACGCGCGGGGATGCACCCGCCGGAGGCCGTTTCCAGAGGGCGCTCCGTCTCAAAAGAGCCATGGGTGTCGGGGTTGCCCGGACTCCGAAAGTCCACCTCCCGCGCAGCGACCCTATGGGTGAACAATGGGAGGCTGACCCGGCAAGTTCTGTCTGTCTGCCTCTATACGTCCTATGCCGTCGGCCAAACGTTTCGGGTCGGCAAGCAAAGGCATGGACAAGAAACTCGCAACCACCATCGGCGCATCCGCACGGGTCGCCCGGGGCCGCATGGAGCTTACGCAGGCCGACGTGGCCGAGCGGATCGACGTGGCCACGGAAGTGTACGGCCGCTTGGAACGCGGCGGCATGCTCCCCAGCGTCCAGACCCTGCTGAAGCTGTGCCACGAGCTGCACGTCTCCGCGGACGAGCTGCTGGGACTCGCGGCGCAGGGCGCTCCGCCGTCGCGCACCAGCGAGGCCCCGCCGCCCACGCCGGAGCGTCCGGAGGTGCGCCGGCTGTTGCGCAGCGTGCGTCAACTGGACCCCGCCCAGGTGAAGCTGCTGGGCCTGGTGGCCAACGCGCTGACGCGGCGGTAGCCACCTCTCCTCCCGCTTTCAGAGGTTCGACAGGACGCGGTCCAGGTCCGCGGGCCGCACCGGCTTGGTGAGGTGCACGTCGAACCCGGCCTTCAGGGCCTGCTGGTAGGTGTCCGCGTCGCCGTAGCCGCTGAGCGCCACCAGCCGCAGGTTCTGCCCCACGCGCGCGCGCAGCGTCCGCGCCACCTGGAAGCCGTCCAGCCCCGGCAGGCCAATGTCCACCAGCGCCAGGTCCGGCGCGTGCTCCATGGCCAGCTCCACGCCCCGCACGCCGTCCTGGGCCACCGCCACCTGGTGACCCCACAGCTCCAGCAGGTCGCGCATGGACTGGCGCGCGTCCGAGTTGTCCTCCACCAGGAGGATGCGCCGCGCGCGCCGCGCGTCCAGCAGGTTCGTCCCCGTCACCTGGGGGACCCGGTCCGCGGGGAGCAGGGGCAGCCGCACGACGAACTCGCTGCCCTGGCCCGGGCCGCCGCTGGCCGCCTCCACGCTGCCGCCGTGCATCCGCACCAGCGTGCGCACCAGCGTGAGGCCAATGCCCAGCCCCCCGCGCGAGCGCTCCAGCGAGGTGTCCGCCTGGGCGAACAGCTCGAACATGGCGGGCAGCTTCTCCGGCGAGATGCCGATGCCGGTGTCCTTCACCCGCAGCACCGCCTGCGCGTTGCCGTCCACGCCCTCCTGGAACAGGTCGATGGTGACGCTGCCCTCGTCCGTGTACTTGGCCGCGTTGTCCACCAGGTTGGTGAAGACCTGCTCCAGGCGCGTGGCGTCGCCCTCCAGCCACAGCGGCGCGCGGGGCAGGTGGACCTCCAGCTTCAGGCCGCGCGACTCCACGCGGGGGCGCAGGATGGCGAGGAGCTGCTGGAAGGTGGCCGTCAGGCTCACCGGCTCCTTGCGCAGCTCCACCTTGCCCCGGGTGATGCGGCTGACGTCCAGCAGGTCATCCACCAGCCGCGCCAGGTGGTGCGTCTGGCGCTGGATGATGCCGTGCATCCGCGCCTCCTTGGTGTCCGAGGGCGCCTTGCGCTCCAGGATGCCAATGGCCGTCATGATGGCGGCCAGCGGGTTGCGCAGCTCGTGGGCCAGCATGGCCAGGAACTCGTCCTTGCGCCGGTCCATCTCGATGAGCTGATCCGTGCGCAGCCGGGCCTGCTGCTCCGCGTGGCGCAGGCGCAACAGCGAGCGCACCGTGGCGATGAGCTCCGACGGCTCGTAGGGCTGGGTGAGGTACGCGTCCGCGCCGCCCTCCAGGCCCTGCACCTTCTTGTCCGGCGTGACGAACGTCGCGGACGTGTGCATCACCGCGATGGAGGCCGTGGCCGAGTTGGCCCGCAGCCGCGCGCAGACCTCATAGCCGCTGATGTCCGGCAGCTTCACGTCCAGGACGATGACGTCCGGGCGGTGCTCCTCGGCGATGAGGAGCGCCGCCATGCCGGTGGCCGCCTCCAGCACGTGGTAGCCGGACATCTCCAGGATGCGGTTGACCAGGTAGCGGTTGGCCTCGTCGTCGTTGACGTTGAGGACCGTCGCCAGACGCGCCTCCTCAGCCACGGGGGTTCACCTCGCGCACGTCCCGGTTCCCCAGCCCCGCCTTGGACAGGGCGTCGCGGATGCGGGTGATGGCCACCTCCCGGCTGAGCGTGTGCTTGGCCAGGATGGCGGAGGTCTCACGCGCCAGCCGCTGGCGCTCCGCCTCCTGCAACTGGTGGGAGGTGTGCAGGATGATGGGGATGTCGCGCGTGCGCGGGTCCGCCTTCAGCTCGTCCAGCACGTCGAAGGCGGTGATGTCCGGCAGCACGAAGTCCAGGAGGATGAGGTGCGGGGCGTTCTCACGGGCGATGCGGACGCCCTCGCGGCCGTTGGACGCCTCCAGCAGGTGGAAGGGCGTGTCCTTGAGCAGTTGCTTGAGCAGGTAGCGGTGCACGTCGTCGTCGTCGATGATGAGCAGCCGCTCCACCGGCCCGGTGCGCGCCATGGCGGCCAGCTTCTTCTGCAGGCGGACCTCGTCCACGGGCTTGAGCCAGAACTCGTCCGCGCCCAGGGCGCGCGCCTTCTGCTCGCGGTCCGTCACGGTGACGACGAGGATGGGGATGTCGCGCGTCTGCTCCCCGTTCTTCATCTCCGCGAGGAAGCTCCAGCTCGTCTCGCCCTCCAGCATCACGTCCAGCACCATGGCCGCGGGGCGCACGCGCTGCATCACCTTGCGCGCGTCCTCCACGCTGCGCACGGGCAGCACCTGGAAGCCGGAGCGCGCCAGGTACTTCTCGTAGAGGAAGAGCGTCTGGCGGTCGTCCTCCAGCACCAGCACCGGGGCGCGCGAGGGGTCCAGCTTCTCGCTGCGCTGGGTGAGCCCCGTCATCTCCGAGACCTCCGGGTGGACGCGCGGCAGGGTGATGACGAAGGTGGAGCCCTCCCCCAGCCGGCTCTGCACGGTGAGCGTGCCGCCCAAAAGCTCCGTCAGCTTGCGCGCCAGGGGCAGGCCCAGGCCGGTGCCCTTCACGCGCCGCTGCAGGGGGCTGTCCACCTGGATGAACTCCTCGAAGACGCGGTCGTGGTTCTCCGGCGCGATGCCGATGCCCGTGTCCTTCACGGTGAACACCACCGTGTCGCGCGGGCCCGGGGCCGCGGACACCGTGACGGCGCCGGACTCGGTGAACTTGAGCGCGTTGGAGATGAGGTTGCGCATCACCTGGCTGAGCTTGGCCTCGTCCGTCTCCAGCTCCAGGGGCTCCTCCGGCTCCACGAAGTCGAGCGCCACCGTCGAGTCCGGCGGCAGCAGGGGCCGCGTCATGCCGCGCAGCGCGCTGATGAGGTCGGACGCGACGAAGCGGCTGTGGCGCAGCGTCGTCTTGCCGGACTCCACCTTGGACAGGTCCAGGAGGTCGTTGACCAGCTCGAAGAGGGCCTCCGCGGAGCCGCGGATGAACTGGACCTGCTTCTCCTGCTCCGGCGCGAGGCTGCCGTTGAGCGGGTTGAGCAGCACCTTGGACAGGCCGAGGATGGAGTGCAGCGGCGTGCGGAACTCGTGGCTCACGTTGGCCACCACGCGGCTCTTGATTTCGGACGCGCGCAGGAGGCTCTCCGCCTTCTCGTCCAGGGCGGCGTGCAGGCTGCGTACGCCCTTGTTGGACTCCTCCAGCTCGCGGTTGAGGCGGGCCAGCTCCTCCGCGCGGCGCTTGAGCTCGTGCTGCTGGCGCTCCGTCTCGCGGTGGAGCGCGGACAGCTCTCCCAGCGTGGTGCTCACCTGGGTGAGCGCGGCGCCGTAGTCCTCCGGCACCAGGCTGCCCACCAGCGCGATGCCGCCCTCGTGCGGCCGGGCGCGGAAGGCGAACGCGGTGGGCTGGTGCTGGCTCTGGAGGATGAGCTCCCAGCCGTCCACGGCCTCGTCGCGCGCCTGCACGAGCAGCTTCTCCACCTTGCTCTCGCTGCCGGGGCTCGCCAGGTCCTTCAGCGCCTGTCCGGGCTTGACGCCCAGGATGCGCGCGGCGCGCTCATCGCGCCAGACGACCGTCCCTTGCGCATCGCAGGCCAACGCCAGCTCGCGGCTGAGGGATTCGAAAATCCCGGAGGCGCGGTCATCTTCCTTCATCATGAGTGCGTCTCCTCCCACGAATCGGGCATCCGCGCGAGCAGCGTCCGCGCTTCGGGGGGGCCGTCCCGCAGGGCTGCCCTCAGGGCGTCCAGGAGGTGTGCAAGGTTCAGGGGAGACAAACCCCGCTGGGGCCAGAAGCCCTCGTACCAACGCAGATGCGCATGCCACAGGTCGTCACGGCCCAGGGCGAGCGCATCCGCGAGGTAGGACAACTGGAGGCGCACCTCTTGTTCCAGGCGGGGGCGGCTTCCGGGGGGCAGCGGACCCTCCGTCCGCCGCACGACCGCGCTGATGATGGCGGCGGCGTCCGCCTCCACGGCGTGTGCGGGGCCGTCCTTGTAGCGAAGCGCCTGGCGGGCGGACTGGACGTACGCGTGGGGCAGCGAGCCCGGGCCGAAGCCCTCCGCCTGGAGCGCGCGGTCGAGCCCCTCGAAGTGTTGGTCCAGGTGCAGCGAGCACATGCCTCGCGTGACGAGCAGGGTGCGCAGCCAGCGCGCGTAGTCCTCCAGGATGGCGGGGCGCTCCGCGTCCAGGGCCTGGACGAGGTAGCGCACGTGGAAGACGGCGTCCTCGTCCCCGAAGCGGCGGGCGCGCGGGAGTCCGTAGCGCGCGGCCCAGAACGGATCCTCGTACAAAGCTTGAACGGAAGCGGAAGCGAGCGGCGTGGTCCGCGCTTCCACCTGGAGGCTCACGTGCGACATGGCGTCAGACTCCCAGGATGCGGCAGGTGGAGGCGACCAGCTCGCGGACGCTCTTGCCGAAGAAGGACACGGCCAGTTCCTCTTCGAGCACGGGGCCCCAGTCGAAGGCGAGTCCGCCCACGGCGATGGGCAGGGCCGGAGACACCTCGCGCACCTTGCGCACGGCCTCGCGGACCTGGGGCATGTGGAAGGGCATGGTGACGGAGAGGGCCAGCAGGTCGGGCGGGGACTCGCGCACCATGCGGGCCAGGTGGTCCGCGGGCACGTTGGCGCCGAGGAAGCGCACGTCGAAGCCGGCCATCTCCAGGAAGTCGCTGGCCATGCGCGCGCCCACTTCGTGAAGTTCGCGCTCCACGCACGCCATCATCACGACCTTGCCGTTGGACGGGTCGCGGGGAAGGTGGCGGTACAGGTGGGCCAGGACGTACTGGGAGATGGCGGTGGCCAGGTGCTCCTGGGCCACGGAGATGACGTTCTCCTGCCAGAGCCGGCCGATTTCGTACTGGGCCCCCTGGATGACGTCCAGGTGGAGCTCCTGGAGGGGGACGCCGCACAGCAGGCCCTCGTCCACGAGCAGGCGCAGCGCTTCCTGGCGGTTGCCGGAGAGCTGCGCGGCCAGGTACCGCGCCCGCAGCGAGTCGATGGCAGGGGTCGTTTGGATCACGTGAGCCGGTAGCGGAAGGGGCAGGGTAGAGACGTTCCAGCTTCCGTTAAACCCCGGAGCGCTCCCCCGCATCCGGAATCGAACAGTCCCCAGTCCCGAGGAGCGAACGGTTGCTTTTCCGCTTGCAGGTCAAGCGAACTCCCGGGTGGGGCGCAAGGAAGCCGGGAATTCCCGGCCCGGGGTGGCCGGGGTGGGTGGAAACGGGGTAGGGACGCCGCTTTCGTCACAGGGCCGGTGACAGATTTCGGGGGCACCGGTGTTCCCCTGGCCAACCGGGAGGCGTGCGCGGTGTCCGTCGATGTGGAGGCCTATTACCGACGCTATGGGCCCCAGGTGCTCCGGCGCTGCCGCTTCCTGCTGCGCGACGAGGAACAGGCCGTGGACGCCATGCATGACGTGTTCGTTCAACTGCTGCGCTACCAGGCCGCGCTGAAGGACGCCGGGCCCTCCAGCCTGCTGCATCAGATCGCCACCCGCGTGTGCCTCAACCGCCTCCGCGGCGCGAAGCGGCGCCCCGAGGACCGCGACGATGAGCTGGTGCTCCGCATCGCCGCGTCCGGCGACACCGAGGCGCGCACCGCCGCCCGGGGCCTCCTGGACCGCCTCTTCGGCCGCGTCCCCGCGTCCAGCCGCGACATCGCCGTGCTCCACCTGGTGGACGGCATGACGCTGGAGGAGACCGCCCGCGAGGTGGGCCTGTCCGTGTCCGGAGTGCGCAAGCGCCTCCGGGCCCTGTCCGCTGTCCTGCAGGAGCTGGAGGCCGCATGACGTCCCCCCACCGCACCCCGGACTGGCTGCTGGAGCGAATCGCCCTGGGGGAGCTGCCCCCGGACGAGCTCGCCGCCGCCCGCGACCGCCTGTCCCGCGAACCGGACGGCCCCGCCCGCCTCGCCGCCCTGGAGGCCGACTCGCGCGCCACCCTGGAGGCCCTGCCCCCTGACCGCGTCGCCCGCGAGGTGCAGGCCCGCTTCGCCCGCGCCGGCTCGCCCGCCGCCACGCCCCGCGCCGAGGCCCCTCCGTCGCGCCCTTCCTGGCGCTTCCTGCCCGCCCTGGTGCCGGTGCTCGCCGCCGCGACCCTCGTCGTCCTCGTGAGGCCGGGGGCGTCGTCCCAGCAGCAGGAGGCGCGCGACCCCTGGGCGGCGACGGGCACCCCCGGCGTCCTGGAGCCCACGCGCAGCAAGGGGCTCCAGCCCCGGCTCGACGTGCACCGCCAGGCCGGCACCCGCACCGAGCACCTCACCGACGGCGCCCCCGCCCAGGCCGGTGACGTGGTGCAGTTGTCGTACACCGCCGCCGGCCACGCCCACGGCGTCATCCTCTCCGTGGATGGCCGGGGCACCGTCACCCCGCACCTGCCCGCGCTGGGGGACACGTCCGCGCCCCTGGAGCGCGGCGGCTCGCACCTCCTGCCCCGCGCCTACGAGCTGGACGACGCCCCCGGCTTCGAGCGCTTCTTCCTCGTCACCTCGGACGCCGCCTTCGACCTGGAGGGCGTGATGGCCGCCGCGCGCGTGCTCGCCGCGTCCCCCGAGGCGCGCACCGCGCCGCTGACCCTGCCCGCGGGCCTGGGCCAGACCTCCTTCCTGCTGGAGAAGCCCTCCCCATGAGAGCGCTCGTCATCCTCCTGTTCACGCTGGGCGCGGCCCCCCCCGCGCGCGCCGCCGAGGCCGCGCCCGTGCGCCGGCTGGCCCTGCTCGTGGGCGTCAACGACGGCGGCCCGGAGCGCGTGCGGCTGCGCTACGCGGAGACGGACGCGAAGGCCTTCTCCACGGTGCTGTCGGAGCTGGGCGGCGTGCTGCCCCAGGACCGCGTGCTCCTCACGGACGTGGACCGCGCGGGCGTGCTCGCCGGCTTCGACCGCGTGCGCCGCCTGGCGGAGGGCGTCCGCACCGCGGGGGCCCGCCGCGTGGAGGTGCTGCTGTACTACTCCGGCCACTCGGACGACGAGGGGCTGCTGCTCAAGGGCCAGCGCCTGGACTACGGCGAGCTGCGCCGCTCGCTGGAGGGGCTGCCCGCGGACGTGCGCATCGCGGTGCTGGACTCGTGCGCGTCCGGCGCGTTCGCGCGCAAGAAGGGCGGCGTCTCGCGGCCCGCGTTCCTGGTGGACTCCGCCATCCAGGTGAAGGGCCACGCCATCCTCACCTCGTCCAGCGCGGACGAGGCGTCGCAGGAGTCGGACCGGCTGGGCGGCTCGTTCTTCACGCACCACCTGCTGTCCGGCCTGCGAGGCGCCGCGGACGTCACCCACGACGGCCGCGTCACCCTCACGGAGGCCTACCAGTTCGCCTTCCACGAGACGCTCTCGCGCACCGAGCGCACGCAGGGCGGCGCGCAGCACCCCAACTACGACATCGAGCTCGCCGGCACCGGCGACCTGGTGATGACCGACCTGCGCGCCACCACCGCGGGCCTGGTCCTCACCGAGCCGCTGGAGGGCCGCCTGTACGTGCGCGACGCGGTGGGCACGCTGGTGGTGGAGGTGCAGAAGCAGTCCGGCCGCGCCACCGAGCTGGGCCTGGCCCCCGGCGCCTACCGCGCCCGGCGCGAGTGGGACGGCGGCGTGTCCGAGGCGGCCTTCACGCTGAAGGAGGGCATGCGCACGCCGCTCGCCCCCGGCGACTTCCTGGGCGTGGGCCACGAGGCCACCGTGATGCGCGGCGGTGGCGGCGGCATGTCCTTGTCTCCTCAGGGGCGCGTCCAACTGCCGGTGAACCTGAGCCTGGTGCCGTCGATGAGCACCAACACGCTGCGGGCGGGCCGCGCGCCGGTGGAGAACCGCTTCGCGCTGGGCATCGTCAACGGCGGCGCGGCGCTGGGCGGCGGCCTGGCGCTGGGCCTGGCGGGCAACGTGTACGACGCGGAGGTGGCCGGCCTGGCGCTGGCGCTGGGCTTCAACACGTCCGGCGGCGACGTGGATGGCGGGCAGTTGTCGCTGGTCACCAACGTGGCGGGCGGCGCGGTGCGCGGTGCCCAGGCGTCGCTGGGGCTCAACGTGGCCAACGGGGACGTGGACGGTATCGGGCAGTGGGCCCTGGGCGCCAACGTGGCGCGCGGCGCGCTGGGCGGCGTTCAGGCGGCGCTGGGCGCCAACGTCACCACGGCGGACGCCACCGGGGTGCAGTTGTCACTGGGTGTCAATCACGCCAACGGCACCCTGAGGGGCGTGCAGTTCACGCTGGGCGCCAACTCCGTGGCGACGGCCGCGCGGGGCCTCCAGGGGGCGGTGCTGCTCAACCGCGCGCCGTCCCTCACCGGCATGCAGTTGGGGTTGATCAACGTGGGCGGCGACGTGTCCGGCATGCAGTTGGGGTTGATCAACGTCGCGGACACGGTGCACGGAATGCAGTTGGGGCTGGTCAACGTCTCCGACGAGGTGAGCGGCGTGCCGGTGGGCCTGGTCTCCTACGAGAAGAAGGGCCAACTGCACCTGGAGCTGTTCGGCAGCGACGTGCAGCTCACCAATCTGGCGCTGAAGTTCGGCGGCAGGCACTTCTACACGACGCTGCTCGCGGGCATCGGCCCGGACGACCGCTTCCAGCGCTTCAGCCTGGGGCTGGGCCTGGGCGGGCACATCCCGCTGGGCTCGCGCTTCTGGGTGGACGTGGACGTCGCGGCCAGCCAGGTGCTGTCCACGCGGGATCCGTTCTCCAGCGCGTCCAACACCCTGCTGTCCCAGGCGCGCGCCATGCTGGGCTTCCAGGTGATGCCCCGGCTGGCCGTGTTCGCCGGCCCCACCTACAACGTGGCCTTCGCCTGGGGCACGCCGGAGTTCGCGAAGCTGACCACGCTGCCGGTGCGCTCGCACACCCTGGGCACGGACACGCGCATGCAGCGCTGGCCCGGCTTCCAGGTGGGCGTGCGGCTCTGAGCTTCGCGCGGGACCGCGTGGGACGCGGTCCCGGGGAGGCGCCTCAGCCGACGATGCGGGTGGCGCGCAGGACGATGGCGTCGCCCGCGGGGCCGGCCTTGAGCCGCTTGTCCAGCGAGCCCTCCACCTTGAGGCCGGGGCCGCCCTTGGAGGCGCGCTGCATGAGCTCCCCCAGCTTCGCGTCGTCCCCGCCGGTGATGGCCGTCAGGTCGATTTCATGGATGGACTGGAGCTTCTTGTCCGGCGCGTCCGCGCTGAACAGGTCGTAGTGGTCGCAGGGCGGCGCGAAGCAGCGCTTCCCGTTGTCCTTGATGATGTAGACGGTGCTGGGGCTCATGGTGGCGTCTCCGGGTGAGGGGGAGGGGGCGGCCGTGCCGGGCTCGTTGGCGGCGCCCGAGGGTGCGTCCGCCCCGGTCCGCTTCAGCTCGGTGGGGGCCTCCGCGCCGGACACGTCGCCGGACGGCTGCGCGGTGGGGGAGGACGGCGTGCTGCACGCCACCGGGCCGAGCACGAGCACGGCGGACAGGATCAGGGAGCGGGCGTTCATGGCGACTCCAGAAGGAGGACGGGGTGCCCTCCTTCAACGCGGGAGGTGCACGGCCGGGTCCACTCTGCCCGGCCGCGCGCCCGCCTGCCAGGGCGACAGGGGCGATTTTCCTCCATGTCCTACATGGCCCCCCGGAGAGTCCGGAAGAGGGCGAAGCCGGCCGCGAAAGGGCAAGCAAGACGGTGGAAGGGCCCCCCCGTTCGTTGTACACCCGCGCCCCAAGAGATCGGCCTCCGGGGCCGTGACCTGTAAGGACGCCCACGATGGAATTCCGCATCGCCGCCGACGAGCTGAAGAAGGCCCTCTACCGCGCCCAGGGCATCGTGGAGCGCAAGACGACGATGCCCATCCTCGCCAACGTGCTGCTCACGGCGAACAAGGGCAGCATCACGGTCACGGCCTTCGACCTGGACATCGGCATCGTGTCCGAGCACGCGGCGGACGTGTCCAAGCCGGGCGCCGTCACGCTGAGCGCGAAGTACGTCTTCGACATCGTCCAGAACCTCCCGGACGCGGAGGTCACGCTCAAGAAGCTGGCGAACAACTACGTCGACATCTCCTCCGGCTCCGCGCACTTCAAGATCGTCGGCATGGCCGCCGAGGAGTACCCGAAGCTGCCCAAGGAGGAGAACGCTCCCCTGGTGCAGATCTCCGGCAACGTGCTGCTGGAGATGATCAAGAAGACCCAGTTCGCCATCTCCAGCGACGAGACGCGCTACATCCTCAACGGCGTCTTCTTCGAGCCGCAGCAGAGCGGCAAGGTCCGCATGGTGGCGACGGACGGCCACCGGCTGTCGCTCATCGAGCGCGAGATGTCCGGCGACTTCAAGCTCAAGAGCGGCGTCATCATCCCGCGCAAGGGCCTGATGGAGCTCAAGCGCCTGCTGGACGAGGCCCCGGACGCGGAGTGCCACCTGGGGTTCGCGGAGAACTCGGCGCTGTTCAAGAAGCCGGGCCTCACCATGGTGATGCGCCTCATCGACGGGCAGTTCCCCGAGTACCAGCGCGTCATCCCCAAGGAGGGCGAGAAGGTCGTCCTCGTGCCGAAGGTGCGCCTGCTGGAGGGCCTCAAGCGCATCGCGCTGCTGTCCGCGGACAAGAGCAACGCCATCCGCATCGGCCTGGAGAAGGGCAAGCTGCTCATCACCGCCAGCAACCCGGACCTGGGTGAGGCGCGCGACGCGCTGGACGTGGACTACAAGGGCAACGACATCACCATCGGCTTCAACGCCCGTTACCTCATGGACGTCCTGGGCGTGACGGAGACGGATGAGGTCAGCTTCGAGCTGGGTGACGAGCACAGCCCGGGCGTGCTGCACGGCCCCGGCGACCGCAGCTTCACGGCCGTGGTCATGCCCATGCGCGTCTGAGCCGACGCGGTCGTCCAACTTCCCACGTCGGCGGGACGCCACCGTTCCAAGCCCGACGCTCCGCGCCGTGGGGAGGCCTGCGCCCCGCGCGGGGGGCCCTTATGATGAGGGCGTGGCCACCCGTCCAGACGACCTGAGAGCGCGGCTGGAGGACCGGGCGGACCTCCTGGAGGCCACGCGCCTGCGCTACCGCGCGCTCAAGGGGGTGCTGGAGTCCTTCTTCTGGAAGGACCGGATCCGCAACCACTTCGAGCTCTTGCGCGAGGTGGCCGCCGACCAGCCGGAGGTGGACGCGACGCTGGCCGCGATGCGCCGCCGCGTGGAGGCGGAGGGCTGGCCGCGAGACGCCGCCCCCGTCCGGTTGATGCACGAGGTGGAGCGCCTGCGCGAGGCGGTGGAGCGCGCGGCGGAGCGGCGGCTGTCCGCCAGCGCCCCCCCGGCTCCCGACGCGGAGGACGCAGGGCCCGCGACGTTGGGAGCGCGGCTGCTGCGCCTGGAGGCGGAGGTGCTGGACGCGGCGCCCTTCCTGGGCGGCCGGGTGTGGGCCCAGGCGGTGGAGCTGTTGCCGCGCAACCTGCCGGAGCTGCGCGCCGCGTGCGCCGCGGGCGAGGTGTTCGAGCGGGTGTTCAAGCGCCCGGTGACGGAAGGGGCGCCGGCCTTCTCCGACGACGAGGCGCGGGAGCTGGCCCGGGCGCTGCCCCTGGGCGCCGCCGCGCTGGTGGCGCTGTGGGAGCGGCTGGAGCGGTATGACAGCCGGGGGCGGGTGAAGGACTTCCTCCAGCGGCGCATGCGCCGGGCGCCGACGCGGGTGGCGCGCAGCGGGCCGGAGCTGCTGTTGCACGCGGCCTTCTGGCACGACGTGGCGCGGGTGCGGGTGCGCGCGGTGCTGGAGGCGGAGCTGGCGCCGGTGGTGCCGCGCGAGGCGGAGCTGCCCGCGCTGCTGTCCTGGAGGGCCGCGCTGTCGGAGGACCCGGCGCTGCGGCTGTCCGCGAGGAGCGTCTTCACGGAGGGGCGCGCGGGCCTGGTGGAGACGGCGGCGGCGCTGGCGGCCCTGTCTCGCGAGCGGCCCCGGGGCGCGTGGAGCGAAGAGGTGGCGTGGTCGCGGCTGGAGCAGGCCGCGCTGAGGGCGCGCGCGGAGGACGGGCCGGAGGCGGAGGCCCTGCGGGACGCCCTGCGCCTCTTCGTGATGCTGCGAGGCCAGGCGCGCACGCCCGCGCGGCTGTTCTCACCGGAGCACGCGAAGCCCGCCGGGGGAGACGTGGCGCGCAACGGGGACCTGGTGGCGCTGGTCCAGGCGGCGCGGCACGCGGCGCTGAAGCAGGGCGGCTGAAGACAGACACCGGTTTGGGGACGGTGCGAGGCTTCTGTTAGGTTGTCAGGGCTGCTTCCTTTTCCTGTCGTCACCCCGCCCATGACCCAGCCAGTTCCTCCGCCGGCCTCCGACGAGGCATCGCTGCAGTTCGACCGCGCCGAATTCGCCGAAGCGCCCGCGGCGCCGAAGTGCTCCTTCTGCCAGCGCGCCATCAAGAGCGTGTATTACGACTTGAACACGCGCCTGCTGTGTCCCGAGTGCCGCGAGCAGGTGGAGGCCGAGCTGACGGGCGGCTCGAAGTCAAAGCGCGCCCTGAAGGCGGCGGTGTTTGGCTTTGGCGCGGCCATCGCGGGGGCGCTCGTCTACTGGGTGGTGGGCCTGACGGGCTACAACATCGGCCTCATCGCCATCCTGGTGGGGTGGATGGTGGGGACGGCGGTGTTCAAGGGCTCGGAGTCGCGCGGCGGCTGGTTCTACCAGGCGCTCGCGGTGGGGCTGACGTACTTCGCCGTGGCGGCCTCGCTCGCGCCGGATGTCTACAAGGAGCTCACGACACAGCCTCCGGCCGAGGTGGCGGCGGACGCGCCTGCCGGGGAAGCGGAGTCCTCTCCCGCGGCCAACGTGGTCCTCGCGGGAGTGATTTCCGTGGCGGCGCCGGTGCTGGTGGGAATCAACAGCCCCATCTCCGGGCTCATCTACGGCTTCGCGCTGTTCGAGGCGTGGCGCCGCACGAAGCGGACGGAGCTGAGCATCGCGGGGCCGTTCAAGCTGGCGGAGGCGCCGGCCGAGGGCGAAGCCGCGCCCGCGGAGCAGGAGCGGTCCGTTGGCTGAGGCGCTCGCGGTATCGCTCCCCACGCAGCGGTGTGAGGGGTGTGGTTCGGAGCTGGCGCCCCGGCTGCTCACGTGTCCGTCGTGCCGGAAGCTGGTGCACGGGAAGCGGCTGACGCAACTGGCGACGGATGCGCAGGCTGCGTCAGCGCGGGGCGCGCCGCTGGAGGCGCTGGCGCTGTGGCGTGAGGCATTGGAGTTGTTGCCGCCGGACACGGCGCAGCACGCGCGGGTGACGGCGCGGGTGACGGCGCTGAGCCAGCAGGCGGATGCGCAGGGGTTGGCGGCGCCGCTGGCGGAGGCGGAGCGCAAGCGTTCGGGGATGCCGAAGGTGTTGGCCAGCATGGGCGCGGTGGGCCTGATGCTGTGGAAGTTCAAGTTCGTGCTGGCGCTGCTGCTGGGCAAGGGGAAGCTGCTGCTGCTCGGGCTCACGAAGGCGAGCACGCTGTTCTCCATGCTGTTCGCGGCGAGCGTGTACTGGACGATGTGGGGCTGGAGCTTCGCGCTGGGGCTGGTGGCCTGCATCTACGTGCACGAGATGGGGCACGTGGCGTCGCTGCGCCGGCTGGGCATGAGGGCGGACGCGCCCATGTTCATCCCGGGCCTGGGCGCGTTCGTGCGTCTGAAGCAGGTGCCGGTGGATGAGCGCGAGGACGCGCGAGTGGGGCTCGCGGGGCCCATCTGGGGCAGCGCGGCGGTGGTGGTGACGCTGGTGGCGGCGGTGCTGACGGGGTGGAAGGCGCTGGGCGCCATCGCGCACTTCGCGGCATGGATGAACCTGTTCAACCTGGTGCCGGTGTGGCAACTGGACGGCTCGCGCGGGTTCCGGGCCCTGGCGCGCCAGCAGCGATGGCTGGTGGTGGCCGTGGTGGGCGCGACGTGGTTCGCCACCGGAGAGAGCCTGCTCCTGCTCATCGCGGGTGTGGCGGCGTACCGGGCCCTGCTCACGCCCGCGTCGGAGAAGGGCGACCGCCGCACGCTGGTGGAGTTCTGCGCGCTGGTGGTGGGCCTGGGCGCGCTGGGCTGGGCCGCGCAGCACTGGACGGGGGCGGCGGCGCTGTGAACGCGACGGTGAAGCTGTGTGCGGCCGTGGTGTTGCTCACCGGCTGCGCTGGCGGAAGTG
Source organism: Corallococcus sp. AS-1-12 (assembly GCF_020036995.1). Taxonomy (NCBI): domain Bacteria; kingdom Pseudomonadati; phylum Myxococcota; class Myxococcia; order Myxococcales; family Myxococcaceae; genus Corallococcus; species Corallococcus sp. AS-1-12. Next base: position 94,756 of record NZ_JAIQDD010000017.1, on the reverse strand, counting down.
CACGGCGCTCCGCGCACGGGGACCTGCGCTTCGTGGACACGGAGACCGCCGCGAGGCTGCGCCATGCGGCCGTGGTGGCGGAGCAGGGCGCCCCTTCCACCACGGCCTCCGTCCTGGTCCAGGCCGCCCCGGTCATCCTCGGCCTGATGCAACAGGACCACGGCGCGGATGAGTTGGAGGAGCGGCTCGTGGAATGCGCCGTCCAGGCCGAGCGTCTGGGCAACGCGCGTTTCTTCCAGAACCGTCCTCCGACACGGCAGGAGTGCAGCGAGGTGGTGGGGCGCGACCGCTGCGGCAACCCCATCACGCGGGCCATGCAGCTCGGAAAGCAGAAGCACGTCCTGGTCCTCCAGTGCGCGGAGGAGGTGCTCAAGGAGCTATGGGCCGCGCCGTACAGCATCGAGCAGCGCTATCGCTACTATCCCAATGCCCGATTCGTGGAGACGATCAGCCGGGAGAAGGAAGCGCGGATGCTCGCCGAGGGCTGCACCGATGAACTCCGGGGAACGATCAAGCCGGATCTCGTCCTTCATGCGGACCGCAATCTGCTCGAGTCCGCGCTCACCCTGGACTTCAAATTCCCCTGCCCTGAGAGCAACGAACCTCGGTGGACCGAGTATGGAACGAGCAGTCCCTACGCTGGAAAGACGCAGAAAAAGGTATACGAGGGGGCGCTGGGTGGGAGAGCCCTGCTCGTTTCTCCTCGCGATGGAGTGGTGAACCGGCCATGAGCGAGACCTTCCCCTCCCTTCGTCTTCATTCCAGGGGTGGCACGGTCGTGGCCCGCGACGGTGTCGTGGTCTCGTTCTTCATGCCTCATGACCACAAGCTCGTGGCTCAGGTGTGTTGGCGGGCCTTGGAAACCTATCTCCGCGCTGTCCCGTCCCAGTCGCTGAACTGGTACGGCGCGGAAGATGGGGACGTCCTTGAACTGGATGAGGACGGATGGGAGGTCATTCGCAAGAAGATGGTGGATCGGCCCTCGCGCCTAGCCTGGCACGTCAGCTTGTTCGACCTGCCCGGAGGAACCGGAGGGTATCAGTTCGAGTACCACAGCAATCGGGTCCAACTTCCGCTCTGCGTTGGGTCCTCCACCGCGATGTCTTTCTCGTTCCCGACCGAATTCCTCCTGGAACAGGGACCCCAGCGGATGCGGGCCCTGGTGTTGGAGCTGGCCCGGGAGCTGCCCTTCCATTTCGGCTACGCGAGCTTCGCCCTTGTCCCGCAGGATGGCTCCTGGTCCGCTGGAAAGTGGCAGCTCCTGGATGAATACTCTGCGCGCTATCTGGGTGTGGACCTGTCCACGACCGCCGACATGGGTGACGTCATCGGGCTCCACGCCCTGGGCGCGCACTGGCTCACCTTCCTGGGCCCGCCGCTGCTGGAGCGGATGGGAGGCACCGAAGCGCTGCGGCAGGCACTGCCGTTCCCGGAGGTCTCCCTCCTCCCCATGGAACAGGAGCGCCTGCTGGTCACCCTGAGCGAATGGCCCCAGGCCATCGACATCGAGCAGGAACCCGTTCCGCCCCAGTACCGCGCCCTGGCCTGCTTCCTGAAACCCTTCATGTACACGTCAGGAGAGGACGCCGGCATCGAGAACTACCTGGACCGCTGGCGGCGACGGCTCTGTCCGTGACGCCCCCGCGCCCACCAACCGAGCGTCACCCGCCGAATCCCGCGCCCCGCCGGCCGCCGCATCTGTAGTACGAAGGTCGGCCCCTTCACGGTGACGCTGTGCGCCTCCTCTCGCTCCAGGTCCAGGACTTCCGCAACCTCCCGGCGGTGCAGCTCGCGCCCAGCCCCCACTCGACCATCGCCGTGGGCCAGAACGGGCAGGGGAAGACCAACCTCCTGGAGGCGCTCTACTTCCTCGCCACCCTCAAGCCCCTGCGCGCCGGCCGCCTCTCCGAGCTCGTCCGCTGGGGCTCCCAGGCCGCTCGCGTCACCGGCCGCTTCCTCCTCAAGGGCGCCGAGCGTGAAATCTCCGTCGAGGTCGGCGGCGGCACCCGCCAGGCCCTCGTGGACGGCAAGAAGGCCGCCAGCCTCGAGGACTACTTCGGCGGCGTCTCCGTCGTCGCCTTCACCCCGGATGACCTGGAGGTCATCAAGGGCGGCCCCGACGCGCGCCGCGCCTTCCTCGACCGCGCCGTCTTCAACCGCTTCCCCGCCTTCCTCAAGGAGAGCCGCGAGTACGCCCGCGCCCTCAAGAACCGCAACCGCCTGCTGCGTGAGGGCGCCACCGTCGACGCCGCGTACCTGGACGCCTACGACGAGACCCTCGCCCGCGCGGGCGCACGCCTCTACGCCCGCCGCCGCGCCCTGATGGCCGAGCTCGCGCCCCGCGCCCAGGCCACCTTCGCGTCCATCGGCCGCACCGCCGACCCCGCCGTCTACGGCTACCACCCCGCGCACCTCGGCGCCGACTTCGCCCACGCCGACGAGGCCGCCCTCGCCACCGCCCTGCGCGAGGCCCTCTCCGCGCGCCTGCGCCGCGACCTGGACCGCGGCTTCACCTCCGTGGGCCCGCACGTGGACGACGTGTCCGTGACGCTCGGCGGACGCAGCGCGCGCGCCTACGCGAGCCAGGGCCAGCAGCGCGCCCTGGTGCTGGGGTGGAAGATCGCGGAGATTGAAAACCTGGAGGCGGCCATGGGCTTCCTCCCCCTGCTGCTCCTGGATGACGTCTCCAGCGAGCTGGACCCCGAGCGCAATGCCTATCTCATGGGCTACCTGGCCCGGAGCGGCGCGCAGGTCTTCCTCACCACCACCGACGCGGGGCTCGTCCGGGCCGCCGCCGCCAGTGACACCCTCTGGCTCACCGTCCACGCGGGACAGGTGGCCACCGAGTCCCCGTCACAACCCTAGTGCACCCGCCGCCGGTGCCAGGGCCAGTGCACCGACCGCCGATGCGTGTGCTGTGGCAGCTCCTGCCGCGTCACGTGCCCGAAGTACTCGAAGCGGAACTCCGCCCAGAGCAGCCCGAACGCCACCGCGAACAGGAACACCGCCAACGTCAGCCACCACACGGTGCCCACGGCCAGCGCGGCGATGAACAACACCCCCAGCGCCGCGGCGATCCCCAGCGACACGTCCCGCAGGCGCTTCGACTCGCTGAACGCCATCCCCATGGCCAGCATGGAGAGCGCCAGCAGCGGCCACGCCAGCCAGTACGACGTGCGTGCGTACAAATTGGCAATCGACAGCAGGAACAACCCGAATCCGAATATCGCCAGTCCGCCGTCCATCGAATCCTCCTCGTGAGAATCCCCCGGCCCCCGGCTGAACATGCGCCCTCCGCAAGGCCGGGGGCACCCCGCCTCTGCCTTCCGTCCGGAGCCCGTTCAGGGCGGCGGGCCCTCGGCGGGCGCGCGTCCGTGAGTCGACGTTCGCTCCGACGAAGTGCTTGCGGACCCGGCGGGCGTGCACCATGACCATGCCCGCCGTCCTACCGGGCGGACCCGGGACGAACGAAATGGTGCCATGTCGCGCTTGCTGCTGACGCTCGTGCTGTCCGCCCTCCTCGCGGGGTGCCACCGCGCGACGTTCGAGGACTCGGTGCTCCAGAAGTCCGACGTGAAGTACCGCGTCGGCCCGCTGTCCAACGACGTCTGGGAGCGCCGCGGCTTCGCCGACAACGACCTCGCCTTCGTGGAGCGCGGCGACACCGGCCGCGTCATCGCCACCAACGCCACCTGCCGGGACCATGACGACCCGTCCCTCCAGGTCCTCACGAAGCACCTGCTCATGGGCTTCACCGAGCGCCAGGACCTGGGCCAGCGCTCCTTCACCCTGGACGGCCGCGAGGCGCTCCGGAGCCGCTACGTCGCGAAGCTCGACGGCGTGCCCGTCTCCCTGGAGCTCGTGGTGGTGAAGAAGGACAACTGCGTCTTCGACTTCAGCTACGTCGCCCCCGTGGGCGCCGCCGACGCGCGCATGGCGGACTTCGAGAGCCTCTTCCAGGGCTTCCACGCGGAGCGCCAGCGATGATGCCCGAGGCGAAGCTCTTCGCCGGCGGCCCCAAGCTCAAGGAGCGCCTGCGCGAGCGCATGGAGTCCCTGGGCGCGCTGTCCGTCATGACGGGCCAGGTGTTCAGCCGCGCCGTGCGCCCTCCCTACGACCTGGCCGGGCTCATCTTCCACACGGAGTCGCTGGGCGTGCGCTCGCTGCCCATCGCGCTGCTCACCGCGACGTTCGCGGGGCTCGTCATCTCCCTGCAGTTCGGCTACTTCCTCGCCCGCTTCGGCGTGCAGTACACCGTGGGCCGCGTGGTCATCCTCACGCTGTTCCGGGAGCTGGCCCCCGTGCTCACCGCCCTCACCGTGGGCGCGCGCATCGGGTCCGGCATCGCCGCGGAGCTGGGCTCCATGACCGTGACGGAGCAGGTGGACGCCATCCGCGCGCTGGGCGCGGACCCCTTGCGCAAGCTGGTGGTGCCGCGCGTGTTCGCGTGCCTCCTCGTGCTGCCGGTGCTCACCGTGTTCTCGGACGTGGTGGGCCTGGTGGGCGGCGCGCTGGTGGTGAAGTCCCAGTACGGCATCTCCCTGGACCAGTTCTTCCAGGGCGCGCTGGACGCCGTGCTGATGGGCGACTTCGTCTCCGGCGTCATCAAGGGCGCCGTGTTCGGGCTCATCATCGGCCTGGTGGGCTGCTTCAAGGGGCTGGCGGTGGAGGGCGGCACGGAGGGCGTGGGCCGCGCCACCACGCAGACGGTGGCCATCACCTCCGTCACCGTGTGCCTGGCGGACTTCTTCATCACGAAAATCACGCTCTACTTCTGAAGCCTCCCGCACCATGCGCAAGGCCCGCCACCACCACCACCGCGACCCCGCCGTCCCGTTCCGCTTCCGCAAGCCCACGCCGGGCGAGGAGCTCATCCGCTTCGACGGGCTCATGAAGCAGTTCGGCCCCAAGCGCATCTACGACGGCGTGGACCTGGACGTGCGCGCCGGGGAGACGCTGGTGGTGCTGGGCGGCTCCGGCGTGGGCAAGAGCGTGCTGCTCAAGTGCCTCATCGGCCTCCTGCACCCGGACGGCGGCAGCATCCTCTTCGAGGGCTACGACCTGGCGAAGTTCTCCGAGGAGCAGTTCCTGGAGGTCCGCAAGCACGTGGCCATGGTGTTCCAGGGCGCGGCGCTGTTCGACTCGCTCAGCGTGGCGGACAACGTGGCGTACCCGTTGCGCGAACACTTCCCCACCATGTCCCGCGCGGAGATTCAAAAGCGCGTGGCGGAGAAGCTGGAGCTGGTGGACCTGCCGAACACGGAGAAGCTGATGCCGTCGGACCTGTCCGGCGGCATGCGCAAGCGCGTGGGCCTGGCGCGCGCCATCGCCACGGAGCCGGAGGTCATCCTCTGGGACGAGCCCACGACGGGCCTGGACCCCGTCACCACGCAGACCATCAACGAGCTGATTGATTCGATGAAGCAGCGCCTGGGCGCCACGTCCATTGTCGTCACGCACGACATGGTGAGCGCCTTCGTGCTGGCGGACCGGATGGCCATGCTGGCCAACCGGAAGATCGTCCAGGTGGGCACCCCGGAGGAGATGCGCCGCTCCCAGGTGCCGGAGGTGCGCGCCTTCATCGACGCGCGCCGCCTGGAGCTGAACCCCCGGGGAACACCATGAGTCTCTTCACGTCGACCTCGAAGGAGAAGCGCCTGGCCGTGAGGGCCGGCCTCTTCGTCGCCGTTGGCCTCGCCGTGGCCGGCGTCGTCGTCTTCTTCATCGGCCGCGAGTCCAACCTCTTCCAACGCCAGGTCGTCTTCCACGCCTACTTCAACAGCGTGGACGGCCTGAGCGACCAGTCCCCCGTGTGGATTGGCGGCCTGAAGGTGGGCCGCGTGAACAGCGTGGCCTTCTCCCAGGACCTGAGGGACAGCCGCCTGCAGGTGGAGCTCCAGGTGGCCAGCACCTACGCCAACCGCGTCCGCAAGGACTCCGTGGCCAAGCTCACCAGCATGGGCGTGCTGGGCGACAAGGCGGTGGACATCTCCCTGGGCAGCGCGGACCAGCCCGCCGTGGAGCCCGGCGGCGTCATCCAGTCCAGCAGCGGCGGGGACCTGTCCAAGCTGATGAGCAGCGCCAGCCGCGTCATGGATAACTCCGTTGAAATCAGCGAGTCCCTCAAGGACGCCGTGAAGGCCTACGCGAACCCGGACCTGACGCGGGACCTGGCCAAGAGCGTCGCGTCGCTGCGCGCCATCATGGAGGAGGTGGAGAAGGGCAACGGCACCCTGCACGCGCTCATCTACGACCCGCGCATGGGCCGGGAGGTGAGCACGCTGCTCACCAACGCGTCCGGCGCCGCGAAGCGCATGGACGGGGCCCTGGGCCACGTGGAGGCCATCCTGGGCGAGGTGCGCCGCGGCGACGGCACCGCGCACGCGCTCATCTACGGCCAGGACGGCGCGGTGGCCCTGCGGGAATTGGGCGAGGCCGCCGGCCAGCTCGCGGGCCTGCTGGAGGACGCGAAGAAGAGCCCCAACGGCGCCGTGCACCAGCTCGTCTACGGCGACGCCAAGGGCATGTTCGCGGACCTGGGCAGCGCCGCCGCGGACATCAAGACCATCACCGCCACCGTGGCCAGGGGCGACGGCACCCTGGGCGCGCTCGTCAACGACCCCACCGTCTACGACGACCTGCGCGAGGTGCTGGGCAACGTGAAGCGCAACCGCATCCTGCGCGCCCTGGTGCGCTTCTCCGTCAGCAACCGCGAGTCCCTGGAGCAGGTGGGCGCCCCGCAGACGGCGCCCACCCCGCTCACGCCCGCCCCGGACGCGGGCAGCGCCGCCCCGGCCCCCGCCTCGACGCCCTGAGCCAGCCGGCCGCGTCAGGGATTGGCGGGGTGCGAAACGCCTTCCGGGTGAAGATGACACCCGGAGGCTTCACGCGGTGAGACATCGTACGAGTTCGTAAGGTTTTGCTTTGTTTCCAAGGCTGTCCGTGTATTGACTCTCAAGTCGATAAAGGCGTATTCCCGTTCCCCCCTACTTTTCTAGGAGTTGGGAACAATGCTTCGTCACGTCGCGCAGCGCAGTGGCCGTGTCGCGGTGGTCCTTGGCACCCTGATGTCCCTGGCGGGCTGTAGCAGCAACGCCCCGGCCCCCGAGGAGCAGACCCCCGCTCCCACGGAGGAGACCACCACGCAGGCCATCCCGCACCGCGGCTGCGCGACCATCGAGCCGTCCGCCGATGAGAAGCTGGAGATCGAAGCGGCGATCGCGGGCCGCGTGCAGGCCAAGCGCGCCGTGGGCTCCGTGAACGTGCCCGTGTACTTCCACGTCATCAACAAGGGCACGGGCATCGCCAACGGCGACATCCCGGACTCGCAGATCACCGCGCAGATGAACGTGCTGAACGCGGCGTACGCGAACACGCCGTTCAAGTTCACGCTGGCCGGCACGGACCGCACGACCAACTCGTCCTGGTTCGCCCTGTCGCAGGGCAGCACCAACGAGAAGAACATGAAGAACGCCCTGCGCAAGGGCGGCAAGGAGTCGCTGAACATCTACACCGCGAACCTCAGCGGTGGCCTGCTGGGCTGGGCGACCTTCCCCTCCAGCTACACCAGCCAGCCGAAGATGGACGGCGTGGTCATGCTCTACAGCAGCGTCCCCGGCGGCACCGCGTCCCCCTACAACCTGGGCGACACGGGCACGCACGAGGTGGGTCACTGGGTGGGCCTGTACCACACGTTCCAGGGCGGCTGCGCCAGCCCGGGTGACTCCGTCAGCGACACGCCGCCGGAGGCCTCGCCCGCGTACGGCTGCCCCGCCGGCCGTGACACCTGCTCCGGTGGCGGCGCGGACCCCATCTACAACTTCATGGACTACACCGACGATAGCTGCATGAACCAGTTCACCGCGGGCCAGAGCGCCCGCGCGGACAGCCTCACCGCCACGTACCGCTAGAAAAAATCACGCAGGCCCGTGGCCGATGTCCGGATGCCGGGGTCCCCGTCCAGGGGGCTCCGGCATTTTCCATTTCCAGGCGCATTCACGGACAGGCCGTCTCCCGGCCCTGTGACGCTTGGTCTGTCTCATGGTTTTTACCAGGAGTTCAATTTTCGCGCGTCATTTGACTTTGGCTACTTCGACCGCGTATCAATGTTTCACCCCTTATTTGAGGAGTTGGGAGACACATGCTTCGTCACGTCGCGCAGCGCAGCGGTCGTATCGCGGTGGTCGTTGGCACCCTGATGTCCCTGGCGGGCTGCAGCAGCAACGCCCCGGCCCCCGAGGAGCAGACCCCCGCTCCCACGGAGGAGACCACCACGCAGGCCGTCCCTCACCGTGGCTGCGCGACGGTCGAGCTGACCGCCGATGAGAAGCTCGAGGTCGACGCGGCGATCGCGGCCCGCGGCGTCAGCGCCAAGCGCGCGGTGGGCTCGGTCGACGTTCCCGTGTACTTCCACGTCATCCGCCAGGGCACGGGCATCGCCAACGGCGACATCCCGGACTCGCAGATCACCGCGCAGATGAACGTGCTGAACGCGGCGTACGCGGGCACGCCGTTCAAGTTCACGCTGGCCGGCACGGACCGCACCACGAACAGCACCTGGTACAACCTGCGCAGCGGCTCGGCGGCGGAGAAGAAGATGAAGTCCGCGCTGCGCAAGGGCGGCCCGGAGACGCTGAACATCTACTCGGCGAACCTGTCCGGCGGCCTGCTGGGCTGGGCGACCTTCCCCTCCAGCTACACCAGCCAGCCGAAGATGGACGGCGTGGTCATCCTCTACAGCAGCGTCCCCGGCGGCACGGCGTCCCCCTACAACGAGGGTGACACGGGCACGCACGAGGTCGGCCACTGGCTGGGCCTGTACCACACGTTCCAGGGCGGTTGTAACAACCCGGGCGACTCCGTCAGCGACACGCCGCCGGAGGCCTCGCCCGCGTACGGCTGCCCCGCCGGCCGCGACACCTGCTCCGGTGGCGGCGCGGACCCCATCTACAACTTCATGGACTACACCGACGACAACTGCATGAACACGTTCACCGCCGGCCAGGTGGCCCGCGCGGACAGCGTGACCGCGACGTACCGCTAGTCCCCGGCTTCGCTTCCTGACGTTCCAGACGCCGGAGTCCCCGCCGCAGGGGGCTCCGGCGTCTTCCTTTTCCAGCGTGGACAAGCCGGGCCCGCGCTGGCCACAGTGGGGGACCGCCCTCCGTCTGTCCGGAGGGGGCCTTCAGGAGGAGTGGCGCCGTGAGAGACCTGTTGATGATTCCCGGGCCGGTGGACGTGGACGCGGACGTGTTGCAGGCCCTGTCCGGGCCGGTGCCCGGGCACCTGGACGCGGGCTTCATCGCCACCTTCGGCCGGGCCCTCCAGCGCCTGCGCGAGGTGTCGCTCGCGCCGGGCGCCCAGCCCTTCGTCGTCTCCGGCAGCGGCACCCTGGCCATGGAGCTCGCCGTGGCCAACCTCATCGAGCCCGGCGACCGCGCGCTGGTGGTGAACACCGGCTACTTCAGCGACCGCATGGCCCACATCCTGGAGCGCCACGGCGCGAAGGTGACGCACGTGCGCGCGGCCAGCGTGGGCGGCGCCCCGGACGTGGCCCAGGTGGAGGCGGAGCTGCGCGGCGGCGGCTTCAAGCTGATGACCGTCACCCACGTGGACACCTCCACCGCGGTGCTCGCGCCCGTGGAGCCGCTGGTGAAGGCCGCGCGCCAGGCCGGCGTCCTGGCCGTGGTGGATGGCGTGTGCGCCACCGCCGGCGAGGCCTTCCACCAGGACGCGTGGGGCGCGGACGTGTACCTCACCGCCAGCCAGAAGGCGGTGGGCGTGCCGCCGGGGCTGGCGCTCCTCACGGTGAGCCCCCGCGCCATCGCCGCGTGGAAGGCGCGCAAGGCGCCCGTCGCCAGCGTGTACGCGGACTGGGCCGAGTGGCTCCCGGTGATGGAGGCCTACGAAGCCGGCAAGCCCGCCTACTTCGCCACCCCGCCCACGTCCCTGGTGCGCGCGCTGGACGTCAGCCTGGGACAGATTCTGGCCGAGGGCATGGAGGCCCGCTTCGAGCGCCACCGCCGCATGGCCCGCGCCTTCCGCGCCGCCTGGAGCGCGCTGGGCCTGCGGCCCGTCCCCACCTCCGAAGCCGTGGCCGCCAACACGCTGAGCGCCGTGTACTACCCGGACGGCGTGGACGCCTCGCTCGTGGGCCGCGTGAAGGCGCAGGGGGTGGCCATCGCCGGCGGCCTCCACCCTGAAATCAAGACGCGCTACTTCCGCGTGGGCCACATGAACCGCGTCAGCCCCGGGGACGTGCTCGTCACCGTGGGCGCCATCGAGCGCGCCCTCCACGCCGCCGGCCACCGCGCCGCCGCCGCCGGGAACGCCGTCGCGGCCGCACAGGCAGCCCTCTCCGGGTAGGACCCGGAGTGTGGAGCCCGCCCCTCACTCTTTTCTCAGAGGACAAGAAACTCCGACCGCGCCCCCATTAGGTTTGTGTAAGCTGCCAGATAATGGCAGGTACTTCCGGGCTTACTGGGATTTCTTGCTGTTCTGGTGAAATTGTGTGAATTGGCTGCACGGTGTGAGCGGGGCGTGGGCCCCGGCACCTGTGAGGGGGAAGGGCTGCGCTGGCGGATGGACCCACGAAACGGGGGGGCCGATTCCAGCGCCTGAGGTGGAAGTGGAGGTCGGTATGGATCGCGGACCGGTGGAAGGTTCGACGAGGGCGGCGGGCTGGGCGGAGCAGTACGCGGCGTGGCACCTGACGGAGCGGTGCTTGGCCGCGACCCCGGAGGACGGGGCGCGCGGGATGTTCTTCCAGGGCGTGGTGGGGGTGGTGAAGTTCCTCCAGGGGGAAGAGGCCGGGGCGAAGTGCCTGGCGGCGTCCGGGCTGAAGGAGCTGAACACCGCGGAGCTGTACCCGGTGACGCGCTTCCTGGAGATGTCCGCGGAGGCGACGCGGCTCTTGCGCCCGCAGTTGGGCGACTGGGAGCAGGCGCTGCGGTACATCGGGACGCAGGCCACGGTGGACTTCCTGGCCTCCATGTTCGGCCGGGACCTGATGCAGGCGGCCGGGCGCAACCCCCGGAAGATGCTTCACCACATGATCGAGAACTACCGCGTCGCGGTGAGCTACGGCGAGCGCAGCGTCCTCTGGACGGGCGACCACAGCGCCCGCTTCGTGATGCGCCGGGACTTCATGCCCGCGCCGTACCACGAGGGCGTGCTCCAGGCCGCCCTGGAGGCCGTGGGCGCCCAGGACGTCCAGGTGCACGGGCGCCAGGTGTCCCTGCTGGATACCGAGTACGACGTTTCCTGGTAATCCAGGGTTGCCGCGCCCGGGAGCACCGGGCGCTGGCGCGGGACGTTCACCAGCCAGCGCTCGGTGCTGAACGTCCGCCATTTCTCCCGCTGGCGTGACAGGGAGGGCCACTAGCATGTGCTGAACGAGGCCCACACCCGACGGGAGGAGCAACGCGAATGGATGCAGCACGAGGCTCCCGGCCGCAGGGGCGTTGTCCGGCCCCGGGGCTGACGGGCGGGGCCCGGGCATGACGCCCTTCCGGCTGTTGCTGGTGGAGGACAGCGTCAACGACGCGGCGCTGGTGACGGCGGAGCTGGTGCAGGCGGGCTACCAGCCCACGGCCCGGCGCGTGGAGACGCTGGAGGCGCTGCGGGACGCGCTGGCCACCGGCGGTCCGTGGGACCTGGTGCTGTGTGACTACCGGCTGCCGCGCTTCAACGCGCTGGACGTGCTGGCGCTGCTGCACGCGCAGGGGCGGGACGTGCCCCTCATCGTGCTGTCCAGCCAGTTGAGCGAGGACCAGGCCGTCACGCTCATGAAGGCGGGCGCGCGCGACTGCTTCTCCAAGGACCGGCTGGCCCGGCTGGGGCCGGCGGTGGCGCGCGAGCTGGAGGAGACGCGCGTGCGGCGCGAGCGCGCGCGGGCGGAGGTGGACCGGGACATCCTGGCCCGGGCCAGCGAGCTGCTCACCGCGTCCCTGGAGCAGGCGGCGCGGCTGGACCAACTGGTGCAACTGATGGTGCCCCGGGTGGCGGACTGGTGCGCCTTCTTCCTCCAGGACCCGGACCAGGGCGGCCTGCGGCTGGTGGCGCTGGCGCACCCGGACGCGGAGCGGCGCGCCCACGCCTGGAAGCTGGACCAGCGCTTCCCGCTGGACCCAATGGCCGCCGCGGGGCCCTCGCACGTGCTGCGCACCGGCCAGCCGGAGTTCATGCCGGACGTGCGCCAGCGCCCGGTGCCCATCACGAAGGACGCGGCGCACCAGCGCGCCATCGAGGGGCTGGGGCTGCGCTCGGTGGTGAACGTGCCCCTGCCCGGCAACGAGGGCCGGCTGGGGGTGCTGTCCATGGGCACGCTGGGCGAGCGCACGCTGGCGCCGGTGGACCTGGCGCTGGCGCAGGAGCTGGCGCGCAGGACGGGGCTGGTGCTGGAGAACGCGCGGCTCTTCCAGGAGGCGCGCGAGGCGGTGCGCCTGCGCGACGAGTTCCTCACCGTGGCCGCGCACGAGCTGCGCACGCCGCTCACCACGCTGCGGCTGCAACTGGGCACGCTGTTGCAGCGCTCGGAGGCGCACAAGCTGGAGCCGGAGGTGGTGACGCGCCTGGAGCGCAGCGTGCGCCAGGTGCGCCGGCTGGGCACGCTGGTGGAGGGGCTGCTGGACGTGTCGCAGTTGTCCAGCGGCGAGCTGTCCCTCATGCCCGAGCGCTTCGACCTGGAGGAGCTGGTCGCGGAGGTGCTGGAGCGCTACCAGGCGGAGGCCCGCGCGGCCGGGTGCGAGCTGCGCCAGTCCCCCCGGCGCGGGCTCTGGGGGACGTGGGACCGGCTCCGGGTGGACCAGGCGGTGGCGGCGTTGATATCCAACGCGCTCAAGTTCGGTCCGGGGCGGCCGGTGGAGGTGGACGTGGGGCGGGAAGGCGGCTTCGCGCGCATCCAGGTGCGCGACCGGGGCATCGGCGTGCCCGTGGACCAGGTGGAGCGCATCTTCGAGCGCTTCGGCCGCGCGGTCAGCTCGCATTCGTACGGGGGCCTGGGCCTGGGGCTCTACCTGGCCCGCCGCGCCGCGGAGGCGCACGGCGGCCGGGCCTGGGCGGAGCCCGCCACGGGAGAGGGCGCGCGCTTCACGCTGGAGCTGCCGTTGGAGAAGGAGTCTCGCGAGTGAGTCGCCCGGTGTTGGTGGTGGATGACGACACGGACCTGCGGGAGGCGCTGGAGGAGGTGCTGCGCGACGCGGGCTACATCGTGTTCGGCGCGGGCAACGGCCTGCAGGCGCTGGAGGTCCTCCGCCGGGAGCCGGTGCTGCCGTCCCTGGTCCTGCTGGACATGATGATGCCGGTGATGGACGGCGCCACCTTCGGCCGGCAGATGCGCCAGGTGGAGGCGTGGCGGGACATCCCCGTGCTCGTCTTCTCCGCCTCCGCCAACGCGCGCCAGGTCGCCGAGGAGATGGGCGCCTGCGGCTACCTGCGCAAGCCGGTGGACGTGGAGACGCTCCTCAGGTCCGTGGCGGCCAACAAGGCCCCCGAAGCGCCCTGACGCGTTGTGTCGCCCACGCGGGCGGCCGTCCCCGGCCGGGTTGACGCTGCGCGAGATGCCTTGGTAAGTGCATCCTTAACACTTCTCCAGCGAGGCCTGTCCGATGAATCCCCACATGCTCGCCCAGCTCCTGGTCCAACTCATCGTCATCATCTCGGTGTCCCGGCTGATTGGCCGGGGCGCGCGCTGGCTGGGGCAGCCCCTGGTCATCGCGGAGGTGGTGGCGGGCATCGCGTTGGGCCCGTCGCTGCTGGGCTGGCTGGCGCCGGACGCGATGCGCTGGCTGTTCCCGCCGGAGTCCATGCCGTTCCTGAAGATGCTGGCCGAGGTCGGCCTGGTGCTCTTCATGTTCCTCATTGGCCTGGAGCTGGACCCCAAGCTGCTGAAGGGGCGGGGTCACGCGTCGGTGGCCATCAGCCACTCCAGCATCGTCGTCCCGTTCGCCCTGGGCGCGGTGGCGGGCGCGCTGTGGCTCTACAAGTCGCTGTCCAGCCCGGACGTGCCGTTCTCCTCGTTCGTGCTGTTCATGGGCGTGTCCATGAGCATCACGGCCTTCCCGGTGCTGGCGCGCATCCTCACGGAGCGCGGGCTGATGCAGTCGAAGCTGGGCGCCATCGCCATCGCGTGCGCGGCGGTGGATGACGTGACGGCGTGGTGCATCCTGGCGTTCGTGGTGTCGCTGGTGCGCGCGTCGGACCTGGCGCAGGCGGGGCTCACCACGGTGTTCGCGCTGCTCTACATCGCCTTCATGCTGCTGCTGGTGAAGCCGTTCCTCGCCCGGCTGGGCGCGCGCGTGGCCAACCGCGAGGGGCTCACCCAGAACGTGGTGGCCATCACGCTGGTGCTGCTGCTCGGCTCCGCGTGGACCACGGAATACATCGGCATCCACTCGCTCTTCGGCGCCTTCATGTTCGGCGCGGTGATTCCCAAGGAGGGCGGGCTGGCGGCGGCGCTGGCGGAGAAGCTGGAGGACGTGGCCGTGGTGCTGCTGTTGCCCGTGTTCTTCGCCTTCAGCGGCCTGCGCACGCAGGTGGGGCTCCTGGACACGCCGGAGGCGTGGCTCACGTGCGGCGCCATCATCGTCCTGGCGTGCCTGGGCAAGTTCGGCGGCAGCGCGGTGGCCGCGCGCCTCACCGGCCTGCGGTGGCGGGAGGCGGGCGCCATCGGCATCCTGATGAACACGCGCGGCCTGATGGAGCTCATCGTGCTCAACCTGGGCCTGGACCTGGGCGTCATCTCGCCCACGCTCTTCACGATGATGGTCATCATGGCGCTGGTCACGACCTTCATGACCACGCCGTTCCTGCGCCTGCTGTATTCGCCGGAGGAGCAGGCGCGCGAAAAGCTGATGCAGGTGTCGGAGCCGCCGCTGCCGGCCTCCGCGTACACGGTGCTGCTGTGCGTGTCGCACGGGCAGGCCGGCCCGGGCATGGCGGTGCTGTCGCGCGCGCTGTCGGGCGAGCGCAACGAGGCGAACCTCTACGCGCTGCACCTCCTGTCCCCGGACCGCGCGCTCAAGGCCCGCGCGGACGAGGCGCTGGACCCGTCCGCCGCGTCCGGCGGCGCGCTGGCGCCCCTGGTGGGCCGCGCGGAGAAGCTGGGGCTGTCCGTGCGCACGCTGTCGTTCGTGTCGTCGGAGCCCGCGCGGGACATCTGCCGCACGGCGCAGGCGAAGCGCGCGGACCTGGTGCTGCTGGGCTGGCACAAGCCGCTGTTCAGCCAGACGGTGCTGGGCGGCACGGTGCATGAGGTGATGCAGGAGGCGGGCGGCACGGTGGCGGTGCTGGTGGACCGGGGCCTGTCGCAGGTGCGCCGGGTGCTGGTGCCCTTCGTGGGCAGCCCGCATGACCGGGCGGCGCTGGGGCTGGCGCGGCGGCTGGTGAAGCAGGCCGGCGCGGAGGTGACGGTGCTGCACGTGACGTCTCCCAGGGGCTCGGACCCGGGCGCGGGCGCGGGCCGCGCGCAGGTGGAGGAGCTGTTCCCCTCGGACGAGGGCGCCTCCGTGAAGCTCAAGGTGGTGCGCCACGCGTCTCCGGAGGAGGCGGCGCTGGAGGAGGCGAAGGCGGGTTACGACCTCGTGGTGGTGGGCCTGGGGACCGAATGGGGCCTGGAAGACCGGTGGTTCGGCGTGCAGCGCGAGCGCATCGTCCGCGACGCGCCCGCCTCGCTGCTGCTCGTGCGCCACCCGGAGGCGGCGACGGTGCTGGCCCGGACCCCGGAGGAGCAGGCCCGGACGCGGCAGGACCCGGCGACGGACGCGACGCGGACGGCGCGGCCGCTCGGCGCGCGGAGCTGAGCGCCATGCACCTGGGAGCCACACTGCGTTTGTTGCGCGTGGACGCGGGCCTGTCCCTGCGCGACCTGGCCCGGCGCATCGGCGTGTCCAGCGCGTACCTGAGCCGCGTGGAGAACGGCGTGGACGCGCCGCCCACGCAGGAGCGGCTGACGGCCATCGCCCGGGAGCTGGACGTGCCCCCGGGGCTGCTCATGGACGTGGCCAACCGGGTGAGCCCGTACGTGGCGGGCTACCTGGAGGACGTGCCCGCGGCGGGGACGCTGCTGCTGGACATCGCGCGCAGGAAGCTCACCGGCGCCCAGTTGGCGCGCGTGCGGGCCTTCCTGGACGCGGAGTTCCCCCTGCGCGAGGTGCGCGGCGACGAGCCCGTGCCCCCGCTGGCGCCGCTCCTGAGCGCGGAGCGGGTGGTGGTGCAGCTCTCCTGCGGGGACTACGAGGACGCGCTGGACGTGGCGGCCGGGCGGCTGGCGGCGGCCCTGCCCGGCGTGGACGCGGCGGCGCTCGCGGAGGGGCTGCGCCGGCGCGAGGTCGAGACCCCGTCCCAGGTGGGCAACGGCGTGGCGGTGCCGCACGCGTTCGTGGCCGGCGCGGCCCCGGTGGCGGCGCTGGTGACGCTGGCCCGGCCCCTCAAGACGGACGCGCCGGACGGCCAGCCCCTGCGGCTGGTGGTGGCGCTGGTGGACGGCCACGTGGGCCGCGCGCGGCTGATGCGGCTGGCGCACGTGGCCCGGCTCGCCGGGCGCGGGCTGGCGGACCGGCTCCACGGCCTGGAGGAGCCCCAGCGGGTGCTGGAGACGCTGGAGGAGCTGGAGGCGCTGCGCTGAGGTCCGCGCGCCTTCAGCGCCCCGTCAGGACCTCCTTGGGGGCACCCAGTGCTCCCAGGGGCCCAGGTCGCGGTAGCCCAGGTGGCGGTACACGCGCAGGCCCGCCGGGGTGGACTGGAGCACCGTCGCGGTGCACCCGCGCTGGCGCGCATGGGCGATGATTCCGCGCATCACCGCCGACGCGAGCCCCAGCCCCCGGGCCTCCGGGTGGGTGGCCACCAGGTACACGCCCGCCGTGTCCGCCACGTCCACCGCCAGCCCGCAGGACAGCGCCCGGCCATGCTCGCGCGCCACCACGGTGTGCACCGGCAGGCGGGGCGGCCGCTGCCACACGGAGAGGATGTCCCGCCACTTCGGGCCGTAGGTGTGGACGTTGATGTCCACCAGCTCGGTCATGTCCTCCACGGTCTCCACCGGCACCCCGGGCGCCGCGTCCGGCAGCTCGTGCATCCACGCCCCCATGGCCACCACGGTGAAGTCCGGCCGGTAGCCTGCGGCGCCCAGCACCCGCGCCGCGTCCCGCTGCCCCGGCGTCAGTGTCACCCGCCAGCGCGTGAGCCCCTGTCCCCGGTAGAAGTCCGCGACGGCCGGCAGCGCCGCCGCCAGCGCGTCCGCGTCCGTGAAGAGGACCTGCTGGAAGTGCGCGTCCTGGTAGCGGGGGAGCGCGAACGCGTCCACCCCGGGCAGGTGCAGGTGGCGCAGCGGGCCGCGCTCGGCTTGCAGGCGCTTGAAGGCGATGAGGTTGGTGTGAAGTCGAGAGGTGAGTTCGGCATCCGTCATGCGGGCCGGCAGCCTAGGCACGGGGACGACGGCCAAAGAACAGCCCTGGAGGAAAGGGCGCGCGCACCGTGCGCCAGGAGGTTAGGTTTCCACCCCTTCTGGGCCCGCCCGCCAACATGACCCCGCGCTTCTTCTCGTTCGATCCGCGTCCCACCCGAATCGCCCTCATCCTGGGCGCGTGCCTCCTGGCGGTCCTCACCGCCTGGGCCCTGGCGGACTACCGGGGCGGCGGGGGGCTGGTCGCCATGGCGCGGGCCGGCCTCAGCGCGGGCCTGCTGCTGACCTTCCTCGTCTCCGTCCACCGCCTGCGTCCCCGCGCGGAGTGGGGCATCACCCTGGACGCCGCCGGCGTGCGGGTGGCCCGGCCCTTCAGCGGCCAGCCGCTGGAATTGCACTGGGGCCAGATTGATTCCGTGCGCCGGGTCGGCCGCAAGGGGAGCGTGCTCGGGCTCTTCCTGAAGGAAGAGGGAAGGGTGCTCGTCACGCGACATCTTTTCGCCCGCAAGGCTGTTTATGAAGAGTTGATCGCGGCGCTGGAGGACCGCCTCCCGCCCTCGCGTTTCGACGCCTGATTCATGAATCTTTCCGCAGCCTTGCGTGGGCTCCCGGAGCTTGTCCGGGATGCCCGGTGGTGGTAGGCACAACGGGCTTGAGCCCTGTCGCAACGGCAGCCTTTCCCAAGGACACGCTTCACATGGAAAAGACCCCCGCTACCGGTGTCGCGCCGGCCGCGCCGCCCGCCGAGTATGGGACGGACGCCATCACCAAGCTCGAAGGGCTGGAGGCCGTCCGCAAGCGCCCCGGCATGTACATTGGCGACACGATGACCTACGGGCTCCACAAGCTCGTGTACGAGGTCGTCGACAACTCCGTGGACGAGGCCCTGGCCGGCCACTGCACGGACATCGACGTGATCATCCACGTCGACGGCTCGCTCAGCGTCCAGGACAACGGCCGCGGCATCCCCGTGGGCCCGCACCCGGACCCCAAGTTCAAGGGCAAGGACACGCTGGAGGTCGTGCTCACGGAGCTGCACGCCGGCAGCAAGTTCGGCAACGGCGCGTACAAGGTCTCCGGCGGCCTGCACGGCGTGGGCGTCACCTGCGTGAACTTCCTGTCGGAGTGGTTCAAGGTCCGCGTCCAGCGCGCCGGCAAGGTCTACGAGCAGTCGTACGCGCGCGGCGTGTCCAACGGTTCGCCCCAGGAGGTGGGCACCACGGACAAGCGCGGCACGACCATCCACTTCAAGCCGGACTCCACGGTGATGGAGACGGTGGACTTCAACTTCGAGACGCTCAGCCAGCGCCTGCGCGAGCTCGCGTTCCTCAACGCGGGCCTGCACATCACCATCCGCGACGAGCGCACCCAGAAGGAGCACGACTTCAAGTTCGACGGCGGCATCTCCTCCTTCGTGGAGTACCTCAACAAGGCGAAGGAGGCGCTGCACGACAAGCCCGTCTACATCAAGTCGGAGCGCGAGGGCGTGTCGCTCGAAATCGCCATGCAGTGGAACGATGGCTACGACGAGCGCATCTTCACCTTCGCCAACAACATCAACACCCACGAGGGCGGCAGCCACCTGTCCGGCTTCAAGGCCGCGCTCACGCGCACGCTCAACAGCTACGCGGAGAAGGGCGGCCTGTGGAAGGACCTGAAGGAGACGCCCACCGGCGAGGACGCGCGTGAGGGCCTGTCCGCGGTCATCTCCGTGAAGCTCTCCAACCCCCAGTTCGAGGGCCAGACGAAGACGAAGCTGGGCAACAGCGAGGTGAAGGGCCTGGTCGAGCAGATGGTGAACGACCAGCTCGCCACCTTCCTGGAGGAGAACCCGCCGCTCGCCAAGAAGGTCGTGGTGAAGATTGGCGACGCGTGCCGCGCCCGCATCGCCGCGCGCAAGGCGCGTGAGACGGTGCGCCGCAAGGGCGTGCTGGACGGCGGCGGCCTGCCCGGCAAGCTCGCGGACTGCCAGAGCCGCGACCCGCACGAGAGCGAGCTGTACATCGTGGAGGGCGACTCCGCAGGTGGCTCCGCGAAGCAGGGCCGGGACCGGCGCAACCAGGCCATCCTCCCGCTGCGCGGAAAGATCCTGAACGTGGAGAAGGCGCGCTTCGAGAAGATGCTCACCAGCGCGGAGATCGTCACGCTCATCACCGCGCTGGGCACGGGCATCGGGGCGGAGGACTACGACCCGGAGAAGGCGCGCTACCACCGCATCATCCTGATGACGGACGCGGACGTGGACGGCAGCCACATCCGCACGCTGCTGCTCACGTTCTTCTACCGGCAGATGCGCGAGCTCATCGACCGGGGCTACGTCTACATCGCGCAGCCGCCGCTCTACAAAGTCACGCGCAACAAGAAGGACAGCTACGTCAAGGACGAGCGCGCCCTCAACGAGTACCTGCTGCGCATCGCCGCGGAGCACTGCCGGGTGAAGACGCCCGCGGGGGAGCTGGGCGGCAGCGACTTCAAGGCGCTCCTGGAGAAGGTCATCACCTACGAGGAGCGGCTGGAGAAGCAGGCCAAGCGCCGCGACGCGCGCATCGTGGACGCGCTGGTGCAGGCCACCAACCTGCGCGCGGACCTGCTCACGGACGAGGCCGCGGTGGAGGCGGAGCTGGGCGCCATGCGCGAGTACTGCCTGCGGCGCATGCCGGAGGTGGTGGGCCGGCTGTCCACGCGGCTGGAGCAGGACTCGGAGCACGCGTCCAAGCGGCTGGTGGTGGTGACGGACGTGAACGGCTCCATGCGCGAGTCCGTGTTCGACCACGCGTACCTGTCCTCGCCGGAGTACCTGGAGCTCGTCGCCCTGCGCGAGGTGTTCCACTCGCTGGGCAAGGCGCCCTACCTGGTCCAGGTGGACGCGGGCGAGGTCTCCGCGTTCTCCGTGCAGGAGGTGCTGGCCGCGGTCCGCAAGGACGCGCAGAAGGGCCTGGGCCTGCAGCGCTACAAGGGTCTGGGTGAGATGAACCCGGAGCAGCTCTGGGAGACCACCATGAACCCCAACACGCGCACGCTGCTCCAGGTGCGGGTGGAGGACGCGGTGGAGAGCGACGACATCTTCTCGCTGCTCATGGGCGAGGCGGTGGAGCCGCGCCGCGAGTTCATCGAGCGCAACGCGCTGGACGTGCAGAACCTGGACATCTGAGCGGCAGAAAGACCCGTGGGCCCGGTGCCGTTTTTCCGGCTCCGCGCCCACGTGCCCTTCCCATCCTCATCGAGCCGGGCCGCGGGTGAAGCGTGGCGGCCCCCGTGAGCCCTTACGGAAGGAACCTGGCGACCAGTGACCAGCGCGAGGACGCCCCCGCGCGCATGTTGAGGATGGCCGTGATGCCGATGACGCCCGCCATGGCGGCGAGGTTCGCGATGCCGCCCGCGTCCAGCGCCCGCATCGTCTTCGCGGCCTTCTCCGGCGTGCCCACGGTGGGCGTCAGGCCCGTCTCCACCGGGACGGCGCCCTCCGGCGCCTGCTTCGCCAGGTAGGCCCCGCCGAAGATGTTGGCCGCGCCCAGCGCCACGGTGGCGCCCAGCAGCACGTCCTTCGCGATGACGAGCCCGCGCGTGGTGCGGTCAATCTCCCGGCCCGTCAGCCGCGAGCGGCCCACCAGCCAGGTGATGGCCGCCAGCCCCACGGACGCGGCGTTGACGATGTTGAAGCCGTTCCACGCGGCGTTCACCACCTGACCTCGCTCCGCGTGGGAGCCAATCACCTTCACCGCGGGGTTGAGGGCCACCTTGCCGAAGAGCGAACCGCCGAACCCGGCGGCGAGCCCCAGGTTGTGCAGCACCAGGCCGGTGGAGGACAGGACGGGCATCATGGACGGACTCCAGAAGAGAAGAAGTGGATGTCCGTGAGGGTAGGCACTGCCCCCTCGCGCGGGAGCAGCGCGTCAGGGCGGCACGGGGAGTGGATCAGACGCCCGCCTGCTGGACGTGCTCCCGGGCGTGGGCCCGCGTGCCCGTCCGCTACCGCTCGGAGCGCTTGGCGCCGCGCAGCGCCTCCGCGCGCTCCTTGCGGGACATGTTCGTCACGTCGACGATGTCGAAGTCGAGCGCGCCCTGGTTGTCCCCCAACTGCAGGTCCGGGAAGAGGCAGCGGAGGTCCTGCACGCCGGACACCTGGTAGCGCTTGCCCGTCTCGAAGAGGCGGTGCGTGCCGCGCACGGACCCGGCCTGGGGACCCTTCTCCACGCACAGCACCGTGTGCACGCGGCCCAGGGCGCCGGAGCGCACCTCCGCGAAGTCGTCGCGCACGGTGAAGGCGTAGGTGGAGCGGGGGTTGAGGCCGCGCAGCAGCATCTGGTGCTGGGGCTTCACGTTCAGCGCGTTCTTCTCCGGCTCGAACATCACGGAGCGGGGCGGGATGTACGCGGACTGCCGCAGGTGCACGCGGATGGAGCCCCGGTTGTCCTCGGGGCCGGTGTCGTCCAGGGCGAAGAAGTGGAGCTTCTTCGCGCCCTTGATGGTGCGCGGCGCGCTGCTGACGAAGCCCACGGCGTTGTCCGCCGGCAGGTCGCCCTCCGCGTAGTAGACGAGCGTGCCGGACGCGGTGCCGTCGCCCTCCGCGAACGCCGCGCTGCCCTCGGTCCACACGGAGTAGGCGGCGCCGGGCGACACGTCGATGGTGGCCGTGGGGTACTCGGGCAGCGGCAGCGCGTTGTACATGGGCCGCAGCACCAGCAGGCGCGTGGGGTAGTCCATGCGCCGCATCTCGCGGTCCTTGTCGTTCGCCAGCGGATCCGCGTCGGACCCGGTGGCCACGGCGGCCCCCGTGCCCGCGTCCGCGGAGGCCAGGCCTCCGTCCACATCCAGGGCGCTGCCCGCGTCCGCGCCAGGGTCCACGGCGGCGGCGGCGATGGCGCCCGTGCCCGCGTCCGGGGCGCCCGCGTCGAGCGCGGTGGAGGTGGGGATCTCCGACGCCATCTGCGTGGTGCCGGGCGCCACCTCCAGCTCCGCCTTGAGGTGGAACTCCGACTGGTTGGGCGTGAAGCGCCGCGTCCAGGCGCGGTAGCCCGGCTTGGTGACGACGATGGTGTGGGACGTCCGTTGATCCGCGCCGATGATGCGGTTGGGCGTGGTCCCCACCGGCCGGCCGTTGACGACGACGGCGGCCCCCTCCGGCTTGGAGGTGATCCACAGGACGACGGGCTCGTTGGAGACCTCGCCCTCCTCGGCCGGGGACAGGAAGTGGAACAGCAGGCCGATGACGAGCAGCACGCCGGTGAGGCCGAACACCACCATGCTCAACTGGCGCACCTGCTTCGTGCGCTTCTGCTCGCGCTCGGCGGCCTCGGCGGCCAGCTTCTCGCGCGCGTCGTCCGCGGTGGTGCGGGCGCGCGGGGCCGGCTTCTCCTCCGGCTCGGGCGCCTCGGGCGCCTCCCGGGGCTCGGGCGCGATGGCCGTCTCCACCGGCGTGTCGTGCGGCGCGGCCAGCGTGGGCAGCCGGGGCATCGCCGTGGGCTCCGTGCCCCCGTCGGTGTCCGGCTCGGCGGCGAGCTCGGGCGGCAGGGGGCGGCGGCCGGTGCCGGTGTTCTCGCGGGTGCCCCCCGGCGTCACGCGGCGCGCGCCCGTGGTGCTCTTGCGCACGGCGGTGGCCTGGGTGGCCGAGCGGCGCGGGGCGCCATCCGTCGAGGGGCGCAGGCCGGGCGCGCTGCCGGAGGCGCGCACGCCGGGGCTGGAGGGCCGCGCCACGCCCGGGCTGGACGCGCGGGCCACGCCGGGGCTGCCGGGGCTGGATGACCGGCCGTTGCTGGACGGCATCCGCGCGCGGCCCTGCGAAGGCTCCGACGACGGCGACTGCCACGCGGCCAGTTGCTCCTTGAAGCCGGGCGGCAGCTCCACCTTGCGTCCCTCGGCGGCCAGCTCCTCCGCGAAGAGGTACGTCATGAGCTGGCTCAGCATCGTGGGCGTGAAGCGCGGCGTGTCCCGGTAGAGCAGCTCCACCGCGGACTCGCTCAGGTCCTTCGCCGTCTGGTAGCGCGCCTCGCGGTCCACCGCCATGGCGTGCGCGACGATGCTCTCCAGGTCCTCGCCGATGGCCGGGTTGATGGCGGACGGGGGCAGGCAGTCGCCGGTGATGATGCGGGGCAGCACGGTGACGAACTCGCCCTCGAAGGGGCGCCGGCCGCAGAGCATCTCGTAGAGGACCACGCCCGCCGCGTACACGTCCGTGCGCGCGTCCAGGTCCTGCCGGCCCTGCGCCTGCTCCGGGGAGAAGTACGGGTACTTGCCCTTGAGCGTGCCCGGAGACGTCCGGGCCTCCACGGCGCTCGTGGCCTTGGCGATGCCGAAGTCGATGACCTTGACCTCGCCCTCGTAGGAGATGAGGACGTTGTCCGGGGACACGTCGCGGTGGACCAGGCCCAGCGGCTGGCCGTCCTCGCCCACGTGGCGGTGCGCGTAGTCCAGGCCCTCGCACAGCTTGCTGGCGATGTGCAGCGCCAGCGGCTGCGGGAAGTACCCGACGCCCGCGCGCGCCGCGCGCCGCAGCACCTTCGACAGGGGCTGGCCGTGCACCAGCTCCATGGCGATGAAGTACTGCCCGTCCACCTCACCGAAGTCGAAGATCTGCGCGATGTTCCCGTGCGTCAGGCCCGCCACCAGGCGCGCCTCGCTGATGAACATCTCCACGAAGTCGTGGTCGTCCACGAAGTGCGGGAGGATCTGCTTGATGACGCAGGGCTTGGTGACGCCCATCGCGCCCGTCATGCGCGCGCGGTAGGTGACCGCCATGCCCCCCGCGGCAAGCTTGGAGACCAGGACGTACTTGCCGAATTGCTGGGGACTGGGTTCTGCCACGGGCGGGAGGCGGGGCCGGGATTGGGGAAGGCCCAGCATACTCGTCTTCCATTGAAAGTCCCGGGCGCGCTCGCATGGCATGCGAAGATTTCGCTCCGGGTGCTGCCCGGGCCGGCGTGGGCGTCCTGGTGGGTCGGAAAGGCCCTCGGAAGTGACGCGATGTCCCAGGTGGGGAGTGCGGGGGGCGTGAGGCGGACTGTTGCGCCGGTTCACACTTCTTCACGCTGCTTCGTTCAGCGCATTCCGGGGGCGGGGTTATCTCCTGCGCCATTCCGGGCCTCGGGCCGGGTGGGAGGGGTGGAAGGCCGCTCCCAGGGAAGCGAGACGACGGCCATGGGGTATGGGCGCCCGGTGTGGAGTGCGCGAGCCACCTTCGCGGTGGTGCTGGGGCTCTGGCTGGCCTCGGGGGCCGCGCGGGCGCAGGACGGCGGCGGCTGGCGGTCCGCCTTCGAGCTGCTGGCGAGCGGCCCCGAGCTGGGCGGAAGCGACATCCCCCGGGACGTGCCGAAGCGCCGGGGTTCGGACGCGTCGGTGGTGCCGCCGGAGGTGATGGCCCGGGTGCTGACGGAGGAGGGGCCCCGGCCGGTGCCCACGGCGTCCGCGGCGGAGTCCGGTCCGGTGGTGGCGCCGGAGGCCCCGGAGGGCGGCCGGGTGTCGGAGCCGCGCGTGCGCCTGACGGAGGACGCGCCGAGGCCGCCGTTCAAGCCGCTGCCGGTGGCGGTCGCGGTGGTGCCGGGGTTGCTGCTGCACGGGCTGGGGGCGTGGGCGGCGGGGGACCCCGTGACGGCGCGGGGGCTGTTCGCGGCGGAGGCGACGGGGCTGGGGCTCATCGCCGCGGGGCTGGTGCCCATCGCGTTGACGGGCGCGTCGCGGAAGACCATCGGGCCGCTGTACGCGGTGACGCTGACGGGGGCGGGGGTGTTCTCGCTGTCGATGCTGGCGAACCTGTACGCGGTGACGTCGCCGGCGTTCGACCCGGGGCGGGTGCCGGACACGCTGCCGCCGCTGGAGCTGGACCTGGGCTACCAGTACGTGCACGACGCCTCGGCGGACTACCGGAACTTCTTCGCGCTGGACGCGGTGGCGCGCCTGTCGAAGGTGCGGCTCCAGGCCTCCGCGCGGCTGGCGCCGGAGGAAGGCAACGCGTTGATCCGCGCGGGCGTGGCGTACCGGCTGTGGGGCGCGCCGGAGCGGACGCTGGGGCTGGGGGACGGGACGGCGTTGGACGTGGAGGGCGTCGCGACCTACCACCGCTACCCGACGGAGGGCTTCACGCTGGGAGGCGGCGAGGTGTCTCTCAAGGGCCGCTACGCGATGGAGCGCTTCGGGCCGCGCTTCGCGGGCGCGTTCGTGGAGGGCGGCGTGGGGCTGTCCGCGCAGGCCTACAGCTACCCGGGGCGCGTGGAGGACGACAACCTGTATGGCCAGTTGCTCTACACGTTCGGTTACGGCGTGTGGCTGGGGCGGGGCGGGCCGCTGAGGGGCGAGGCAGTGCTCTTCTACGACCACCGCAAGGACGGGCTGGTGGGAGGGCTGCGGGGCCGGGGCGGTGGCATGGTGGGGTCGTTCGGTCTGAAGGGGCGCGTGCTGCTGACGGAGCGCTGGGGCGTGGCGGCGGAGGCGCAGGCGGGGGGCGCGCTGATGGGGCGGCTGTCGCTGGTGTACGCGGTGGGAGGTGACACGTGAGCGGGACGCGTGAGGGCGCGGTGGGCGCGCGTGAGGCGGGGCGGACGCTCGGAGGCGCGGGGCGCGGATCCACGCGGTCCCGGCGCGCCCTGGGAGTGATGGGGCTGACGGCGGCGCTGCTGTCCACGGGCTGCACGCGCCCCGGCGAGGACCGCGCGGTGCGGGACACGCGCGTGGGGCAGGCGGAGGCGGACGCGCTGAAGGTGGAGGTGGAGGGCGGGCTCGCGTCGGTGCGGACGCTGGCGTCGGGGACGCTGGAGCTGTGGGGGCAGGCGCCGGTGTTCACCACGCGCGTCACCGCGGGCGCGGAGGCGCGGACGGACTGGCTGTTGATGGTGCACAACGCGATGCCGGACGCGGTGCTGGACGCCGTGGACGCAGCGGGCTCTCCGCTGGACGTGGTGGCGATGCCGGACGCGCACCCGACGGTGAAGGCGTGGCGCGTGGCCCTGCGGCCCGGGACGGAGATGCGGCTGACGGTGGCGCCGCCGGACTGGGACGCGCGGCAGCCGTTCCGGTTCGCGGCGCTGGCGGACGTGCAGGAGGCGCTGTCGAAGGTGGGGGACATCTACGCGAAGCTGAACGAGGACCCCTCGTTGCGCTTCATCTTCTTCGCGGGGGACCTGACGGAGTTCGGGACGCGCGAGCAACTGGAGGAGTTCCAGCAGCGGCTGGAGGCGGACTCGCGGATTCCGCTGTACGCGACGCTGGGCAACCACGAGACCTTCACGGACGACGCGCGCGAGTACCAGCGGCTGGTGGGCCGGGGCAGCCAGCACTTCACCTTCCACGGCGTGCACTTCAGCCTGGTGGACTCCGGCAGCAGCACGGTGGATCCGCTGGTGGAGGAGGCGCTGGACGGCTGGCTGGAGGAGGCGCGCGACGCGGTGCACGTGGTGGCGATGCACATCCCGCCGTTGGATCCGATTGGCGTCCGGGGCGGAGGCTTCGCGGTGCGCAACGAGGCGGCGGGGCTGGTGGGGAAGATGGCGCGGGCGGGGGTGGACCTGACGCTCTACGGCCACATCCACAGCTACTACTCGTTCTCCAACGCGGGCATCCCGGCGTTCATCTCCGGAGGCGGCGGGGCCATCCCGGAGCGCTTCGACGGGGTGGGCCGGCACTTCCTGGCGGTGGACGTGGATCCGTCGGCGGGGGTGCGAGGGGTGGGACTGGTGCGGGTGGATTGATCAGCGCCGACTTTCCGGCCGTTTAGCAGACCCCCTTGAAAGGACACTGAACATCTGGGCAGATAGGCGCCATCCAACGACGCCTTGTGAGGAGGCCTGTCCATGTTCGAAACCCCCGAGAACGATTCCATCTCCCCCGCGCTGCGCGCGCTGCTCGAGCTGTTCGCCACGGACCTGGCGGACGTGAAGTTCCCGGACGTGGACACGGCGGTGCTGGGCGAGTCCGCGGCGCACGTGCGAGAGAAGGCGGAGGCGGTGGCCCGGGCGCAGGCGGCGCTGGACGCGGCGAGGCAGGCGCTGAACGAGAGCCAGGAGTCGCTGCTCCAGAAGGGCCAGCGCGCGCTGGCGTACGCGAAGGTGTTCGCGGAGGACGACGGGGAGCTGGGCGCGAAGCTGGAGGCCATCCACCTGCCGCGTCCGGTGCGCAAGGGCGGCCAGGCGCAGGTGGAGCCGGTGGGAGCCGCGCCGGGCAACGACGACAACGCCCCGCGCCGCCGCGGCCGTCCCCCCAAGCTGCGCCCGGTGGCCAACCTCTTCACGGACGGCAGCGGCCCGGACTCCGCGCAGGACGAGGCGCCGGCGAGCCTCCAGTCGTAGCCCGCGAAGAAGAAGACCGCGTGCCCCCGGACGGCGTTGCCGGGAGCACGCGGTCCTGTGTTCACCGAAGGGCTAGTTCTTCGGGAACGCAGTCCAGCCGGCCAGCCAGTTGCTGGTGCCCACCGCGCCGACGAAGCGCGCGCTGGTGTCGAAGCCCGCGCCCGGGGTGGCCGCGTTGTCCGGGTTCAGCGCCGGGGAGCCCGCCGCCGGGGCGAAGTCCGGGGCCTCCAGGTTCGTCGCCGCCGTCAACTGCGCGTCCACGACCTTGTTGTTCAGGCCCGTGGCCAGCACCTTCTCCGCCTCCGCGAACTTGCTCACGTCCGGATCCGTCACCGCGCCCGACGCGTCCTTCTTCGGGTTCGGCGCGTTCGGGATGGAGACCGTGTCGCCCTTGTTGTTCCAGAAGAACGTGTTCTGGAGGGAGAGCTCCGGGGTGGCCGCGTTCCACAGCGCCGCGGACGCCGTGCCGTCCACGTCGACCGCCTTGTCCGCGAAGTTCGCCACGATGACGTTGCGCAGCAGGCCGCCCGCGCCCGTGTTGAACACCAGGCCCTCCTGCGCCGGCGTCGTGCCCGCCGCGCGGCCGGAGCCGATGAACGTCGCGTTCCAGATCTCCGGCACCGTGTGCGGCTGCGCGGCGTTGTCGTTCTTGTTGCCGGACGCCTCGATGCCGCGGTTGCCCACGACGGCGTTCTGCTGCACCACCAGGAACTGCACCTTGCCGCGCCAGCCCAGGTCGTAGTCCAGGCCGTCGTCGTCCGGCTGGCTGATGACGATGTGCTTCAGGCCCGCCGTGCCGCCGAACATCTCCACGCCGTCGTCGGCGCCCTTGTGCACCTGCACGTAGTCGATGTCCGTCGCGCTGCCGCACGCGCCCGTCGTCAGGCCGTTGAGCTCGTTGTCCTCGGCCAGCTCGTAGCCCGCGAACTCGATGCGCGCGTACTTCAGCTTGCCGCAGTCGTGCGCGTCGTCCTGGCCGCCGTACTTCGTGCGCGTGTCGCCGCTGGTGGCGAAGAAGCCCTCGATGGTGTTCTCGCCGCCGGCCACGTTGATGCGCGCCTTGCCCAGCAGCACCACGCCGCCCCAGTCACCGGCCGCGCGCGTGCCCGCGGGCTGCGCGCTGGTGAAGACGATGGGCTTCTCCGCCGTGCCCACCGCGTTCAGCTTCGCCTCGCGCGTGATGACCAGCGCGCTGCCCTGCTCGCCCAGGATGGTGACGCCCGGCTCGATGGTGAGCGTGCCGCTCTCCACGAACACGTAGTCCTTCAGGGTGTACGTCGTGCCGGCCTTCCACGTCGTGTCGCCCTGGATGCTGCCGGACACGTCCTGCGCGGTGGCCTGCGGATCCCCGCCGCCGTCCGGGGTGTTGTTGGGCTCATCGTCGCCGCAGCCGGAGAGCAGCGCGAGGCCGGACAGCGTGAGGACGGAGGCAAAGAGGCTCTTCATGTCGGTGCGTCCTTTCAGGGGAAATGGGAGGAGCTACAGGGCCCAGCCGAGCGACGCGGTGAACGCCACGCCGGGCTTGTACGTCTGCACCGTCACGTCCCCCTGGCGGAGGGTGACGGACGCGTTGAGGAGGTTCGCGGCGGTCAGCTTCAACTGCGTCGCGCCGAGCTTCTGCGTGAGGCTGAGGTCCACGCGGTGGAAGGGCCGCTCGTACACGTCCGGCAGGCCCTGCACGCCGACCTCGCTGATGCGCTGGCCGTACACGTTGTAGAGCACGGCCACCTCCGTGCCGCTCTCCGGCCGCTCGTAGCCCACGTTCACGTTGACCACGTAGGGGGACTGGCCCTGGAGCGGGCGGTCCTTGTTCGTCTGCGCGCCCAGCGCGGCGTCACCCAGGTCCACCCGTGACTGGATGAGCGTCAGGTTCGCGCCCACGCGCACCGGGCGCAGCGCGGGGCTGAAGCGCGCCAGCGACGTGCGCGCCTCCAGCTCCACGCCGTAGCTGTCCGCGCCCGCGGCGTTCTCGAAGCCCAGGTCGCCCGAGTCCGGGTTGCGGATGACGCGCTCGATGGGGTTCTGGAAGCGCTTGTAGAAGGCGCTCGCGGCCAGCACGTCGTTCTCACCGACGAACCACTCGGCGCGCACGTCCACGTTGTGGATGCGCGTCTCCAGCAGGTCGGGGTTGCCGGACACGTTCCGGCGGCGCACGAAGTCGAAGAAGATGAACGGCGCCAGCTCGCGGAAGGTGGGCCGCGCCAGCGTGTAGCTGTAGCCCGCGCGCAGGTTCACCTCCGGAGCCAGCGCGTAGGTCGCGTTGAGCGACGGGAGCACGTCCAGGTAGCGCTGGTCCGCGCCGCCGTTGTCGCTCTCCACGCCGGTGAACGGGTCCTTGAGCGTCAGTTGCTGGTTGGACGCCTCCAGGCGCACGCCGCCCACCAGGCGCAGCGGCTCCACGGGCTTGTAGTCCGCGGACACGTAGCCGGCGTAGATGCCCAGGAAGGCGTTGTAGGCGTCATCCGCGCGCGTCGTCTCGCGCACGGTGATGGAGGTGCCCACGTTGTCCGGCGAGAAGAGCTGCTCGGGGGACTGGGTGCGGTCCACCGGCTCGTCGGTGAGCAGGTAGCGGAAGCGGCGCGCGTTGAAGTCCCGGAAGGACACCTGGGTGAGGCCGCCCACCTTCACGCGCAAATCGGAGGTGAAGGGCAGGGTGAGGTTGAGGCTGCCGCCGGTGGACGTCTCGCCCAGCTCCGCGAAGAAGCGCTCGCCGCTGTTGGGCTGGTTGGGGAAGGAGAGCTGCGCGTCCGGGGTGCTGAGGGCGGCGCTGTAGAGCGTGTCGCGCGTGTCGGGCTCGTCGCGGTCCACGCGGGAGACGTTGGCCTGCCAGTCCACCTCCGAGTCGCCCAGGAGGCCCAGGCGGTGGAAGCCGCGAAGCTGCGTGAAGGACAGCGCGCGGGTGATGAACTGGAGGCGGGTGCTGGCGTAGGTGTCACCGCGCACGTTGTTGTTGCCGTTGGCGGTGTACGTGCGCGTGTCGGTGCCGCGCGTGTAGAGGCTGAAGAGGGTCAGCTCGTTGTCGCGGTCGAACTGGTAGCCCACGCTGGCCAGGCCGCTGAGGTTCGCGGTGGAGAAGCCCTGCGTGGTGCGCGCGACGTCCTGGGAGATGAGGCTGCCGGACTCGTCGCGGGCGGCGCGGGCGAAGTCCCCCGTCTGCACGCCGTCGCGGTGGCCGTAGTTGACGGTGGCCAGGTAGCCCAGGCGCTGGTTGCCGAAGCGCAGCGTGTCACCCAGGGACGCGCCCAGGCCCAGGTTGGGGGCGGCGCGCGTGGTGCGCCTCTCCCAGATGTTGGAGAAGCTCTCCCACTGGCTCTCCAACTGCTGCGCGGACTCGCCGCCCGCGCCCAGGCGGTGGTCGCGGGGGAGCGCGGAGGGCAGGGAGCGGTCGGAGGAGGCGAAGCCCAGCGTCTCACCGAAGCCGCCCTGCGCCTGCGCGTTGCGCTCGCGGAAGGTGGTGACGGTGTCGCCGCCCAGGGTGAGGCGCGGCTTGAACTCGAACTGGGAGGGGTAGGTGTTGGTCTCGATGAGCAGCGTGCCGCCGCCGAAGGTGCCCGGCAGGTCCGGCGTGTAGCTCTTCACGACGTTGAGGTTGGCGAGCAGGCTGGTGGGGAACAGGTCCAGCGGCACGCTGGGCTCGTCCGGCTCCGGGCTGGGCAGGAGCGCGCCGTTGAGGAGCGTGGTGGCGTAGCGGCCACCCAGGCCGCGCAGGAGCACGTAGCGGCCGTCCACCACGGTGGCGCTGACCACGCGCTTCACGGCGTCACCGGCGCTGGAGTCCGGCGTGCGGGCGATCTCCTGCGCGCTGATGGCGTCGGAGACGGCGGCGGCCTTCTTGCGGTCCTGGAGCAGGGCGCCCTCCGCGCGGCGGTCGGAGCGGGCCTCGACGACGACCTCCTGCACCGCGCCCACGTCCGCGCTGAGCGCGACGTCCAGCTTCGTGGCCTTGCCCTGGGTGACGACGACGCCCGTGATGCGGCGGCCCTGGTACACGTCGTAGAAGGCGCGCAGGTCGTACTTGCCCGGCGGCAGCGCCAGCCGGTAGTTGCCGTCCAGGTCGGTGAGGGCCTGCTTGCCGGCGCCCGTCACGACCTTCACGGTGGCCTCGATGAGGCCTTCACCGTTGGCCTCGTCCGTCAGCCGGCCGTAGATGCCGGTGAAGCCCGGGGGCGGCGCGGCGGACTCCGTGAGGGCCTCAGCGTCCATGGCCGCTTCATCGGAGGCCGTGGCCTCGGAGGGAGTGGCACCGTCGGCCGGAGCCGGCTGCGCGGCCTGCGACGGATCCGCGGGCGCGCTGCCCGGCGGGGGCGGAAGCTCCCCGGCCGGCTGCTGGCCCGGGGTGGCGGAGGGCGAAGGCGCGGCGGGCGCGGGGGAGTCCGCGCCGGGCGCCTGCGCGAAGGCAGGCAGGGTGATGAGCACGAGTGACGCGACGAAGGCGCGCACGAAGCTTGAGGAAGACAACACGGCTCTCCTTGCCGACAGCGACGCGCACTCAACGCGACGCCCGTGGCATTGGGATGAAGGGTTTGTGACGTCTGTGGCGGCGGCGGGAAAACTCGGCGTCACGAACCGCGCGCGGCTTCACGGAGCCGCGCGCGGGGCGCCTGGAGTCAGTCCGCCAGTCGTTCCGGCAGCACGGCGACGGTGATGTTCCCGCCCCGCGCCAGGTCCAGCACTTCCATGGCACTTCCGTACGGCACCGCGTCGCCCGCGTCGAAGAAGACGATCTTGTCCGCGCGCGCGTTGAGCATCCGTTGCAGCCGCGCCACCACCTGGTCGCGAGGAACCTCCTCGCGGTTGATGCGCAGCGTGCCGGCCTTGTCCACCGTGAGCACCACCGGTGGCTTCGCGTCCGGAGGCGGAGGCGTGGCCTCCTCCTTCTTGTCCGGCTTCGCGGGCACGTTCATCCACAGGTTCTTGGTCATCAGCGGCGTGACGACCATGAAGATGATGAGGAGGACGAGCACCACGTCCACCAGCGGCGTCACGTTCATCGTGGGGCGGACGCCGCCGCCCTTGTTGCCACCGACGTCGAAAGCCATGGCGCGTGCCTCCCCTTCAGTGCTTCTTCCGGTCGATGACCTGGAGACTGATGCCCGGGAACCCGATGTCCTGCATCGCCTTGAACACGCCGCGCACCTGCGCGTACGCCACGCCCTTGTCCGCCTTGAGCACCACGGGCGCGTCCGGCTTCGCCTGGTGCAGCGCCTTCAACTCCACCACCAGCGCGTCCCGGTTGAGCTGCTGGCGGTCCAGGTAGAACGCCCCGTTGGCCGCCAGGCTCACCGTGGTGGGCTCCAGGTTCTTGTTCTCCGCGTCCGGGTTCATCGCCGCGGGCAGGTCCACCGCGGCGCCGGCCTCCAGTTGCGGCGTGACGACCATGAAGATGATCAGGAGGACGAGCACCACGTCCACCAGCGGCGTCACGTTCATCTCCGGCGTGAGGCTCCTACGCGTGGCCGACATCGCCCGCCTCGGTCCGCGTGGAGACGACGTCCGTGGCGCCGTGCGAGCCGCCGTGGGCCGCCACCGCGCGCTTGTCGCCGGCCATGTCCTCCAGGTGGTCCATGAACTCGCTGCGGGCCTGCTCCAGGGACAAGAGCAGCGCGTCCGCGCGGGTGGACAGGAAGTTGAACATCAGCACCGCGGGGATGGCGACCAGCAGGCCCAGCGCCGTGACGACGAGCGCCTCCGCGATACCGGCGGACACCGCGCCCAGGCCGCCGGAGCCCTCCTTCGCGATGCCGGCGAAGGCCTCGATGATGCCCACCACCGTGCCGAGCAGCCCGACGAACGGCGCCACCGAGCCCACCGTGGCCAGCACGGACATGCCCCGGCGCACGTCCGCGGTGATGCGCTCGTTGATGCGCACCAGGTCGCGCCGCGTGAGCTCCACCGCGCCCAGCTTCCCGGCCGGAGCCCGCGACTTCGCGAGGAACGTCTTCATGCCGCCGCCGAGCATCATCGCCAGGTGGCTGCTCTTGTTGCCGTCCGCCTCCTTCACCAGCGCGTCGTGCTGCTGCTGCGCGAGCAGCGGACCGGCGCGGCCCGCGAACTGGCGGGACGCGGCGCGCGAGCGGAAGAAGACGAAGAGGCGCTCGAAGAACACCGCCAGCGACGCGACCGCGAAGGCGATCAGCGTCCAGGCGATGCCCAGGGCGAAGACGCCCATGTGCGCGTAGATTTCCTTGAGATTGAAGTTCATGGCGATGGCTCTCCGAAGGGGGAGGAAGGCGTCAGGACTTGAGGCGGAACGGGACCTTGAAGATGCGGAAGACGGCGGTGGGCTGACCCGACACGACGGCGGGCTTGAAGCGCCACGTGCGCACGGCGGCCAGCGCGGCGCTGGCGAAGGGCTCATCGCCGCGCATCACCTTGAGGCCGGTGACGCGGCCGTCGACCTCGACGACGCCCTTGAGGATGACCAGCCCCTCCAGCCCCTTGGAGCGGGCGTCGGCGGGGTACTCGGGGATGAGGTTCGCGGCCAGCGGCTCCGGCGGCGTCCCCGTCTCCGGGAGGTTGATGGGCTGCGCGCGGCCACCGCCAATGGCCATGCCCTCGCCGCTGCCGGTGCCACCCACCACACCGCCAGGGACGAGCGTGCCCGTGCCACCCACGGCCATGGGCGCCGCGGCGACGATCTCCTTCTCAGCCTCGGGCGGCTTGTCGAGCGGCACCGCGTCCGGGGCCTTCAGCGGCGCGGGCGCGACGGTGGGCACCGCCGCGGGCGGAGGCGCGGCCTTCGCGACAGGCGGCGCGGCGCGGGGCGGCGGCTTCGCGACGGGAGGCGGCGGCGGGGGCGGCGGCTTCGCCTCCACGACGGGAGGCGGCGGAGGGGGAGGGGGACGGAAGACGACGTCCACCTTCTTCTCCTGGATGACTTCCTTCACCGTGTTGGCCGCGGTCATCGCCGCCACGGCGATGAGTCCGAAGACGGCGACCGACGCGGTGGTGGAGAGCGCGAACCGCCGGGCGGCGGGGGCGCTGGAGGCGCTGTCGAACGTTTCGAACATGACGGGGACGCATATAGCGACACCGTGTGTCACGAAGGTTCAGGCTCCGTGACACTTTGCCCCCGGCGATGTCTCGATTGGGTCACGAACCGCGAGCGTTCAAAAATCCGCGCGGCAGGTGGGTCACGGTCTTGTCGGAAAGCACCGCCGTGGGCGTCCCGTGGCGCCGCGTCTGCCACAACAGCGCGATCAGCAGCGCGGCGTACGCCACCGCGAACGGCCGGAGGAGCAGCACGCGCCGGGCCGGGTCCGCTCCCAACACCGCGTCGGACACGACCATGCCGATGAGGGCCACGAAGGCCACGCACGCCTGTCCCAGCCGCGAGCGCCCCTCCAGCGCCGCGCGGATCACCGGCCAGGCGAGCAGGTAGTTCGCGCGCCACGCCAACGGTGACAAGAGCGTGACGCCCAGGCAGCAGAACGCGAGCAGCTCCACCGGACCGGGCCGCGCCCACACGAGCGCACCGATGAACAGCCCCAGCGCCACGACCTGCGCCGCGGTCATCGCGCCCGCGGGAGGGATGGACTCCGGAGGCAGCACCAGCGACAGCAGCAGCGTGGGCAGGCCCTGCGGGTTGTGGCCCAGCGCCCAGGGCGGCGTGGTGCGCGCCAGGGTCTCCGTCCAGTCACGCATCTGTGACAGCGTGCCCGCCCACCCGTAGCGGCCCAGCGTGGGCAGCACCAGCAGGACGCCGAAGAGGGCGGTGGTCCCCACCACGCGCCAGTGCCGGCGCGCCAGGAAGAACAACCCCAGGAGCGCGGCCGGAGGCTTGAGCAGACACGCCACGGCGAAGGCCGCGCCAGGGCCCCACGTCCGGCCCCGCTCGGCGCCCACGGCCGCGAGCACCGCCAGCCACAGCAGCACGACGTCCACCTGGCCGTAGAAGAACTCGAAGGAGAACGCGGGCAGCAGCGCGGCGGTGGCGAGCACCGGAGCCCACGGCCACGGCGTCGCCTCTCCAGTCTTGGGAACCGCGCGGCGCGTGAGCACGGACACGGCGCCGAGCGCGAGCACGGAGCCCAGGTTCCAGAGCGCCACGGCGGCGCGCGGCGGCACGGCGGTGAAGGGGAGGAACAGGGGCGCGGTGACCGGCGCGTACTTGAACGGCATGGTGCCGTCCTCGGCGCGGTAGAGGTCCGTGCCTTCGCGGAAGCGCTCGGCGGCGGTGAGGTAGACGCGGAAGTCCGCGCCGCGCCGGGGGTGTTGCCCCACCGCCACGGCCGCCACGGCGAGCACCCCCAACAGCGCCCACTCCACCTTCAGGGATGCGCGGTGACGGGCGGGCTCAGCGGTGCTCATTCACGGACCGGGACACGGAGGGGCGCGCACCATTCCACGCGGGGGCGCCCCGCCGCAATCACAGGCCGTAGGCTTCCAGCAGCCGCAGCCACACCTCGCTCACGGTGGGGTACGACGGCACCGCGTGCCAGAGCGTGTCCAGCGTCACCTCGCCCGCGACGGCGATGGTGGCCGCGTGGATCATCTCGCCCACGCCCGGCCCGGTGAACGTGGCGCCCACGATGACCCGGCGCTGCTCGTCCACCACCAGCTTGGCGGTGCCCTTGAGGTCCTTGCCCATGACGGACGCGCCGGCCACGTCGCCCAGCGCGTACTGCACGGTCTTCACCGGCACGCCCGCCTTGCGCGCCCGCTCCTCGGTGAGGCCCACGCTGCCCACCTGCGGGTGCGTGAAGATGACCTGCGGCGTGGCCTTCGCGTCCGCCCACGCCTTCGCGGGCTTGCCCAGCAGGACGTCGCCCAGCAGCCGCGCCTGGTACTTGCCCATGTGCGTGAGCAGGTTGCGGCCGTTCGCGTCGCCGCACGCGTACAGCCAGCCGCCGTCCACGCCCGTGGCGCGGAGCTGATCATCCACCTCGATGGACGCTCCGGGCTTGAGCCCCACCGTGTCCAGCCCCAGGTCGTCCGTGCGCGCGGTGCGGCCCATGGCGACGAGCAGCGCGTCCGCGCGCAGCGTGTCCCCGCCGGTCAGCGTGATGGTGTACTCGCCCTGGGTGCCGGAGCGCTGCACCTTGGTGGCCTGCGTCTCCAGCAACACGCGCACGCCGGAGTCGCGCAGCGCCTCGGCCACCTGCTCGCCCGCGAAGGGTTCGAAGCGCTTGAGCACGCGCGGCCCGCGCTGCACCAGCGTCACCTCCGAGCCCAGCTCGCGCCACGCCTGCGCCAGCTCCACCGCCTCCACGCCGCCGCCCAGCACCACCAGCCGGCCCGGCACGGCCTTGGCGCCGGTGCCCTCGCGGTTGTCCCACGGCTTGGAGTCCTTGAGGCCCGGGATGTCCGGCAGGCGCGGCTTGCTGCCGGTGGCGATGACGACGGCCTGCTTCACGTCCAGCTCGCGCACCTTGCCGTCCTTGCCGGTGACGGCCACCTTGCGCGGACCGGTGAGCCGGCCGTGGCCGCGCATCACGGTGAGCTTCGCGCCCTCCGCCCACTTCACCTGGGACCTGTCGTCGTAGCCGGACACCATCTGGTCGCGGTGCTTGAGCACGGCGTCCGCCTTGAGCGGGCCCTGGATGAGCTCGCGCACGCCGGGCGTGTGCTTCGCGAGCCACAGCGCCTCGCCGGGGTGCAGCAGCGCCTTGCTGGGCATGCAGGCCCAGTAGGAGCACTCGCCGCCCAGCAGCTCGTGCTCCACCAGCGCGACCTTCAAACCCCCCGCCGCCGCGCGCGCGCCCGCGTTCTCTCCCGCGGGACCCGCCCCAATCACCACCACGTCGAAAGTCTCGGCCATGACGCCTCCTCCCCCCTGCTTGCCCCGGGACGGCCCTCCCGCCAATCCGACTGGCGCCGCGCGTCGGCTGGTGGATGGAGCGGCTGGTCACCAGAGGACAGCACCGCCCGTGTCAGGACCCGGAAGGCCCCCACGTCGGGGGACGGTCCGCGCGGTGATTCGCGCGGTGGGAGGTGTGCCATGGGACGTGTCGCCAAGGGGGTCTCGGTCCGCTCCGCGGGGTCGCGCTTCTAGCGTCACCGGCGGCGTCCAGTTCCCGTCCGGAGGCAGCGCCCGTCCGAGCGCTGTCGCGGCCGTGGAGGACGCCTTCGACGTGAGGTCCAGACGGCGTGTCCGCGCGGTGTCGTTCGCGTGCACACCCGGCCGTGCTCCGGCACGGCCAGCAGGAATCCGTCTTCATTCATGTCCTCTTCCAAGCATCGCCGTCCCCGCGCGTCCCTCCGGCGCTCGGGCTCCTCGCTGTTCCATGCCGAAGCTCCGTCCGCGCGTCACCTGCGCGTCCAGTCCACCCTCTCCGAGGACGTCTCGCTGCTCTTCCGCGGCGAGCTGTCCGACCCCAGGCTCGAAGGCGTCACGCTGACGTCGTGCGAGCTGTCCCCCGAAGGCCGCACCGTGCGCGTCGGCTACTCGCTGCCGCACGACGCGGACCCCGCCGCCGTGAAGGAGGCCCTCGCCCGGGCGGAGGGCTTCCTGCGCTCGCGGCTCGCGCAGCACCTGAACCTCAAGCGCACCCCGCACCTGCGCTTCGTGCTCGTGGGCACCGCCCCACGCACGGAGCCTGAAGCCGGCGAAGGGGGTGACGCATGATGCCCCGTGTCCTCGGAGTTCCACCGGGCGCGGTGCCCCTCCTCGCCTGGGCGCGCACGGTGCCCCCGGCGGCCCTGAAGCAGCTCCAGCGCCTCTCCGCGCAGCCCTACGTCACGGAGCACGTGGCGGTGATGCCGGACGTGCACCTCGCGTCGGGCGTGGCGGTGGGCACCGTCTTCGCGACGGAAGCCCACGTCGTGCCCGGCGCGCTGGGCAACGACCTGGGCTGCGGCGTGAGCGCGCACCGCTTCGCCTTCCCCGCCGCCTCGCTCTCGCGCGCGGACCTGGAGCGGGTGCTGTCCCAGCTCGCCCGGGTCATCCCGGTGGGAGACGCGGTGCACCGGGGACGGGGCCTGCCCCTGCCGCCCGGGCTCGAAGCTCCTCCGCTGTCCACCCAGAAGCTCGCGCATGCCTGGGAGCGGCTGGCGCCGCGCCACCTGGGCACGCTCGGCGGGGGCAACCACTTCCTGGAGCTGGACCGCGACGGGGCAGGGGACCTCTGGCTGCTCATCCACTCCGGCTCGCGGGGCGTGGGGGGCGCCGTGGGGGAACACCACCAGCGCGTGGCCCAGGCGCTCGGACAGGGCACGCCGCCCGCGCTCGACACCGGCACCGAAGCGGGCCAGGCGTGCGTGAATGACCTGGACCTGGCGTGCCGCTTCGCCCGCGCGAACCGAGACCAGCTCGCGGTCCGGGCGCTGGCGGTGCTGGCGGACCTGCTGGGCCTGGCCCCGGACCCGGGGAGCACCGTGGACGTGCACCACAACCACGTCGCCTCCGAAAGGCACTTCGGCCGCGCGCTCTGGGTCCATCGCAAGGGCGCGGTGGGGCTGGACGCGGGGGCCCGGGGGCTCATCCCGGGCTCCATGGGCACCGCCTCCTACGTCGTCGAGGGACGGGGGGAGCCCCGCGCCTTCCGCTCCTGCTCACACGGGGCGGGCCGCGTGCTCACCCGCACGGAGGCCCGCGCCCGCATCCGCCCGGACGCCCTGGCCCACGCCCTGCGCCGCGTGGTCTTCGACCCGGGCCGGGCGCACGCCCTGGTGGAGGAGGCCCCCGCCGCCTACCGGGACCTCACCGAGG
This sequence comes from Corallococcus sp. AS-1-12, assembly GCF_020036995.1. Lineage (NCBI taxonomy): Bacteria > Pseudomonadati > Myxococcota > Myxococcia > Myxococcales > Myxococcaceae > Corallococcus > Corallococcus sp. AS-1-12. Next base: position 55,431 of record NZ_JAIQDD010000017.1, on the reverse strand, counting down.
TGCTGGAGGACGAGGAGGACCTCGTGACACCCCGCGTGCGGCTCACGCCCCTGGCCGTGCTGAAGGGCTGAAGGGGGGGGCCACCTGTCGGCTGGATGACAGCCCGCCCCCCCGGAGGCCGCCCAGGCGACATCCGGGGGGAGTGATCCACCCCCCGGACGCCGGAGATGGAGGGGGACAGCGTCAGAGTGGGTTCCCGCGCCCGTCAAAGTGCCGTAGTATCGGCCCACGAGTACGCGTGCGAACCTGCTGGGGCGTCGTCTAATGGCAGGACGTCAGACTTTGACTCTGATTATCAAGGTTCGAATCCTTGCGCCCCAGCCACTCCGCTCCGGGGGGACGCGGTCTATGTCCGTCCGGAGGTACAAGGCGGTGGGCTGATGCCGCAGAAGACGCTCCTGCTGGTCACCGTGGGCAGTCCACCGTCCGCGCTCGTGAATGCCTTGCAGGAACCGCTGGCGACCCACCTGGGCGTCAGCACGGTTGTGAGCCGGATGGCGCTGTCGTCCCCGGCCTACGCCTTCAACAAGGACCGCAGCCAGTACCACTGCAACGCCATCATGCGCCGGCTGGGCACGGTGCTGGATGAGTCGCCGCAGGACCTGGTGATGGGCGTGACGGACGCGGACCTCTTCGAGCCGGACTCGCCCTTCGTCTTCGGGCAGGCGGACCGGGAGTCCCAGGTCGCGGTGATGAGCCTGTTCCGGCTGCGCCAGGGCGCGGAGGGCGAAGCGCTGCGCCGCCGCGTGCAGGTGGAGGCGGTGCACCAGGCCGGGCACCTCATCGGCCTGTCGTACTGCGAGGACTCGCGCTGCGTGATGTTCTTCCCGCAGTCCCCGCAGGACATCGACCGCAAGTCGCTGGGCCCCTGCAACGTCTGCCGCAACGAACTGAACCGCCTCAACCGCTGAACGCGCGTGCGCGCTCCCCGACACGGGCGCGCGTGAATGCCTCCGCGTGCGTTGACGTCCAGTCCGGCGCGCCCTGTAGTGTTCGGGCGCGAAGCGCGTGTGACAGGGCCGGCACAGCGGGAGAGACAGCGATGATGGGCATGCGGCGATGGCTCGGCGGTGTGGTGGCGGTGGGGATGTTGGGGGCGTGCGAGCCCTCGGACTTTGGAGGTGGCGGCACCGCCGGTGACGTCCTCTTCGACCGGGGCTTCGCCTTCGTGCGCGGCGACCGGAACGTCTACGTGGTGGACGACGACGGCGACCCCAACAGCCCGCAGCGGCTGACGACGGCGGGCGGCGCGTTCACGCCCTCCATCTCCAGGAACGGCAACAGCATCGTGTTCGTGCAGCGCTCGGGCAGCACGTCGTCCCTCCAGACGGTGCCCACCACGGGCGGGCCGGTGGCCACGCTGCTGAGCAGCAACGACGCGGCGTGCGGCGGTTGCACCAACTTCCGCGGCCCCACCTTCAGCCCGGATGGGCGCACCATCGTGTTCGCGTTCGACCGGGGCTCGGGGTCGCAGAGCTCGCTGGGCCGCATCGCGGCGGATGGCAGCGGCTTCGTGGAGCTGACGCCCGGCACCACCATCGCCTACGGCGCGCCGTCCTTCTTCCCCAGCGGGAACACGGTGGTGGCGCCCGCGGGCACCAACTCCTTCCAGTTCGACCAGCTCGCGTTCGTGCCGGTGGGCGGCGGCAGCCCCAGCTACGTGCGGCTGGGCAACGAGGTGCTGGCAATCGCGAACCGCGCGGTGATTTCGCCGGACGGGCGGCAGATTGCCCTGGACGGGCGGTTGTCCTCCGGCAGCACGCGCATCTTCGTGGGCAACGTGACGGCCTCGGGCCTCGGCGGCGCCCTGCGGCGGCTGACGGACTACACCGCGAGCACCGTGCAGGAGAGCTTCCCCAGTTGGACGAGCAGCACGGAGCTGGGCTTCCTCTTCAACGACTCCGGCGGTGACCCGAGCATCTACCGCGCCCCGGTGTCCTCCACGGCCAGCTCCGTGACGCTCGCGGTGCCCGCCGCGAACGAGCCCTTCTACGGGCCCAACTAGTCCTCGCCCTGCCGCCGCTTCTCCCCGGCGGGAAGCGGCGCTTCGTAGCTCCGGAGCCCGGGTGGGGGCGTGGAGCCCTTCGGCCTGGCGACGAGCAGCGCCACGGCCACCAGGACGACCATCAGCAGCACCAGGGCCCCCATCCTGAACAGCAGCCTGCCTGTTCCAATCTCCGTGCCCACGCGCTGGTGGCGGCGGGGCTTGTGCGGCAGGTAGAGGGCCTCCACCGTGTCTCCCACGGCAGGGAGGACCTTCTGCCTCGGGTTCTGCACGGTGTACTGGTCGTGGAGGTCCGTGCCGTCCCGCAGGTGGAGGACGTACTTCACGATGATGTACTCGTGGTCGGAATCCCAGCCCACGTGGACCACCTCGCCATGGGCGTGCAGCCCCTCCTCCTGGAGCTTCAGGGTGAGGTCGCGCTGGAGCAGCAGCCACACCAGCACCCCGAAGAGGGCCGGTACGACGATCACCACCATCACGACCACTTCCGTTGGGTTCATGGTGGCCTCGAGGTGACGGGCAATGGCCCGGTCAGTATGCGTCCGTCCGGTTCAGCGGACGTCGTAGGTCCGCAGCCTGCCCGAGGCCGCGAACCCGCGCCGGTGCTCCTTGTACTTGCCGCGGACCTCCGAGCCGTCCGGCAGACTCCACGACGCGGTACTTCCTGTTCATCCAGCTCGTGCGGACGCGGACCGCCTCGCCCCGGGCGTGCTCTCCCCGCTCCCGCAGCTCCAGGGTGAGCTGATCCTGGAGCAGCAGCCGCACCATCATCACCAGGGGCGCCCCGATGAGGAGCACCCCGAGCAGGACCGCGTTCATGGGCATGGCCGTCTCAGGATGACGGGTGGGGTGACCCGGGGGCAACCTGGGGGGACTCCGGCACCACCTTCCCCAACAGCGCCACCAGCCCCAGGAGGGTGAGCAACCCCAGGATGACGCTGAAGAAGAGGGCGAGCCCCAGCGACGTCACCCCCTGGCCCTCCGGGAAGCTGCGGCGCGGATCGCTCAGGCCATACCGCACCTGGACGCGGTCCCCGGGGCGCAGCCGCTTCCACAGCTCCGAGGAGATGTGGCGCCGGTGCTCCTGTCGCGTGCCGCCCTCCGGCGTGAAGGCGTAGACGAGGACGTAGTCACTGTCGTCCGGCGCGGAGAGGAACTCCTTCTTCACCACCGTCCCCTGCGCGTGCAGCCCCTCGCGCAGGATGCCCATGTCCCGCCGGTACGAGCCCCAGGTCAGCACCAGCATGGACGCGCCCAGCACCACGAACGTCGCACCCAGGACCCGCGCCGCGAAGAGAGCCACGCCGTGCCTCCTGCCCGCCCTTTAAGCGGGCACCCGGCGGCGCGAAACGGCAATGCCCTCCGCGCTCCGCCGTAAAGCCAGCGCGTGGGCCCCTCCCTGGCGTCGCGTCCGCCGAACCGCCATGCTCCCGCGCGTCCTGCCGGAGGTACGCACCGTGTCCCTGTTCGATGCCGTCGCCGCGGGTGACCGCGCCGCCCTGAGCGCCCAGCTCGACGCGGGCGCGGACCCCAACCCCTTCGACGACGAGGGCCGCACGCCGCTGATGGTGGCCGCGCGCTCGGGCCAGGAGGACCTGGTGCGCGTGCTCCTGGAGGCCGGCGCGGACCCCACGCTGCCGGACTCCGTGGGCGAGACGCCGTTCGTCGCCGCCGCCGCCTACGGCCACCTCCAGGTCTGCGCGCTCCTGTTCCCGCACGCCACCTCGGACGAGAAGGACATGGCGCGCACGCTGCTCAAGAACCAGGGCGTCGAGGAGATTCCCTCCCGCCCCTCGCGCCCGTCCGAGGTCCCACCCGGCGGCCTCCGCCGCAAGCTCGCCTCCGCGGGCGCCTACGTCACCAGCAAGCTGGGGGACGACGGCGCCACGAAGCGCCTGGAGCGCGTGCTGCGCTCGGAGGGCAACGCCCCCAAGGGCCGCAAGTAGTCTCCAGGGCCCGGAAAGGCGAAGGGCCCGGCCGCTCCCACTTTGGGGAGCCACCGGGCCCTCGTCACATCCGCGCCGGACGGAGCGCTACTCCGGCTTGGCGCTCACCACGGGGCTCGGCGCCACCGTGCCGCCCTTGTTGCTCGTCTCCAGGGCGTCGGCGACCAGCTCGGTGATGTCCTTGACCTGGATCTGCTCGCGGCCGGTGTCGTTCTTCGCGTCGTTGAGCATCGTGGAGCAGAACGGGCAGGCCACCGCGACGATGCCCTTGCCGCCCGGCTCCTTGTAGTCGCCCACCATGCCCGGCTTCTTCTTGTCCGCGGCGTCGGGGTAGGGCGTGTTCGGGTCCTCCGCGTGCTTGAGCGTGAGGGCCACCTCGTTGATGCGGTTGTGGTTGATGCGCGTGCCGATGTGCTCCTCCATCCACATCCGGCCACCACCGGCGCCGCAGCAGAAGCCCTCGCGCTTGCTGCGCTGCATCTCCACCACCTCCAGGCCCGGGATGGCGTTGAGCACCTCACGGGGCGCGTCGTACACGCCGTTGTGCCGGCCCAGGTAGCAGGGGTCGTGGTAGGTCAGCTTCGTCCCGGCGTTCATCACCGAGGACAGCTTGATGCGCTTGTCCTTGAGCAGCTCGTTGATGAGCTGCGTGTGGTTGATGACGCGGTACTCGCCGCCGAACTCCGGGTACTCGTTCTTGATGGTGTTGAAGCAGTGCGGGCACTGCGTGATGACCGCCTTCACGCCCATCGCGTTCCAGGACTCGACGTTCGTCTTGGCCAGCGTCTGGTACAGGTACTCGTTGCCCATGCGGCGCGCGGAGTCGCCGTTGCACATCTCCTGCTTGGACAGCGTCGCGAAGGACACGCCCGCCTCGCGCATGATCTTCACCAGCGCGCGGCTCACCTTCTTCTGCTTGTCGTCGTAGCTGCCCGCGCAGCCCACGAAGAACAGGTACTCGTACTCGCCGCCGTCACCCCAGGTGGGCAGCGCCAGGTCCTCCGCCCACTCGTCGCGCCGGTCCTGGCCGATGCCCCAGGGGTTGCCCTGGCGCTCCATGCCCTCGAACACGCGCTGGATTTCCGGCGGGAACTCCGCCTTCACCTGCACCTGGTAGCGGCGCATGTCGATGAGGCGCGGGACGTTCTCGATGAACACCGGGCAGGCCTGCTCGCACCAGCCGCAGCTCGTGCACGCCCACACCGTCTCCGCCTTCAGCGCGCTGCCGACGATCTCCGGCAGGGGCTCCTTCACGCCGTGGGGGCCGTAGCCCTCCTCCACCCAGCGCTCGTTCTCCCAGATCCAGTGCTTCAGGTCCTGGTTCACGGCCTTGTGCGTGAGCGGCTTGCCCGTGATGTAAGTGGGACAGTGCGTCTGGCACCGGCCGCACTCCGTACAGGAGTACAGGTCCATGCCGTTCTTCCAGGTGAGGTCCTTCACCGTGGCGGCGCCGAACTCCTCCTTCTCCAGGTTGGGCGTGGGCAGCTTGCCGGTGGAGTGCGTGCGCTGGAAGAAGACGTTGGGCAGGCCCGTGATGATGTGGAAGTGCTTGCCCAGCGGCAGGAAGTTCAGGAACGCCAGGATGATGGTCAGGTGGATGAAGAAGCCGCCCACGCCCAGGGCGTGCGCCGCCGTGGCGCCCAGGGGCATCATCGCCAGGCCCGTCAGGCTGGTGACGGGCTCCCACCAGACCATCGCGGACGGCGCCGCCGGCACCTGCGTGGCCCCCATGGGCACCTGCTGCGCGGCGGCGTGCGCGGCCACCATGTGGCTGCCGCCGAACATGAACTCGGTGATCATCAGGCCCGCGATGAAGCCCAGGATGAGGTAGGCCTCCCAGGACTGGGACATGCGGTCCGGCTTCACCTTCCAGCGCGTCCACACGAAGTAGGCCACGCCCGCGAGCGCCAGCGCCGCGACGATGTCCTTCACCAGCAGGTAGACCTTGTAGAGGCCCAGCAGCGGCGGCGCCGCGTCCCACGCCGGGTGGGACAGGTCGGTGAGCACGTCCAGCGCGGTGGACGAGAAGCCCATCACGAACAGCATGATGGTGCGCACCGCCAGCACCATGAACGCCGCGTAGATGAAGATGTGGAACAGGCCCGGCGTGAACTCCTCCGGGTCCACCATGCGCTTCTGGCCCAACCCGAAGCGCACCAACTGCGCCACGCGGTAGGGGATGTGGTCCAGCCGGTTCTCCTTCTTCATCGCGAGCAGCACGCCCACGCGGCCGGACATCGTGATGACGAAGAGTGAGACTGCGCCTGCCAGCAGCAGGCCGGTGATGATGGGGTTCATGGAACCTCGGGACCCTCTGGGGCCGCACGACGCAACGCCGGTTGCTGCGACGCGGCAATTCTGGAGTGGTTGTCAACCCTAGCAGGGGTGATTCGCGAATCAAGCACCGTGCGGGGGCCATGTTCCGCAGCGTTCCCTCCACCGCTTCCAGGCCACCCTCCAGGGCGGTCCCCACCCACCGTCCGCCTGGGACGTGGCGTGCGCGAAACCCCCGCGCCTGGCGTGCCGGAAGGCAGCCGGCCGGGCGGGGTGTGACGGACGCTCCATGAACTTTGCTGGCCCCAGGGCTTTACAAAACCGGGGAGTACTCCCAACATGTTCGTAAATCGGTCAAGAAGCGCTTGTAAAGGGACCCGCATGGGGCGGGCCCGGTGACCGACGCAGGGCGTCCAAGGGGACGCGAGCCGTCAAGGGCCGTACACCCCGTGAATGGAGCGCCGAGGAGCCGGACATGAGCCACGACGAGAGCACGTACCTGGACGAGGGGTTGGACGACCTGGAGCTGTCCGCGACGGGTGAAAACGGCCGTTCGGTTCCGCTGGACCCCACGGACGAGCGGCGCTGGGGCCACCTGGACGAAGAGGCCTGGGGCGGCTGGCACGTGGCGGAGTGACGCCCTGCCCCCGCGGCCGGTGGATTGCGCGGGGGCCTCCGTTGAAGAGGTCGAAGAACCTGTCGGACTGTCGGACAGGTTTGGGAGCTTGCACTCCCGGACGCTGATGCAGTGCGCTGGACGCCGTGACGCTCCCCGCCCAAGGTCGGGTCGAGCCCCTCGGAGCGGTCCCCGGGAATGACCGGTGGCGGACCCTCAAGATGTAAATCCGTAAAGCGTTGAACGAATCCGCCGGAGTGGGTGATCGCCGGTGCCGGGCGGGGCCTGGGAGCCCGGGGGCTGGTCAGGCCGGACACGTTGCTTTCGCGACCGGAAACCCGACATCCTCCCGGAACAGCGACAGGACTTCCGGGCGGACGCGGGCCCGCGCAGGGGCGTCCGGGGCCAGGAGGTCGTCGCGACGGCAATCGCGTCGAAGAGCGGGATGGGGCCACCCACCATGCGGGAGTGCGGATGAAGCAGACGGCCTGGGCAGTGGAGCGCGACGCGGAGGGCGGCCGTGAAGTGCTGCTGCTGGTGACCCTGGAGGCCGAAGCGGAGACGCCTCGGGCCCCGGTGGCGGTGAACCTGGTCATCGACCGCAGCGCGTCCATGCGGGGCGCGCCGCTGGCGGCGGCGGTGGAGGCGGCCCGCGCGCTGGTGGAGCGGGCGGGGCCCCGGGACTACGTGGGCCTGCTCACCTTCGACGCGGACGCGGAGCAGGTGCTGCCCGTGCGCGCGATGGAGCCGGGCGCGAAGGCGGCGTTCCTCAAGGCGCTCTCCCGCCTGGACTCCGGGGAGGGCACCTCGCTGCACGAGGCCGTGGAGAACGGCGCGGAGGCCGTGCGGCGCGTGCTGGTGCCGGGCGCCCGGCCGCAGTTGCTGATGCTCACGGACGGCGAGCCCTCCGTGGGGCCCACCGCGCTGGGCGAGTTCAAGGTCCTGGGCCAGCGGGTGCACGACTCCGGCGTGGCGCTGCACGCGCTGGGGCTGGGCAAGCACTACCTGCCGGAAATCCTGGAGGCCCTCACCGGCCCGTCCGGCACGGGCTTCACGCACGTGGACGACGCGGAGGGCCTGCCGCTGGCGGTGGGCGCGCTGGGCGCGGAGCTGTTCGGCGAGGTGGTGGCGGACGCGCGCGTGTACGTGCTGCCCACGGGCTTCGCGGACCTGCGCTGCCGGCACCGCTACCCGTCGCGCGTGGAGGGAGACGCGATGAGCGCCGCGCTGGGGGCGGTGTCGCACGCGTTCCCGCGCCGCGTCCTCTTCGCGGGCGTGTTGGAGAAGGGCGACTGGAACCTCACCGTCACCGCTTCATACACGGAGCACGGCGACACCCGGCGGCTGTCCGTGCCGGTGACGCGCCTGCTGCCGGACAGCGACGAGGGCCGCTTCGTGCGCGCGGTGTCCGCGGAGCTGGAGCTCGTGTCCCACGAGGCCGCCGCCTGGAAGGCGCTCTCCCGCCGTCAGCAGGACGCGGCCGAGCGGGCGCTCGAGGGCGCGGACAAGGGGCTCTACAAGCTGGCCCGCCTGGGCTCCGCGGAGGTCCCCGCGCAGCGGCACGTGGACCGCCTGGCGGACCTGCGCCGGGCGGTGGAGCGCCGCGCGGCCCAGCCGTCCGCCCTGGGCGTCCGCCGGGCCCAGTCGGAGGTGTCGCGCATCACCATGAGCCGCATCGGGCCGGCGCTCCCGGCCCCGGCCCATGCGCCGCCCCCGGCCCGCGCGGCCCTGCCCGCCGCCGCGAACGGGGGCTCCCCCCCGGCGGGGACCCTGGACGGCGCGGCGCTGCTGCCCTGGAAGACGGGCAACACGGAGTCGTAACCGCCCGGAGTCCTTGAGCGTATGGGGGATGGCGCGGCGGCCCGGGGTGGCCCCTGGCGCCGGGCGTGCGGGCATGCGGAATGCCCGGCTGCCCGGAAGGTTGAGTGCACCCTGTGGGGACGCATCCCAGGTAGCACGGCGTTTCCAGGTGGATTAACGGGAGTCGCATGACGCATCCGTGGAGCAAGAGGTCTGGAAGCCGGCTCGGTGGGCTGGGCGTGGTGGGCGCGCTGCTGTTGGCGGCGGGGGCCCAGGCCGCGCTGCCGCCCACCGCCGTGGGCAGCACCGCGCCGGACGAGGGCGACCCGCGCCTGGAGGGCGCGCTGCTCCTGGATGCCACGCAGGTGAAGGCGGGCGGCGACTTCCGCGTGGGCGTGCGCCTCAAGCTGGACCCGGAGTGGCACGTCTACTGGAAGAACCCGGGCGACTCCGGCCTGGCCACGGACGTGTCGTGGGATGTGCCGGGCGTGACGGTGGGCGATTTGCGCTGGCCCTTCCCCAGCACGTTCCGCACGCCGGACGGCTTCATCACCACGCACGGCTACCACGACGAGGTGCTGCTGTTCGCGCCCGCGCACGTGGCGGAGAACGCCTCGGGCACGCTGAACGTGTCGGCGGCGGTGGACGCGCTCGCGTGCAAGGTGCACTGCATCCCCGCGCAGTTGGTGCTGACGCGCACGGTGCCGGTGGGGCCGGAGACGGTGCTGGACCCGGAGTTCGCGCCGCGCTTCGACGCCGCGCAGGCCCAGGTGCCGGCGCCGGTGGGGGCGGAGGGCGCGCCGCGCGTGGCCCTGGCGCTGGACGGCGCGACGCTGACCGCGGGCCAGCCGTTCACCGGCACGCTCACGGTGACAGGGGCGGACGGCAAGCCGTTCGCGGGCGACGTGGAGGGTGACTTCTTCGTGCCCGGCCGCATCCTGGGCGTGGACAGCGTGGCGCTGACGCGCACGGCGCCGGGCACGTTCGCGCTGAAGGGTCAGGCGTCGTCGGTGGTGCCCAAGGGCGAGCCCCGGCTCACGGGCGCGCTGCGCCTGGGCACGAAGGCCACGGGCTTCACGGCGGTGGACGTGGACACGGCGCTCGCGCCGGTGGTGGCGGCGGCCGGCGCGCCAGCGGGCCCCGCGCCCCTGAAGGTCCCGTCGGTGAAGGACGCGGTGGGCAAGGTTCAGCCCGTGGTGGCGGCGGCTCCCGTCGCGGCCGAGTCGTCGCTGGGGCTGGGCGTCGCGCTGCTGTTCGCGTTCCTGGGCGGCGCGCTGCTCAACCTGATGCCGTGCGTGTTCCCGGTGCTGGCGCTCAAGGCGTACGGCTTCACGCGGATGGTGCAGGAGGAGAAGGGCAAGGTGGCGCCGCACGCGGCGGCGTACGCGGGCGGCATCCTGGCGACGATGCTGCTGCTCGCGGGCGCGGTGCTGGCGGTGCGCGCGGGCGGGGCCAGCGTGGGCTGGGGCTTCCAGTTCCAGGAGCCGCTGTTCGTCGCGGGCGTGAGCGCGGTGCTGGTGGCGTTCGCGCTCAACCTCTTCGGCGTCTACACGCTGGGCGCGGACGGCACGGCGCTGGCGGGCAAGGTGGACCAGAGCCACGGCCTGATGCGCAGCGCGGGCGAGGGCGTGCTCGCGGTGGTGCTGGCGACGCCGTGCTCGGCGCCGCTGTTGGGCACGGCGGTGGGCTTCGCGTTCGCGGCGGGTCCGGCCACGGTGGTGGCGGTGTTCGTGGCGCTGGGGTTGGGCCTGGCGCTGCCCTTCTGCCTGCTGGTGCTGGTGCCGGGGCTGGCGAAGCGGCTGCCCAAGCCGGGCATGTGGATGGAGCGCGGCAAGCAGTTCCTGGGCTTCGCGCTCCTGGGCACGACGGTGTGGCTGGTGTGGGTGATGGGCGGGCTGGCCGGCGTGGACGGCATGGCGCGGCTGCTCGCGTTCCTCATCGCGGTGGGCCTGGTCACGTGGCTGTACGGCCAGTCGCAGGGCCTGGAGGGCGGGCGCCGGGGCGTGACGGTGGCGCTGGCGGCGCTGGTGCTGGTGGGCGCGGGCGCGGTGGCGCTGCGCTTCGAGGAGGCGCAGGCGTCCGTGGAGACGCGCGGCGCGGCGGTGGCGTCGCACGGCGGGGCGCAGGCGTGGGACGAGGCGGCGGTGACGGCGGCGCTGGCGGCGGGACAGCCGGTGTTCGTGGACTTCACGGCGGACTGGTGCCTCACGTGCAAGTTCAACGAGCGCACCGTGCTGTCGCGCGACGACGTGCGGCAGGCGTTCCTGAAGCACAACGTGGCGTTCTTCGTGGCGGACTGGACGCGGCGGGACGCGCGCATCACCACGAAGCTGGCGGAGCATGGCCGCGCGGGCGTGCCCATGTACCTGGTGTTGAGCCCGGGCGCGCCGGACAAGCCGGAGGTGCTCAACGAGCTGCTCACCGCGGACAGCGTCATCCAGGCGGTACAGCGCGCGGCGGAGTGCGGGTCTCCGTTGAAGGGTGGCTCGGTGGTGTGTGCCCGGCCTTGAGCTGGGAGTGAAGTGGCGGTAGGGCTGTTCGTTGCGCGGCGTTCAACTCATTGGAGGTTCCGTCATGAAGCAGGTCTTCAAGGCTCTCGCTCTCACCGCGGCTTTCGTGTCCGCACCCGTCTTCGCCGCTGACACCGCGGAGGTGGGCAAGCCCGCTCCGGCGTTCACGCTGAAGGACGAGGCGGGCAAGGCCCACTCGCTGTCCGAGTACAAGGGCAAGGTGGTGGTGCTCGAGTGGACGAACCCGGAGTGCCCGTTCGTGAAGCGGCACTACGAGGCCAAGACGATGCAGAACACGCAGAAGGGCTTCGACGCGAAGAAGGTGGTGTGGCTGACGGTGGACTCGTCCTCCACGCACAACGCGAAGAGCGCGGCGGAGTGGAAGAAGAAGGAGGGCTTCAGCCAGCCGGTGTTGCTGGACACGGACGGCGCGGTGGGCAAGAGCTACGCGGCGAAGACGACGCCGCACATGTACGTCATCGACGGTGAGGGCGTGGTCCGCTACGCGGGCGCCATCGACAACGACCCGCGCGGCAAGGAAACCACCAAGGTGAACTACGTGCAGACGGCGGTGGACGCGCTCCTCAACGGCAAGCAGGTCGCGACCCCGAGCTCCGAGCCGTACGGCTGCTCCGTGAAGTACAAGAGCTGAGCCGCTGTCCGCGTCGTGAGGCTTGAAGGCCCGTGTCCCTGCGAAGGGACGCGGGTTTTTTCGAAGTTGACGTTATCTTTTTTCTTCGGGAAATTTCGTACCACCATGCCCGCCGCCGTCCATCCCGTGCTGGAGCCGGGCCGCGTCTACCGGACGAAGGAGCTGGCCACGTGGGGCGCGAATGCGCCTCGGCTGGCCCGGCGATTGGTGGGCGAGGGCGTGCTGATTCCCCTGGCGCATGGGCTCTATGCCTGTCCCAGGCGGGGGCGCTTCGGCGTGGTGGCTCCGTCCGATGAAGCCATCATGAAGGCGTTCCTGGAGGGCAGCCCGTTCGTCTTCACCGGGCCTGAGCGATGGAACGCGCTCGGGTTGGGGGCCACGGCGGTCTTCGCTTCGGCGCTCGTCTACAACACGAAGCGCTCGGGACGCTTCGAGTTGGGGGGAAGGACCTTCGAGCTGCGGCGGGTCGCCTTCCCCCAACCCCCGACGCCGGAGTGGTTCGTGGTGGATCTCTTCGAGAACGCCGGGAGTGCCGGCGTCGCGCCCGCTGGGTTGACGCGTGCATTGACGCGAGCACTGAAGCGAAGCGCGTTCGATGTCCGGCGGCTCGGAGAGATGTCTGACCGGTTTGGTAGGCAGAGCACGCGTGAGTGGATCCACGAAGCGATCCGCTCTGCCTCTGCATGACCTTCATCCACGAAGACCCCGAATTCGATCAACTGCTGCGAATCGTCGCCGACAAACGGCGGCTCTCCCTGGGCCTTACCGAGAAGGACTACTGGGTCACCCATACGCTGTGGGCCCTGCACGACACGGGCTTCGAGGACTGGTTCAAGGGTGGCACGTCACTCTCGAAGGGCTTCTCCCTCATCCAGCGGTTCTCGGAAGACCTGGACCTCAAGCTGGAGGCCGGGTCGGTCGAGCTTCCCCGGGTGACGGATTGGAGCCGCACCGGAGCAGGCGCGACGAAGGCCCGCCGGGCGTACTTCGAGGCCTTGGCCGAGCGCATCCAGGTCCCAGGAGCGCGGACGGAGCTGGATGTCGATGGAGCGGATCGGCACTGGCGCTCCGCCAGTGTGCGCATCCTGTATCCGGCGCAGCACCTGGGCAGCATGGTGGGAATCCTGCGTCCCTTTGTCCTCCTGGAAGTCGGCAATGCGCGGGTGACGCCTTTTGTCCGGCGTGACATGGCGTCATTCGTCCACGAAGAGCTCAAGGCCCAGCGGCAGTTGACGGACTTCAAGGACAACCGCCCCAGGGCCGTGCGGTGCGTCCATCCCATGGTCACGCTGTTGGAGAAGGTGGATGCCATCCAACGCCGGCTCCAGAGGGAGCCGCTGGAGCCTGCTACTTTCGTACGTCACTATGAGGACGCGGCGCGCATCATCGCCGCGGAAGAGGAGCTACCTCCTCTTGCTGACTACCCGGACGTCCGTGCGCTGGCCGAGGAGATGATCCGGCAGAAGCAGATCGCGGCGCCTCCTGTCGGAGACGTGCGGCACTTTCTCCCAGGTGGTGAAGGCACCGCGGCCATCCAGGCCGCCTTCGAGGCAATCGCCCCGATGTTCTGGGGGCCACGTCAGACGCTGGATGAGTCCGTGGCGGCCCTTTGTGCCTGGCTCACCCGGTTTCATTCCGCGTCGCGGTGGGCGTAGTCCGGGCCCAGGCCTTCGATGCGGTAGGCGTTGCCGGGGTAGGTGCGGTTGAGCGTCGTCTCCAGGGTCGACGGGTAGCGCTCCAGGGAGACGTGGCGTTTGACTCGCTTGCGCAGCTTGAGGGCGCCTCGGACCAGACCTCCCACCCAGGCGGGTGGGGATTCGAACTGGATGGCGGGGAGCAGGCGCGGCGGCACCAGGCTGAGGCTGATGGGGGCCACCAGCGGACGCAGCGGGCGCGGGACCCAGCCGGCGAGGATGTCCACGGTGGATTGGGCCACGCGGTGGCTGGCCTCGTTGGGGATGAACTCGCGCGCCTCGTAGTCGCGGATGAAGGCGTCGTAGGCGGGCTTGTCCTCGGGGAGGTCCTTCAGGCCCATGCGGCGGCCGATTTCGCACCAGTAATGGAACCAGGCTTCCTGCTCGTGCGCGGTGAAGGGACGCCAGCCGTAGTTCGCCATCCACTGGATGGGGAAGTCGATGAACGTCCACAGCACGAAGAGGAAGTCCTCGTTCGGGATGCGGAAGAAGGAATGGATGTGGTTCATCTGCTCCAGCGAGCGGCGCCCCGCCTCTCCCTCCCAGCCGCACTCCATGAACCGCGCGATGAGCAGCCGCGTGTCGTCGTAGCGCTTCTGGCCCCGCTTGTTGAACTCGCCCGTGCGGTCCAACAGGCGTGAGACGGAGCGGCTGCCGTAGGTGTGGAAGAGGGCGATCTCCGTGGACCGCACGATGTCGAAGGGGAACTCGTAGTTGGTCAGCAGGTGCACGATGCGCTGGCAGTCACGCCGTGCATCCAGGGAGGCGATCTCCCGGCTCACCTCGGGCAGCCGCGCTCGCCAGAAGGGCTTCCGGTAGACGGGGCCGGGTACGCGAGCGGCGGAGGGCTGACCCGTGCCGCTGAAGGGACAGCCGGAGGGGACAGCGTCGGCCGGGTGGGGCATGGCGGGGCGGCTCCGGGATGCGAGGCAGCGGGCCATGCTAGCCCGCCAGTGGCCTTGTCGGAGGCGGAGTCGCGCCGGACCTTGTCCTGGAGGGCAGGACATCCAGACAGGAGACGCGACCATGGCCAGCAACAAAGGGCCGCCGGTGAAGGGGCCCGAGCGCACGGACACTCACAGCGCGGAGGAGCTGGAGCGTGAAGCCAGGCACCAGCGTGCGGGCACCGAAAGGGGCGACGTGACGGACGAGGACGTGGGCGAGGACCGCATCCTCCAGAAGGGCATTGGCGGCTACGGCGCGCAGAAGGGCACGGAGCCCGCGAGGGAAGCGCCGCCGCTCAGCGACGACGGCGAACGGTAGCGCCCGCCGGGGGCCTAGAGTGCGGCCATGGTTCCCGCCCGCCTCGTGCGTTCCTGCTGTGTCCTGGTGCTGTTGTTCTTCGCGATGCCTGGGGTGGCGCAGGAGACGCCTGCCCCGGACGCGAAGGCGTGGCTCGCGGAGCACAACGCGGAGGCGGTGCGCGTGAACCGGACCGCGATGGGCATCCTGTTCGGCTGGGCGGTGCTGAACATCGGCACGGGCGTCGCAGGACACTTCGCGAGCGAAGGCGAGACGCGGGCCTTCTTCCAGGCGAACGCGGCCTGGAACGTGGTGAACCTGGTCATCGCGGGGCTCGGCTATCACGGACAGGCGACGGCGGATCCGGCCTCATGGGACCTGGCGCGCAGCCTGTCCGAAGGACAGCGGATGGAGAAGCTGCTGCTCTTCAACGCGGGCCTGGACGTGGGCTACATCGCCTTCGGCGGGCTCCTGTGGGAGCGAGGGCTGCGCAAGGACTCGGAGCGCTTGAGGGGCTGGGGCAAGAGCGTGCTCATGCAGGGCGCGTTCCTGCTCGTGTTCGACGGCGTGCTGACGTTCCTCAACGCGAAGCTGAACGGGCAGCTCACGGCGCGTCTGGTGCCCGCGCCGGACGGCGTGGGCTTGATGCTGACGTGGCCGTGAGCCTGCCCGTTGAGCTCAGGCCGCCACCGGCTCGCGGCGGTGGCGGGCCCGGGCGGAGACGCCCTTTCGGCGGCCCTTGCGCAGCACGTCCAGGTGCACCTCCTCCTCGGTGGCGAGCGCCATCAGCCGCTGCAGGTCGTCCACGCTGTTGACCGGCCGGCTGTTGATGCCGAGCAGCAGGTCGTCCGGCTGGAGCCCCGCGTCGTCCGCGGGCGTGCCCTCCTGCACCTTCAACACGCGCACCGCTCGCGGCTGGCCGGTGTCCTTCGCGAGCGCGGGCTCCAGGTTCACCGCCGTGGCGGCGATGCCCAGGAACTTCCGGTCCACCCGGCCGCGCTGGATGAGCAGGCTCGCGACCCAGGCCGCCGTGGTGGCGCTCACCGCGAAGCCAATCCCCTGCGCGAACGGCAACACCAGCGTGTTGAGCCCCACCACGCGCCCTCGCGTGTCGAGCAGCGGCCCGCCGGAGTTGCCCGGGTTGATGGCCGCGTCCGTCTGGAGCATCCCCTCCAGGATGACCCCGTCCGGCAGCGTGATGGAGCGGTTGATGGCGCTCACCACGCCCAGTGACACCGACTGCTCCAGGCGGAAGGGATTGCCAATGGCCATCACCAACTGCCCCACCCGCACCGTCTCCGGATCCGCGAGCGGCAGCGTGGGGAAGTCCTCGCCCTCCGCGCGCACCACCGCGAGGTCCGTGGGCGCATCGCCGCCCACCAGCGTGGCCCGGCGCTCCTCGCCGTTGTGGAGCTGCACGGTGAGGCGCTTGGGCGTGCGCATCACCACGTGCCGGTTGGTGAGCACGTAGCCATCCGGCGTGAGGAACAGGCCCGTGCCGTGGCCGCGCGCGTGCTCCACGCCCACCACCGCCGGAGCCGCGCCGGCCACGAGCCCTTCCAGGTCATCCGAGAGTTGCTGCAACAGTTTCATCGCCGGCTCCTTTCAAGAACGCTTGCCCACGGTGATGGGCACCTCGCGCAGCTCGCCCGCGCGCAACACCTTCGCCTGGATGGACGCGCCCACCTTCTCGTCGCCCAGGTAGCCCAGCAGGTCCTCCACGCCGTGCAGCGACTGGCCGCCCAGGCTCACCAGCACGTCGCCCAGCAGCAGCCCGGCCTTCTGCGCGGGCCCTTCCGGATCCACGGACAGCAGGATGAGCCCCGCCTTCGTGCCTTCGATTTCACGCGGCAGGCGCACCGGGTAGGCGCCCACGCCCAGGTAGCCGCGGCGGATGCCGCCGTGCTCGCGCAGCGAGTTCGCCACGCGCGTCAGCGTGCCGCCGGGCAGCACGACCGCGGCGGTGCGCGAGAAGGCCGCCGTGGGGATGCCCAGGAAGCGGCCCTGCGCGTCCACGAGCGCGCCGCCGGAGAAGCCCGGAGGCAGGTCCGCGTCGGTCTCCAGGTAGCGGTCCACCTGGCCGCCCGCGTGCGTGCGCCAGTCGCCCCCGAACGCGCTGACGATGCCCAGCGTGGCCCGCGCGGTGCGGCCGGGACGGCCGATGGCCAGCACGATGTTGCCGACCTTCACGTCGTCGAGCGGCGCGGGCGCGAGCGCGGTCAGTCCACTCGCGTCGGCCTTGAGGAGCGCGAGGTCGGTGCTCGGGTCGCGGCCGACGAACTCGGCGGACACCGAGCGGCCGTCCGCGAGGCCCACCTGGATGGAGCCCTCGTGTTCGACGGCGTGGCTGGTGGTGAGGATGTGACCGTCGGCGTCCCAGACGACGCCGCTGGCGCCCCGGCGACGGCGGGCCTCGACGCGGACGAGGGAGGGAGCGATGCGCTCGACGACGGTGGAGATGGACTGCGAGAGGGACTGGAGGGTGTCGGTGGACATGGCGTGTTCCTTTCGAGCCTGAAACTAAAGGGCTCGAAATCGCGCCACATCGGCGGACCGGGCAGGACGGCGACCTACCCGTTCGGGCAGGACACCTCTCCTTCCGGTCAGGAGGTCTCAGCCCACCTGGCGGAAGCGCTCGTAGCGCTCTTCCAGGTAGAGCGTCCTGGGCCGCAGCTCCTTCGCGCGCGGCAGGTGGAGCGTCTTGCCCACGAAGCCCTTCAGCGCGTGCTCCAGCGTGGGGCCGTCCCGGGTGGCGAGCAGGCTGGGCGCCAGCTCGATGACGCCGTCGGGACGGAAGCCCATCAGGTTCGTGTCGAAGGCGCCGTGGTGGAGCCGGCAGAGCGCCAGTCCGTTGGGGACCTCCGCGTGGCCACGTTCGTCCCGGTCCGGGAGGATGTGGGCGCCGTCCAACAGCTCCGTGCGAGGAAACGCGCAGACCGCGCAGCGGCGTTCATAGGCGTTCAGGACGTGCTGACGGAAGGCCGCCTGATGCAGCCGCTTCTTGGCCTGCACCGTCGTGTATCGCCGCTCCAGCGACAGCAGCTTCGCGTCCGCCACGAAGCGCTGCCTCGCCGTCTCGGGCTCGGACACCATGACGTGGAAGGAGTGCGAGGCGAGGTCCACGTCCGAGATGTAGACGGGCCACAGGGGCCGGTAGAAGCCGGGCTCGATGCCGTAGAAGTAGACGAGCGGCGCGTCCAGTTGCTGCGCGCGCACGAGCCGGCGGTTGTCTCGCGCCTCCACGTCCGTGCCCTGGAACTTGTAGAGGAAGGCTCCGTCCGAGGCGATGTTGTCATCGTCGTAGCGGGCGACGCGGGAGCCTCGCGGGACGGTGGTCTTGATGGACAGCGCGGTCTCCTGCATCTGCCGGGGCCAGAAGATGCCGCGCGTCCGGTTGGCGAACAGATGCTGCTCGCCGTGGAGCTGGAAGCCCTCCGCGATGACCTCCCACGGCAGCACCTCTCCGTGACGTTCCACCAACGCCTGCAAGGCCTTGAAGGCCGCCAGCCGGATGGCCTGGTCGTTGTCGGAGGGCGTGGGCACGGTCCACGACCAGGTTACCAGGCTCAGCCGCGTTCGAGCAGGGCACCCCCCGGGCCGAAGCCCAGGGACAGGCACAGCACGCGGCGCCCCTTCACCTGGGGGGCTCGCCGCGCGGACTCGGCCGCCAGCTCCGCGTCGTTGAGCACCAGCACCGGGCCCCCCGTGTCCGGCAGGCCCGCGTGGGCGAGGATGTCCGGGACCAGGGACGCCGTGCCCTCGAAGCCGTAGGTGCAACCCCCGGGCATCAGGGCCTCATCCAGCGGACACGGCAATGCCAGACACAGCGCGTCCGGAGGCTCGCGGCTGTCCTCCGCGAGGAACGTCCGCAGCGCTCCCGCGATGAACGCCACCGTGTCCCGGATGTGATGTCCGTCCGCGGGACGCGGCTGGCCGATGAACAGCGGGGGCAGGGTGGAGAGGTTCCGCTCCACGACGCGCGTGGCGCCAGCGCGCGCGAGCTTGATGCCCGTCTGGCCCACGTCCACGCAGAGCGGGCTTCGCGCACCCTGGGCCTCCAGCATGCGCAGCCCCGCGCGCACGGGGGCGAAGCGCGGTGACAGCGCGATGTGCACCGGACGGCGCAGCGACGCCGTGGCGTCCCTCAACGCGGCGGGAAAGCCGTCCAGCTCCGCCAGGCCTCCACTCAGATACGCCGCGTCCGGCGCGTGCTGCTTCACCAGCAACGCGAGCGCCTCCCCTAGCGGAAGCATCATGCGGGCCGCGAGCGTGGCTCCAGGGACTCCCGCGCGCCGGTCGTCCTCCACCCACGGAGAGCCCAGCAGCTCCCACAGCTCGCGGCCGAACACGGGCAGGTTCCACACCTCCAGCGGTGAAACCCCCTCGGGGTGATGGCGGCGAGGGCTCCACTTCGAGCGACTCATGACACGAGCCCGGCGATGCGTTCCGCGGCGGTCCTCGCGCCATCGTGCGCGCGGTAGGAGCGGGAGATCTCCGCCACGCGCTCGCGCAGCGGTGACTCCGGCGCCAGCAGTCGCGCGATGGCCTCGCGGCACGACTCCACCGTGAGGGTCCTCGGGTCCCTGGCGAGCCCTGCTCCGGCCTTCTCCAGGAAGTGCGCCTGCACGGGCTGGTCGTTGCACACCGGGAGCAGCAGCATGGGCACTCCCGCCGTCATCGCCTCCATCACGGAGTTGGCGCCGCCGTGCGAGATGAACGCCGCCGCGCGCTCCAGCACCTGCCGCTGCGGCGTGTAGCGCACCGCCACCACGTCACCGGGCAGCGTGCCCGGGAAGTCCGTGTCCGCCAGCTCGCCCGCGCACAACACCAGCGTCACACCGAACGGCTTCGCGGCCTCCGCGATGAGGCGGAACAGCTCCGGCTGATACGAAATCTGACTGCCGAAGGACACGTACAGCACCGGCTTGCCGCCCAGGCGCTCCCAGGGGAAGGGCACCTCGTCGCCCCGGGCTTCCGGCGGAATGGAGGGGCCCACCAGCAGCGTGTCCGGGGGCACTCCCGCGTCCGGGCCCAGGAAGGCCTCGGTGGCGAAGATGACGTTGAGCCGGGGCGACAGGCACTCGCAGGTGCGGAAGCGCGCGTCGAAGCCGTGACGGCGGAACAGGGCCTGACGGTCGTCCTTCAACGCCCGCACGTTGCGCAGCAGGGGAATCTCCGGCCGCGGCTCCAGCAGCGTGAGCGCGGAGGACACGCCCGCCCACGGGATCCCCTCCGTGTGCGCCGCGAGCACCGCCGCGTACTGCATTCCGTCCAGCGCCATCACGTCGGGGCGGAAGGCGCGCACCACGTCGCGCACGGGCTCCAGCATCGCGGGGACGGAGTCCAGCAACAGCCCCCGGATCCACCTCCCCAGCGCCACGTCGTCGAGCACCAGCTTCGCCAGC
Source organism: Corallococcus sp. AS-1-12 (assembly GCF_020036995.1). Lineage (NCBI taxonomy): Bacteria > Pseudomonadati > Myxococcota > Myxococcia > Myxococcales > Myxococcaceae > Corallococcus > Corallococcus sp. AS-1-12. The sequence continues at coordinate 35,287 of NZ_JAIQDD010000017.1, read as the reverse complement.
GCTTCGCCTCCGGTCTCGATGCCCGGCGGCGCGGCTTCGACGTGCGGCAGGCGCAGCACCTCCACGCCCAGGGCTTCGAGCTGCGGCGCGGGTTCGGGGATGCACAGCCAGCCGACGGTGTGTCCCAGGCGGCGCAGCCATTGGGCCACGCCGACCATCGGGTTGAGGTGGCCCTTCTCAGGAGAGGTGGCGATGAGGACTCGGGACATTCAGGGAGGCGCCTCGGTGGGGGCCTGGAGCATGGCCAGGGACATGAGGCGCATCAACAGCCGATCCATCGGTCCGGCCCTCGGGTCGTCGGGCGACAGGCGGATGTAGCGCTCCAGCAATCCCAGAACCGCTCGCGAGTCGATGACCTGGAGGGGCTCCAGCCGCGCCGGAGACAGCCAGGCGCGATACAGCTCCAGCCAGCGTGAGCGCACCGGGCTGGAGAGGGCGGTGTGCCCATACCGGGGTGTCTTGCGCGCGAGGCGGACCTCCTCCGGCACCAGGGACCGCACCGCGTGCCGGAACAGCCACTTGCCGAACCCGTCCCGCAGCAGCACGGACTCCGGCAGGGCCAGCGCCACCCGCGCGAAGCCCTCATCCAGGTACGGCGTGCGGACCGTGAGCCCGTGGGCCCGGGCGCCCCGCAGTTCGGGCGGGAGGACGAGCTCGGAGAGCACCCACTTCGCGTACCGCAGCTCCTCGGACGGGAGCGCGTCTTCCGATGGCAGCTCCCACGGCGCGGCGAGCCCGGTCCCCAGGTTGTCCACAGGGAGGGCGCGCGGGGCGTGATCGTCGCTTCCGCCCTCGGAAACAGTCCTCAAGTTGTCCACAGGTGTGGGGTCTTCACGCGGGCCCACGGCTTGATCGGAGCCGAGATTCCCAGAGGGGATGGATGGCTTTGATTCCTGATCGCCTTCCAGGGCTTCGGACCGCGCCCTTCCCGAGTTGTCCACAGCCCCCCGTGCCGCCCCATGATCGCGCGAGCCGGCTCGGAGCGACGTCCACGAGTTGTCCACAGCCACCAGGACCCGCGCGGCCAGGGCCCGGTCCTCGTCCACGCGGGCCTTCGCGGAGCCGAGCACTCCCGGCGTGCCCTGGAGCACCTCATCCGCTCCCGCGCCGCTCAGGAGGACGGGGCCCGCGCCCTGACGCCGGGCCTCCCGATAGAACACGTAGCTGGCCACGGCGCGGGCGTTGAGGATGACCGTCTGGTTGGCGAGGACCGCGTGCTCGAACAGGTCCGGGAGCACGGCGTCCGGGACGAGCACGTCCACCAGCTCCGCGCCCGTCATCTTCGCCATCCGCCGCGCGTTGCTGCGCTCCACCGCGTCCGCGAAGTGCACGTCCATGGTCCACGCGCGCACCTTCCCCGGTGCGTGCCGCGCGGCCATCGCGCACAGGGCCGCGCTGTCCACGCCGCCGCTCAGGCTCACTTCGTGGGTGCCCGCGTCCACGTGCGCCCGCACGATGTCGGACCATGAGGACAGCAGCCGCGCCGCGAGTGCTTCTTCGTCCCGCGCCCCGGCCTCGCGGAGGACCCCGGGCAGCGTCACGCCGATGGGCGCTGTCCCCGGCCGCAAGTCCGTGCTGGAGGCGCGGGCATGCAGCAGCAGGTCGCTCACCGCCCGAGGAGACAGGCCGCGCGCGGGAGCCTTTCCTGTGGGGGACACCGGGGGAGCGCGAGGCGGCATGCGGTCCGCATCATAGGGTTCGTCTCCGCGCAGCCGTAGCGCCCGTGGCTGCCCGCTCAGGAAGCGGACCGAGGTGGCGCCAGGGCGAGCGCCGCCAGACGGTCGCCCTGATTCATCCCTCCCGGGCCTTTCGGAGGGTGCGATAACCCTCCAGGACAGCGTGAACACGGAAGGGCGGGACATGCGGGCGGATGCGATGGAGGTCGTGTTGCGGGAGCGCTTCGGGCTGGAGTCCTTCCGGCCCGGACAGCGCGAGGTGCTCACGAAGCTGTTCGAGCCCCACGGCTCCGCGCTCGCGGTGTTCCCCACGGGCGGCGGCAAGTCGCTGTGTTACCAGCTCCCGGCGCTGCTCCTCGAAGGGCTCACGGTGGTGGTGTCACCGCTCATCGCGTTGATGAAGGATCAGATCGACGCGCTGGAGCGGCGGGGCATCCGCGCCGCGCGGCTGGACTCCTCCCTGTCGCTGGAGGAGTCGCGCGAGGTGACGGAGTCCCTGCGCGACGGAACGCTGAAGCTCCTCTACGTGGCCCCGGAGCGCTTCAACAACGAGCGCTTCATGGGGCTCTTGAGCGAGCTGCCCATCTCCCTCTTCGCGGTGGACGAAGCGCACTGCGTCTCCGAGTGGGGCCACAACTTCCGGCCGGACTACCTCAAGCTCGCGCAGGCGGCGCGCACGCTCCGGGCCGAGCGCATCCTGGCGCTCACCGCCACGGCCACGCCGCAGGTGGTGCACGACATCTGCGAGGGCTTCGGCATCCCGGAGTCGCACGCGGTCGTCACCGGCTTCTACCGGAACAACCTCACGCTGGAGACCACGCCCACGGGGCCGGAGGCGCGCGATGCCCTGCTGGTGGAGCGGCTCCGGTCGCGCCCGCCTGGCTCCACCATCGTCTACGTCACGCTGCAGAAGACCGCGGAGCGCGTGGCGGCGCTCTTGCGCGCGGAGGGCCTGCCCGCCAGCGCCTACCACGCGGGCCTGGAAGCCGAGGAGCGCGAGCGGGTGCAGGAGGCGTGGACCCACTCCGCGAAGGGCATCGTCGTGGCGACCATCGCGTTCGGGATGGGCATCGACAAGGCGGACGTGCGCGCCGTGTATCACTACAACCTGCCCAAGGGCCTGGAGAGCTACAGCCAGGAGATCGGTCGCGCGGGGCGTGATGGCAGGCCGTCCGTCGTGGAGCTGCTCGCGTGCCCGGACGACGTGCCCACGCTGGAGAACTTCGCGCTCGGGGACACGCCGCTGCCGGAGGCGCTGACGGCGCTGGTGGAGGAGCTGGTGTCCTCGGGGCCGGAGCTGCACCTGGACCTGTACGCGCTGGGCAACCGCCACGACCTGCGGCCCCTGGTGCTGCGCACGGCGCTGACGTACCTGGAGCTGGAGGGAGTGCTGCGCCAGGGCACGCCGTTCTACGCGGGCTACAAGGTGCAGCCGGCGGGCTCGGTGGAGGCGCTCATCGGGAAGTTCCAGGGGGAGCGCGCGCGCTTCGTGAAGGACCTGTTCGCGCACGCGAAGAAGGGGCGCACCTGGTACACGTTCGACCCCGCCGAAGTCGCGAAGGCGCTGGGGCAGCCGCGAGACCGGGTGGTGAAGGCGCTCGACTACTTCCAGGAGCAGGGCTACGCGGAGGTGCAGGTGGCGGAGCCGCGCCAGCGCTACACGCGGCTGCGCGAGCGCGAGGACGCGAAGGCGCTCGTGGCCCTGTTGCAGGAGCGCTTCCAGAAGCGAGAGGTCCAGGAGGTGTCACGGGTGCGAGACGTGCTCCGGCTGGTCACGCACGACGGCTGCCAGAGCAACGCGCTGGTGGCCCACTTCGGTGAGCAGCGTGAAGCCCCGTGCGGCCACTGCACCTTCTGCCGGACGGGCGTGGCGCGAGTGCTGCCGCCGCCGCACCCACGGCCGGACCTGCACGAGCAGTTGGACGTGACCGTGTTCCAGGCGCTCGTCGCGAAGCACAAGGAGGCGCTGGGCCATCCCAGGCAGGCGGCGCGCTTCCTCTGCGGCCTGAGCAGCCCCGCGCTCTCCAAGGCGAAGCTCAACGGCCACAAGCTCTTCGGCGTCCTGACCGAATGGCCGTTCGAGGACGTGCTTTGCTTTACAGAGAGACGCTGATGGCCGGTTGCGCTGGGATTTCGAGTCGCGCTACCAGGCCCGTGAGCAGCTCCCACGACTCATTGAAAGGAATGAAGAGTCGGCGCGTGCTGCTCTCCAGCGCGTCATAGTCCGCGCGAGCCCTATCCCTGACTTCAGGGTTCTGGAATGCCTGTTTGGATACAGGCACATTGCGTGCTTCGGCTTTGAGGAGCAGATATTCAGAAATACGTTTGATGTCGAGTTCGGTACCGGAGCGGATGAGCACGGCAATGTCCAACAGGTCTTGCTGCCTTGTCCGGTTTCGCAATGCCTGCTGAAGCAACGCCCGGAGCTTCTCCGCCACGATGTCCTCTCGGGTAGAGACCTTCAGGGACGCGCCGGGTCCGAAGTCGACAAGCGTTGACTCACAGATGCACTCATTGAGGCTGATTTCAAGAAGGACAATGGCTTTCGAGGGTTCCTGCCGCTCGATCCGGTCGCGGTTCTGGGGGTCGTCGGGAAGGGCATACCCTAGCCGGACGGCATAGAGGATGTATGTTTTTCCAGGCCCCGGCGGCTGTCGCTTGATGCTGTTGACCCTGAAGAGAATCCCAAGCCTACGCCCGGTCGCGGTGAGCGTGTCCGTCAACTTCTTCTCAAGCTGGGCTTCATCGATACTGGAGTCTTCAGAGGAGAAGTCCAGGTCCTCGGTGCTGCGGTTGGGCTGCCAGACAAAGTCGAGCGCGTTTCCGCCCTTGAAGACGAGGATTGACTTGAGCGAGCGAGAGTTGGCGATCGCGCTCAGGATGGCTCCTTGCGCAAAGCGTACTCTTGCTTCAGAGGGCTTGATGCTGTTCGCTCTGGCCCAGAGCGCAATCGAGTCAAATGATTCGGGATAGCTGGCTTTCAAGCTCGGGCCTCGGCCAGAAGCCCGACAGGGGCGTTGATGGAGAGCTTCCACTTCTCGCTGTACTGGCTCGAAAATGGCTCGCTGCCAACCAAGCGACTCGACCCACCTCGCTTGGCGGAGCGGGACCACTCCATCAATGCGGGATGGTGGAGCTCCAATTCATCCATGATGAAGCCAGCACGCTGGCGGAGAATGTTCACACCCAAGGCGTCAACTGTTTCAACCAGGGTGTCCAGGTTGATGGTGTCTCGCGCCTCAATCCAGGCCTGGAGCGCTTTGCTGAATCCGCCACACCATTCTGGATGGTGAATCGCGTCAATCAACGTGCGCTCCGGTGTGGTGACCCGTACCGGGTACCCATTGGGTCGATACTCAGCAGTTCCTATCTCTGCGGGGCCTGCGGTGAGTTGATGCCACTGGATGGGCTTCCCAAATAAAGACTTGGGGGTATGTCCTATGGAGGTGAACTGCTCATCCCATTCGATGGGCTTCACTCCAGGAGGCAGAAGCGTGGACTCGTTGGAGGGGAGGATGAGGTGGAACTCTTGTGGGAAGTCGTCGCTGAGGTCATGGAAGACCAGTGCGGTCGCATGGCTGAGTGCCGAGAACGGCTGGGCCTCCATCAAGACTTCGTTTTCGCTGACAAGCCCCTTCCGGGCGTACGGCGCGAGCGCCTCGTAGACGTAGGGCGCATCCTTCAGCGGCCGAAACTCGCCCATCCTGGTCAGGCGGGAGAGGAGGGCCTGTGTGGCCTCGAGATTGGCCGGCGCCTGCTCCCAACGACGCTCTTCGGAGGGGATCTTCTGGGTCGCGCGTTGCAAAAGAAGGAGCGCACGCCAGACGGAGACGACGTGTCGCTGTTCCGCGGCCAGTTGTTCCGTCAGTGCACGGCCCAGCGTCGTTTTCTTCATTTCAAGTCGTAATCTACCGGCTACCTATCGTCCTAAGGACGATAGGTAGCCGGTAGATGACTATTTGTCAAGGTCTCCGAGGGAGGATGTCCAACGATCCTGGCAGGTACTGGAAGGCAGCGGCTTGGTCGCCAGCCTGGCTTTGTCGCGTTCAGCGAATCGCGGCCCTCAGGCTCGGGGAGAACGGGGGGAGGGGAGCCAGGGCGCGGGCCTTGAGCGCCTGACGGTCCCTGCCCGCACCCTCCTGGAGCGCGCGCCGGAAGGGGACATCGGTGAGCGCCCAGAACCGCAGCTCGCGCCCGTACTCCGCGTCGAGCCGCGCCGCCTTCTGTTCGTCGACCCCGAGCGTGGTCGCGAGGCCCTTCAGGACGTCGGCTTCCGGGAGGCCGCTGAAGGTGGAGGCCACGGTCTCCGAGGACTCCTGGCGGAGCGCCCTCTCGGTGAACGACTCCAGCTCCGTCGCGTCCGGGAGCGGGGCTTCGAGGCACGCCTTCGCGTTGACGAGCCCGGCGCCCCACGCGAGCTGGCTCTGGGGCCAACTGTCGCAGCTTGCGCGGAGCACATGGCGGAAGACCTGCGCGAGCGGGGGGCCACCCTGGTACCGCGCGAGCAGGTTGTCCCGGCCATGGTACGCCAGCCAGAGCGCGGCGATGCCCGCGACGGTGGCGGTCGCATAGGACGTGCCGCTGCTCTGCCCGACCTTGTCGGCGGGCTGCGCCACCCAGACGTCCTCGCCCGGCCCGGTGGCGTCGACCGCCTTGCCCCAGGCTGAGTGGGCCCAGGGCTGCGCGCTCGCGTTGCACGCGGCCATCGCGACGACCTCGTCGTACGCGCCCGGCCAGACGACGATGGGGCCCGTGTAGTTGCCCGCGGCGGCGATGACGATGATGTTCTCACTCACCGCCTGCTGGATGCTCCGGTGCAGCCCCGCGTTGGGCAGCCACCCCAGGCTGATGCTGATGACATGGACCCGCCGCTGGATGGCGAACCCGATGGCGTCTCGCAGCCGGTCCGCGCCCACGGTGAACAGCACGGGCGCGGGGATGAAGAGCGTGGGCTTCGCGACGCGCAGCGGGATGACCTCCGCCTTCGGCGCGATGCCATCCACGAACAGCTTCGGTCCGTCCGCGCCCGGGCTGTTGTACGGGCTCGACATGACGCTCGCGGTGCCCAGCCCGTGGCCTCCGCCCGGGTTCGCCGTCGTGGGGTCATCGTCGATGAAGTCCCAGCCCAGCCTCGGCGTGAAGTTCTGTCCCAGCTCGGGGTGGGGCAGGTAGCCGCTGTCCGGATGGCCGATGACGATGCCCTCGCCCTGGCTCGCGCCGCCGGGCAGCATCCACGCCTCGTCCGCCCTCACGAAGCGCGGGCTCCAGTCGCAATCACCCTCGTTGAACGCCCCGGGCTCCGCCGGCCGCGCCTTGAGGCGCGTGGGCGCCGTGTCCGTGGCGGCGCCCGGCTCCGCGTAGACCGCCTCGAAGGCCGGATCCGCGTCTTCCACGCCCGGGTCCGCCTGGAGGCGGCGCGCCAGCTCCCACGCCTCCGCCGGCTTGACGATGCCGGGCGGCAGGAGGTCGAACGAGCGGCCGGTGGAATCGAACGGCACCGGGCGGATGATCCATGGCTCCGCCCCGACGAGCGCGGCCACGGTCTTCTCCAGCGAGGCCCGGTCGAAACCCTCGCGCAGGAGGACGTCGAGGGTGCGGAGCTTCGAGGACTCGAACTGCTCGGGCGGCGCCATGGTGAGCGCACCTGTACCCCTGGGACTTCGTGAAGGGCTACAGGCCCCCAGGGCGGTGGCTACGTGAACAGCTCGACGTGGCTATGTTCCTCTTGCGCGAATACCTCTGACGGAGAGGTCAGTGTGTACCCATTGGAGACGTGACTCCGTGAGGCAGAAGGCTGACTTTTCCACTCCAACTTGAATGATAGACTCCTCCGAGGATTGGAGTTCTTTCGACTTCAGGCGGGGGAAACAGGGTCATGGCCGCGTGGGTGCGGGAGGTGCCAATCGTGATGGCTGCCTCCCAGTCGGGTGATGCGAGCAGCATCCTGTGTGTACTTGTCATGCTGGGACTCGCCTTTTGGGGACTTGAGTCTGCTCGCAAGCGACACAAGGCGGGTCTCAAGGAAAAGAGTGCGCAAGCACATGGCCGGGCAGGCCTTGCTGTCCCCTCCGCGCCACGCTCTCCGCCGAGCCTCTCAGCTCCAAAACAGGAAGAGGTTCCTCCTCAGCGGATCTCGCAGGTTCCATCTCGGCCAGATTCAGTCCTGCCAGAGCCGCGCTCCGCTGCTCCCGCTCGCACGCCAGAGCGAATCGAGCCTTCCCCCAAGCTCGTGGAAACCCGAGGTACGACCTGGATTCCGCCCGGCCAATCGGTCGAGGTGGCGGGTCGGAGGATTCCGGGGGGCATGGTGTACGTCGGAGACAAGCTCGCGGCGGTGAACGTCCCGAGTCCTGAACCCGCCCTCATCAATCCACGCCTCCAGGTTGCATCCAGGCCGGACCGCAGCGGCGAGGGCATGAACTACTGGCCCTCCTACTCAACCATTTCTCCCGCTTGTCGCGCTGGCTACCTGGAGTGGCTTGAGGAGGGGAGACGCAGGCCTGACGCCTATATCGGTTACGTCTTCCTGTTCTTCTATGGCTTGGAGCGGCGGACCCTCATCGATCTGGCAAAGGGTCCTGTGGCCTCGGCGGAAGTACGCGCTATGGAGGAAGAGGTTCAAGGTCTGTTGCGTGTCTATGGGGCCAACGGCTCGTTCCGTCGGTATGCAACCCAGTTGCTCGATGTCCTTCGCGTCCGGAGGGTAGGGGAAGAGGGACTGTTGAGAGAACTGCCTCAGTTCGCGCTTCGGAGTGAGGGCGAGGCGTCGTTCGATGTGCGCGTCGCGGTGGGGACCGCTGCGTCCAGGCAACTGCCGCTGCCTGCGGACTGGGCCCTGGCATGGGCGATCGAAGCAAGTGACACACGTCTTCGTACGCCCGCGACCCGCTGCCCGGAAGAGTTCAAGACCCTGTTTCGCGCGCGATACGCTCGCGACCATGGTCAGGGGCTCGTGCCCCGTGCCCGGAGGACGCAGGTGAAGGCCCAGTACCAGCCTGCGAGTGCCTCGTTCGGGGGCATGGTGCCGCTCGCCTCTGCGACCGTCTTCGAGGCTTCCGAGTCCTCTCTCAAGCCTCTGCACTCGCTCATCGAAGACTGCTGTGCCGAGCTTGAACCCTTCAGCCGCTGGATTGGGAAGAACCCGGAGGGGCGCGAAAGCCTGGCTGCGCTGGCGCTACTCCCCCCGGAACTGGCTGCGGTGCAGGGCGGAAAAGAAGTACAGGCGCTTCGGTCCATCCTTGAGGGCGCGCTCGCGGGACGCGGTGTGGCCGCTCTTGAGGCTCGCACGCTCATGACGAACTGGCCCACTGCGGCCCCCGCCAAGATGTCCAAGGCCGAGGCCGTAGGACTTGCTCAGACATTGGAGAAACTGGGTTACGGCATGGAGCCGGATCCCCGGTTCAGTGGTCCTGTGCTGGCCACGGACGAGGCCGCTGTTGTCTTTGTCCTTCCGCCGGAGTCTCCGAGTGCTCCGGCTCCGACCTACCTCGCGGCACTGGCAACCTTGCATCTGGCCGCCGCCGTTGCGACCGCGGATGGCACGGTCAGTCCCGAAGAAAAGGCGCGGTTGGAATCCATGCTCGAAAACTCACAGGACTTGTCGCCGCCAGAAAAGGTTCGTCTCAAGGCGCACCTGGACTGGCTGCTCAAGCGTCCCGCCTCCACCGCGGGCCTCAAGAAGCGGGTGGACTCGCTGACTCCGGCGGCACGTGCCGCGCTGGGCCGTTTGCTTGTGGAGGTTGCCGTGGCGGACGGGAGCGTGGCGCTTCAGGAACTCAAGACCCTGTCCAAGCTCTATCCTCTATTGGGGCTCGACGAGGCGCGTGTCCACGCAGACATCCACACGGTGGTTGCCGCACGAGCCGCACCTGCTGTGGAACCTGTGGCCATGCAGCTCGCCGGTGCTCCCGCGAAGGGGTTCACGCTGCCTGCCCCTCCTGCCGAGCCTCCGCCGCAACAACCCGAGGCGAAGAAGAAGGCCGGTGTTGCCCTCGATATGCGGAGCGTGCAGGCGAAATTGGTCGAAACCGCGGCGGTTTCCAGCCTGCTGGGCAGCATCTTCGCGGAGGAGGAGCCCGCACCGCCGGCGCCTGCCGCTCCGGCCGTGGGAGAAGCTCACGTCGCGGGACTGGACGCAGCCCACTCCGCATTGCTCCGAGCCTTGGTGGCCAAGGCCGAGTGGCCCCGTGCCGAAGTCGAGCAGCTCGCAAGTGGGTTGGGGCTGCTCACCGATGGGGCGCTGGACGTCATCAATGACGCAGCCTTCGAGGTTTGCGGCGAGCCCGTCCTCGAAGGAGACGAAGTTCTTCAGCTCAACGAACAGGCAGCTCAGGAGATGGTGGCATGACGGACGTGACGCAGGGACGCATCAGGCCGAAAGACCGGGATGCCATCATCCAGTCATTGAGAGCGGGCGTCGTCCCGAGAGTCGGCCAGCAACACATCCAGGTCGGCCGGGTTGAAGAGGTGAAGGCGCTGGTCCGCGACGTGGCTCGCATCGCGGAGGGGGGCAGTGGCATCCGTTTCGTGATTGGGGAGTACGGTTCAGGAAAGACCTTCTTCCTCAATCTCATCCGCTCCATCGCCCTGGAGAAGCGATTGGTCACGGTGCACGCGGACCTCAATCCGGATCGAAGGATTCATGCGACGGATGGCAAGGCGCGCAACCTGTATGCCGAACTCATGCGCAACCTGGCGACGCGGGCCAAGCCTGAGGGGGGCGCGCTCCCAAGTGTCGTGGAGCGCTTCGTTTCCAGCGCCCTCACGGATGCCCGCACCCGTGGCATCCAGCCCGAGGCAGTCATCCGCGAGAAGCTCGCGGCGCTGTCAGAACTCGTGGGCGGATATGATTTCGCGGAGGTCATCGCGGCCTACTGGCGCGGTCACGACACGGGCAATGAAGCCCTCAAGGCCGACGCGATTCGTTGGCTTCGGGGCGAGTTCTCCACGCGTACGGATGCGAAGCGGGCACTGGGGGTCCGTTCCATCATTGATGACGCGGACGTCTACGACCAGATGAAGCTCCTGGGGCGCTTCGTCCGCCTCGCGGGCTACGACGGTCTGCTTGTCTGCCTGGACGAACTCGTCAACCTCTACAAGCTGGCGAACACGAAGGCCAGGGCCTCCAACTACGAGCAGATTCTTCGCATCCTCAATGATTGCTTGCAGGGGACCGCGGAAGGACTCGGATTCCTGCTGGGAGGCACTCCGGAGTTCCTCACGGACACTCGCAAGGGGCTCTACAGCTATGAGGCGCTGCAGTCCCGCCTGGCGCAGAATGCCTTCGCGGTGGGCGGGCTCGTTGACTACTCATCGCCCGTGCTCCGGTTGGCGAACCTGACGCCAGAGGACCTCTACGTCCTGCTTACCAAGCTGAGGCATGTCTTTTCCGCTGGCGAAGGGGGAGCCCGGTTGCTGCCGGATGAGGGGCTTCAGGGCTTCATGAGCCATTGCTCGGAGCGTATTGGGGAGGCCTACTTCCGTACTCCGCGAAGCACGGTGACGGCCTTCATCAACCTGTTGGCCGTGCTCGAACAGAATCCCACCGCTGACTGGAAGGAGCTGTTGGGCGGTATCTCGCTTGCCGCTGAACCCAATCCCGACCTTGCTCCGCTGACCGAGACCGATTCGGAGACGCAGCCTGTCGCCGCGGTCAAGGCCTCCAGCCCCCAGAAGGAATCCGCGGACGATGAGCTTGCCTCCTTCAAGCTCTGACGGAGGGGGCGCATCGTCCTCGTTCTCCCTGCTGCATCCACGGGTGCAGCGCTGGATCTGGGCACAAGGCTGGAAGGAGCTGCGAGACATCCAGGAGGCCGCCATCTCGCCTGTCCAGGCCGGGGTATCTGATGTCATCCTCTCGGCATCGACGGCCAGCGGGAAAACGGAAGCCGCCTTTCTGCCCATCTGCAGCAGGCTGGCGGATGGTGCTGAAGGCAGCGTGAGGGCCATCTACGTGGGGCCACTCAAAGCGCTGATCAACGACCAGTTCCAACGCCTGGAAGGTCTTTGCGAAGGCTTGGGGATTCCCGTGCACCGCTGGCACGGTGATGTGTCCCAGGGGCACAAGGGCCGGCTGCTCAAGTCGCCGGGGGGCATCCTCCTCATCACCCCCGAGTCCCTGGAAGCCCTCTTCGTGCGACAAGGGCCCGCGCTAAAACGGCTGCTGTCGGGGTTGGAGCACATCGTCATTGATGAGCTCCATGCCTTCATCGGCACCGAGCGGGGATGTCAGCTCCAATCCCTGCTCCATCGCATGGAGCTGCTGTTGCGCCGGAAGGTGCCCCGCATAGGGCTCAGCGCCACGCTGGGGGACATGTCCCTGGCCGCAGACTTCCTTCGGCCGGGTGCTGGACGGGACGTGCTGCTGCTCGCATCCCCCTCTGGAGGAGGTGAGCTGCGGCTACAACTGCGGGGATACCGGACACGGGCGCCTGATGCCCAGCGCCTCAGCGCCGCAGCCAGTGAGGGCGACTCCCTGGAGGCGGAGGATGAGTGGACCGAGGATGTCCACGCCATCGGGGCGCATCTCTTCCAGGCGCTCCGGGGGACGCACAATCTCGTCTTCGCCAACAGCCGGAAGAATGTCGAGGGCTTCGCGGATCTGCTGCGGCAGATGTGCGAGCAGTCTCAGTTGCCCAATGAGTTCTTCCCCCACCACGGAAACCTTTCCAAGGAGCTTCGTGAGGAGGCAGAGGCGGCTCTCAAGGCCCGTCAGCGTCCGGTCAGTCTGGTGTGCACCACGACGTTGGAGATGGGCATCGATGTGGGCTCGGTGCAGAGTGTTGCCCAGATTGGGGTTGCCCCTTCCGTGGCAAGCCTGCGCCAGCGATTGGGCCGCAGTGGCCGCAAGGGCGGCCCCGCGACGCTGCGCATCTACCATCAAGAGTCGGAACTGACCGAAAACAGCCCGCTGCCGGATCAACTGCGGGTTCGTCTGGTTCAGTCCGTGGCCATGGTGGAGTTGCTGCTTGCGGGATGGTGCGAGCCACCCTCGTCAACGGCCTTCCACTTCTCCACGCTGGTTCAGCAGGTGCTGTCCCTCATCGCCCAGTACGGAGGCGTCAAGGCCGCCGAGGTTTTCTCTGCGCTTTGCCAACAAGGCCCATTTGCCCGGGTCTCACCGGAAGACTTCGTCCGCTTCCTGCGGGAGCTGGGACGGGCGGGGCTGTTGGAGCAATCCAACGATGGGACCTTGTTGCTGGGGCGCGTGGGTGAGCGGATCGTCAATCACTACAGCTTCTATGCGGCCTTCGCATCGCCCGAGGAGTTTCGGCTCGTGACCGCGGGGCGAACGCTGGGAAGCATGCCCATCGACCAGCCTCTCTTTGCCGGCATGTTCCTCATCTTCGGGGGAAGACGCTGGAAGGTGCTTTCGGTCCATGTCGAGGAGAAGGTCGTCGAACTCGAGCCTGCTCCGATGGGGCGGGTGCCGCAATTCGAGCCCGGAACCGTGGGAAGCGTCCATGACCAGGTTCGTGAACGGATGCGCCTGCTTTATGCCTCGGAGCTGGTTCCCCGATACCTGGATGCACGTGCCCAGGACTTGATGAAGGAGGGACGGGACACCTTCGTGCGGTGGCGACTCGCCGAGCGGAACGTAGTCTCGTCCGGTATGCACGTGTATCTCTTCCCCTGGATGGGAGATGCAGTGCTCCACACGCTGGAGCTTCAATTCCACGCGCTCGACATGGCTGCCGAGGTTCAAGGGCCGGTGATTCAGGTGCAGGGAACCCAGGCGGAAGTCGAGGCGGCCTTGCGAGGCTTCGTTGCTGCCGGCCCCGCGAGGGCGGAAGCCCTCACCGCGGAGGTCGAGAACCTGGTCATCGAGAAGCACGATGCCTTTGTCGAGAAGTCCCTGCTCGCGCGCGATTACGCCTCACGGCATCTCGATGTGCAGGGGGCATGGCAGGCCGCACAGCGCTTGACCCGAAGTGGGGGAGGCAATGCCGCCTCTCTCCCACCAGGATAGGCTTGCAATATGGCGACGCTGATTCCCTCCCTGAACCAGTGCCTTGGCCGGATGCAGGCCGGGGAGAAGCGGTTTGCTCGCCGGTTGGAGGAGAAGCTCGAGGACGATTACCTGCTCTGGTACGACGTCCCCATCGGGGGAACAGGTCACCACCCGGACTTCATCATCCTGCATCCGCGCCGGGGCCTGCTGGTCCTCGAGGTGAAGGACTGGAAGCGCGACACCCTCCGGAGCATCGACAAGGCGCGCGCCGTCCTGATGACGCAGACGGGCCTCAAGGAGGTGGCCAACCCCTTCGAGCAGTCCCGTGTCTACGCCCAGGAGATCGCGACGCTGCTTCAGCGCGATCCCATGCTCGTGAATCCTGACGGTCCGCACCGGGGCCGGCTCGTCCTGCCCTGGAGCCATGGCGTCGTGCTCTCGAACATCACCCGGAAGCAGTTCGACGAGGGCGACCTGGGAAAGGTGCTGCCTCCCTCACGCGTCATCTGCCGGGATGAAATGGGGGAAGACGTTGACCCCGAGCGGTTCCAGAAGCGGCTCTGGGACATGTTTCCGTGGTCGCCCTCGCAGCCCATCTCACTGCCTCAACTGGACCGGATCCGCTGGCACGTCTTCCCCGAGCTGCGGATTGGCAGCGGCCCGCTCGCCCGTTCCGCGCCGGTCCAGGCGGAGCTGGAGCTTTCGGTTCCAGACCTCATCCGCATCATGGACCTCCAGCAGGAGCAACTGGCTCGCAGCCTGGGAGAAGGCCATCGCGTCATCCACGGGGTCGCTGGCTCCGGCAAGACGATGATCCTGGGCTACCGCTGCCTGCAACTGGCCCGGACGCTCCATCGCCCCATCCTCGTGCTCTGCTACGGGAAGCCGCTCTATGGCTGGCTGGAACAGATGCTGCGAGCCCAGGGGCTTTCTGCGCAGGTGGTCATCCAGACCTTTCATGCCTGGTGCCATACCCAGCTTCGCCACTTCCACGTGGGTCTTCCTCCCCAGGGGCTGTCTTCCGGTGACTTCTCCGAGCAACTCGTCCAGCGAGTCATCGCAGCCGTGGACCGCGGACTCATTCCCAGGGCGCAGTATGGAGCGGTGCTCATCGACGAAGGGCACGACTTCCATCCGGAGTGGTTCAAGCTCATCTCTCAGATGGTGGACCCGGGGACGAATTCGCTCCTGCTGCTCTATGACGACGCCCAGTCCATCTACCCGCACAAACGGTTCAGCTTCCGGAGCGTGGGCATCCAGGCCCAGGGCCGCACCACCATCCTGCGGCTGAACTACCGCAACACCGCGGACATCCTCCAGTTCGCCGCTGACTTCGCGCGCGAGGTGCTGACACCCAGTGACGCGGACGAAGATGGCGTTCCGCTCGTCCAACCCCAATCCGCGGGGCGCCGTGGGCCTGCGCCGAAGGTCGTCACACTTCCCAACCTGCATGAGGAGCTGAGCTACATCGGAGGACGCTTCCAACAGCTCCACGCGGAAGGCCACGCCTGGAATGAGATGGCGCTGCTCTATCGCAGCTCGGATATCGGCCAGCGTGCTGTCCGGCATCTGAACCACATGGGCATTCCATTGCAGTGGGTAGGCAAGAGTCCTGGCCAATCCGCCTTCAAGTCTTCCGAGGCCAGCGTGAAGGTCCTGACGTTCCACTCCAGCAAGGGACTGGAGTTCCCCGTCGTCGCCATTCCCCGCCTCAAGCGCCCGGCACCCGAGCGGCCCGATGCCAGGGAGGAAGCCCGGTTGCTCTATGTGGCGATGACCCGTGCCATGGATCAGCTCGTCCTGACCGAGAGCTGACGGCCAGCCGCATCAGCCCTTCTTCCTGATTCACGGGTTAGACTCCCGCGCCGTGCGCTACGAGCTTCACGACCGCCGCGTCCTCACCTGGTCCCTGGAGACGCACGTCACCACGCACTGCAACCTGCGCTGCGCGCAGTGCTGCCCGCTGTCGCCGCACCTGCCCGCGTGGGCCGTGTCCCCCCATGCGCTGGCCGAGGACCTGCGCCGGCTCTCGCGCGTGCTCAAGCCCAACGTCTTCAAGCTCACCGGCGGGGAGCCCTTCCTCCACCCGGACCTGCCCGCCGTGCTGGACGGGGTGCGCGCCTCCGGGCTCACCGACCAGGTGTCCGTCACCACCAACGGCTTCCTCGCCCAGAGCGCTCCGGACGCCGTGTACGAACGGCTCGACCGGATGACCCTGTCGTTCTACACGTCCGCGCCCCTGCCCGAGCGCTCCATCGCCCGCATCACCGAGAGATGCGACCAGCACGGCGTCCACCTCACCGTGAAGGCCATCGACCGCTTCCAGCGCATCACCCCGGACGCGCCCCTCACGTCCGACGCGGAGGTCCAGGACGTCTTCGACAGGTGCTGGCTCAAGCAGCGCTGCCACCTGGTCCACCAGGGCCGCTTCTACACCTGCACCCGGCCCCCCCACGTCGCCACCGTCTTCGCCGCGGAGCACCCGCACCTGCCCGCGCTCGTCGAACACGACGGCGTGCCGCTCGATGACCCGGATCTGCTCACGCGCCTTCTGGCCTACCTGGAGCGGGACACGCCGCTCGCCACCTGCCGCCACTGCCTGGGCTCCAGCGGCCCCTGGGAACCCCACGCGCAGTTGCCTCGGGCCCGCGCCGCTTCCTGATCAGGGCGCCGGGGCCTCCACCTCCGCCGGCGGCGCGGGCAGCGGCAGCTCCACCGTGAAGACGGAGCCCTGGCCCAGGTGGCTCTCCACGCGCACCGTGCCGCCCATGGCCTCCACCAGCGTGCGGGTGATGTAGAGGCCCAGGCCCAGGCCGCCGTAGTGCCGGTCGCTCACCGCGCGCTCGAAGCGGCCGAAGAGGCGCGGCAGGGACTCCTCCGAGATGCCGATGCCCTGGTCCCGCACCGTCAGCGCCGCCCTGCCGCCGCGCGTCTCCAGCCGGACGTGGATGGGGCGCCCCTGGCCGTACTTGATGGCGTTGTCCACCAGGTTCACCACCACCTGCTCCAGCCTCGGCCGGTCCCACACGCCCACCGTCACCGCGTCCGCGCACTCCAACTGGAGCACGGAGCCGGAGCGCGCGGCGGGGCCCTCGTAGGCGGCCACCACGTCGCGCACCAGCTCCACCAGGTCCATGGGCACGCACTCCAGCGACAGCCGCCCGGCCGCGATGCGCGACACGTCCAGCAGGTCGTTCACCAGCTCCGCCAGCTTCTTCAACTGACGCGTGCCCACGTCCAGGTAGCGCTCCACCAGCTCGCGCGGCACCGGGCCCGGGTGGCGCTCCATCTCCCGCCGCAGCGCCTGGAGCTTGAGGTTGAGCGGCGTGAGCGGCGTCTTCAACTCATGGCTGGCGATGGACAGGAACTCGTCGCGCAGGCGCACCGCCTCGCGCGCCTCGCGGTACAGCCTGGCGTTCTCCATGGAGAGCGCGGCGCGGTTGGCCAGCTCCTGGAGGAAGGGCAGGTCCGCGGCCGTGTAGCGCCGGCCGGAGCGGTGCGTGGTGACGAAGCTGAGCAGCCCCAGCGAGCGCTCCCCGGCCACCAGCGGCACCACCACCAGCGAGCGGACGCGCAGTTGCTTCAGCAGCGCGATGCGCTCGGGGTCGTCCGTGAACCCCGGGAGGAGGTCGTCGGTGAAGTCCTCGACGAGGAAGGGCTGCCCGTGCTGGATGGACCCGGGGCCGGCCATCCTGGGGAGGCCCGTCACGTACGTCGTGCGGGACCGCAGCGGCTCCGCGAGCGACTCCGGCTCCGTGGTCGCGTGCTCCACCTCCATGCGCTGGAAGGTGCCGTCCTCCCGCGCGCCGTCGATGAGGCACCAGTCCGCCAGCGTGGGGACCGCCAGGCGCACCACGTTGCGCAGCGTGGCCTTGTCGTCCAGCGACGTGGCCAGGAAGGAGCTGGCCCCCGCCAGCAGGCGCAGGTGCTCCTCGTTGTGGGACAGCTCGCGCGCCAGCCGCTCCGCCCGGGCGCGGGCGCGCACCAGGTCCGTCACGTCGAAGCCGAAGCCCGCGATGCCGTCCACCTGCCCGTGCGTGTCGTGCGTGGGCGTGTACGTGACGTCGAAGATGTACTCCCGCAGGGTGCCATCCGACTGTGGCAGCTTGATGGACACCTCCCGGCCCACGAAGGGTTCGCCCGTCGCGTAGACATGGTCGAGCATCCGCCCCACGCGCTCGGCCTCCTCCTTCGGGCCCACCTCGCGCGCGGGCAGGCCCAGCAGCCTGGGCGGGTTGCCCAGCAGCGCGGAGTTGAGGGGGTTGGACAGCTCGAAGATGTGCTGGGGCCCGCGGAAGATGACCAGGTGCGCGGGCGCGTGCATGAACAGCTCGTGCAGGCGCGCGCGTTCGTACTCGGCGGCGGCGCGGGAGGCGCGCTCGCGCTCCAGCAGGTCCGCGCGCTCCGCGTTGGCCCGGCGCAGGCGCACGTTGAGCAACGTCACGAACATGGACAGCGCGAGGAAGAACCCCAGCGCGATGACGTTGCCGGGGTGGATCATCCAGTTCCCCAGCGGGGACAGGAAGAAGTAGTCCACCGTCACCAGCGAGACGAGCGTCGCGACCAGCCCCGGCCCCCAGCCTCCCCGCCAGCCCGCGAACGCGACGGCGGCGAAGAAGGCCAGGAACGGGGCGCTGGACATGTAGGGCCACAGCAGCCGCTGGGCGGAGAACGCCACCAGGACGGCCGCCAGCGCCAGCCCGTAGTTCAACAGCGCGGAGCCCCCCTCCTTGCGGAGCGGCCCGGGCGCGCGCGGAGGCGAGGAGGAGGGATGCACCGGCGGATACCGCGGGGAGGACGGAGCGGGCGCGGTCATGGAGGCGCGGGGCGGACGGGCCTGGGGCCGGCCGTCAGCGTGTCTCCTTCCGGGTGTCCGCCTGGAGGAAGCCCTGCATGGTGGTGGGGTAGCGCTCGCCCGCGGCCACACCCGGCGGCGCGATGGACTCGATGGCCGCCAGGTCCTCCTGGGTGAGCGTCACGTCCAGGGCGCCCAGGTTGTCGTCCAGGTACTTGCGGCGCTTGGTGCCGGGGATGGGCACCACGTCCTGTCCGCGCGACAGCACCCAGGCGAGCGCGAGCTGCGCGGGCGTGCACTGCTTCTGGCTCGCGAGCCGGTCCAGGTGCTCCACCAGCTTGAGGTTGCGCTGGAAGTTCTCCCCCTGGAAGCGGGGCGAGTGGCGGCGGTAGTCGTCCTCCGGCAGGTCCTCGAAGCGCTTGAACTGGCCGGTGAGGAAGCCGCGGCCCAGCGGGCTGTAGGGGACGAAGCCCACGCCCAGCTCACGGCACGTCTGGAGGACGCCGTCCTCCGGGTCCCGGCTCCACAGCGAGTACTCCGACTGGAGCGCGGTGATGGGATGCACGGCGCACGCGCGGCGCAGCGTCTCCGAGTTCACCTCCGACAGCCCCAGGAAGCGCACCTTGCCGGCCTTCACCAGCTCCGCCATCGCGCCCACGGTGTCCTCGATGGGCGTCTTCGGATCCACCCGGTGCAGGTAGTAGAGGTCGATGACGTCCATTCCCAGGCGCTTCAGGCTCGCGTCGCACGCCTGTTTCACGTAGTCCGGCCGGCCGTTGACGCCGCGCGACTGGGGGTTCGCCGGGTCCCGCACCAGGCCGAACTTCGTGGCCAGGACGATGCGCTGGCGGTGCGGCCCCAGCACCCGGCCCACCAGCTCCTCGTTGCGGCCGGGCCCGTAGGCGTCCGCCGTGTCGAAGAAGGTGATGCCCCGCTCCAGCGCGTGGAGCAGCGTGGCCTCCGACTCCGCGTCGTCACGGCCCGCGTAGAAGTCCGACATGCCCATGCAGCCCAGGCCCAGCGCCGAAACGGTGAGGCCCTGCCTGCCCAGCTTCCGAGTCTCCATGTGTCCTCCGTGCGGGTGCACCCTCCCTGTGAGAATCTTCACCCGAGGCGCGGGAATCCAGGGCAAACGACCGGGCGAAGGCCCGGCTCACCCCTGAAGCGGCAGCTCGCAACGGAAGGGGAGCGGCTTGGCGGGCGCCGCCAGCCCTTGCGCCCCGCGCGCTTCCATACCCAGGGCGGCCTCGACCCTCGGCGCCGCCCAGCCCAGGTTGCGCAGCGCCGCGGTGAGCCGCTCGCACAGCGCCGCCACGCTGTCCGCGGGCGCGCCGGAGAGCTCCAGCGTGAAGCGCTCCAGCGCCACCTGGGTCAACCGGAACGCGCGCAGCGGGTGGTGCTTGAACACCCACGCCAGCGACCACGCGTCCACCGCGCGGCCCCCGGGCGTGTGGAACGCGCAGGCCCCGCGTCCGCCGAAGCCCGTCAGCGTCCAGCCGTGGAAGCCGCAGGCGCAGGCGTCGCGCCGCACGGTGCCCGTGTCCCCGGGCCGGTAGCGCAACAGCGGCAGCACGCTGGGGCGCAGCCGCGTCACCACCACCTCGTCCCCGTCCGGCTCCAGCCAGACGTCCGGCGTGAGCACGTGGAAGCGGCCCCGGTTCGCGTCGTCCAGGCACTCCCACGCGAGCGGCCCCGTCTCCGTGGCGGCGTAGTAGTTGAGGACCGGCGCGCCGCGCTCCTGCCTCCACGCGTCGCGCAGCGCGTGCGGCAGGTGCTGCGCGGAGGTGAGCACCAGCCGGGGGGACGGCACCTCCGGGTGGGCCAGCAGCCAGCGCAGCCCCTCCGGGTCGGAGAAGACGACGGAGGCCTTCACCCGCCGCAGGCGCGCCACCGCGTCGTCGCGCAGCACGGAGACGCGGTGCAGGGCGCCGTCGTGGAACAGCGGCAGGCGCACCGAGTACTCCAGCCCGCCCGGCAGCGCGTCCAGCAGCACCACGCGCGGACGCGGCGGGGGCGCGGCGTTGGCGCGCCCGGTGAAGAAGCGCAGCACGGCCCACATGAGCAGGCAGTCGCGCCGGTCGCGCAGCACGTTCACCGGGTCGCCGGTGGTGCCGGAGCTCCTCACCACCACGCACTCGTCGGACGCGGCGGGCAGCGTGGGCACGTCCTCCCAGTGGCGCGCGAGCGTGGCGCGGTCCAGCGCGGGGAAGTGCCGCAGGTCCTCCAGGCGGCGCAGGTCGCCCGGGTGCAGGCCCGACTCGCGCAGCACGCGCACGTAGTAGGGCGAGCCCAGGAGCGCGTCACGCAAGGCAGGCAGGCGCGCCTCCAGCTCCGCGCGGGCGGCGGCCTCGTCCACCGTGGCCGCGCCGCGCGCCAGGCCCTCCGCCACGCCCAGCGCCCACGGCAGGTGCGGGCGCTGCGTGTGGCTGTCGCGGCGGATGCGGGCCCTGGGCGCGACCCCGAGCGTCACTCGCGCCAGCCCCGGGCCTCGGCTTCCTTGCGCTGGGCCTCCTGGAGCATCTCCTGGCGCCGGTCCGCCTCCTTCTTGCGCGCCTCCTCCACCTTGCGCAGGTCCGTCACCGCCTGCCGGTAGTCCAGGTCCTTGAGGCGGCGCTTCGACTCGGCCTCCGTCTCGCCCTCGACGTCCGCGCCCACCGCCGCCAGCCACTTGCGCAGGAACTCCTCCTGGCGGAAGGCGTTGGAGCGGATCATCTCCGCGGTGAGGGGGTGCACCTCCTCGAAGAACTGCTGGAGCCGCGCCTGCGGCGTGCGGTCCGGGGTGAGGTAGAGCACCGTCTTCTTGCGCAGGTCGGACGCCACCAGCGCGTGCGCGAGCATGCCCACCTGCTCCTGGAACAGCGGGTTCTTCAGGCGCTGCTCCAGCTTCGCCCACTCGGCCTGGGACGGGGGCCGCTGGCTGGCCAGCCGGAAGGTGTCGCAGACGATGGCCACCGCCAGGTCGTGCGGATACGGCGACACGAGGGGCATGGCCGCCAACTGCTCACGGAGGTGGGGAATCGAGACCGCCATCATTTCTCCAACAGGGCATCGGCCAGCGCCGCGGCGGCACGGCCAAAGTCAGACATCCATTGCACGGTCGCCAGCCGGAAGCGCGGGCTGCCCAGCAGCGGCGCCAGCACCGGCCGCGCGGGCGCGTCGTCCGGCAGCGCGAGGAAGGCCACCACGCGGCGCGAGCGCTCCATCGCGCGGGCGAAGCGGGGCAGGGCGCCCTCCTGCCGCAGGTTGTGGAGGAAGTCGCTGTCGGAGATGACGACGCGCAGCGCGTCCGGCCGCTCCTGGGACAGGTGCTCCATCACCTCCACCGGGAACCACGTCCCTCCGCCGATGTAGTGCAGGAAGAAGTCGCGCGCCGTCTCCTCGTCGTACATCCACGGGGACACGACGGGGTTGTCCGCGGAGTAGACGATGCCGCGCACCGTGGCGCCCTTGCGCAGCGCGGAGGCGGACAGCACCTGCGCGGCCAGCGTCATCGCGTTGAGGTCCTGCCGCGGGTCGGGCATGGAGCCGCTGGTGTCCAGGTAGATTTCCAGCGCGGGCACGCCCAGGTCGGACGGGGGCGGCAGGTCCGCCTCCAGCTCGCGGCGCAGCGGGGCCACGGCCGCCAGGTGTCCCTGGGAGATCACCGTGAGCGTCCAGTCGATGGTGGACGGGTCGTCGCCGTACTCCCACGCCTCCGGAATCGTGCGCAGGTACGGCTCCGGCTTCGAGGGCGAGGCGGGCAGCTTGAGGATGTACCGGTCCACGAGCCGCCGGTAGTACCGGGCCACCAGCGCGCGCCGCAGCCTGCCGCCGTCGTTGCCGGGCAGGTGCGCCGTCACGCGGCGGATGGTGTCCAGCGGCTCCGACTCCTTCGTGTCGTGCGAGTCGTCCAGCCAGCCGTTCGCACGGGCCTGGTCCAGCGCGTCCTCCCACCGGCCGCCGGACTGCACCGCCGCGTCCAGGTCGCCCTCGTCCGGCGTGCCGAGGTCTCCGGCCAGCGGGATGCGGAAGCCCACGTCCGAGGGCAGGTCGATGAAGCGGATGAACGCGGCGCAGAAGTAGAGGAACTGCAGGCGCGGGTCGGGCAGCGCGTAGAACGTCTGCACGAACATGCGCGCCTGGGCGCGGAAGCCCGGGTAGGCCTCCTCCAGCTTCGGCAGCAGGGCCTCGGGCACCAGGTGTCCGGGCTCGCGGCGCCAGAGTTCTTCGTAGAGGGCCAGGTAGAAGCAGAACAGCGGAGACGGCCCGCCCGTGTCTCCGTCCTTCTGCTTCTTGCGCCCCTCCGGCGTGCGCAGGAAGCCCCGGTACACCTGGCACAGCGCGTCCGCGTGGGTGCGCCCCACGAACTCGTTCACCTGGAGGTCGAAGAACAGGTTGGTGAGCGACTGGCCCAGGCCCGGGATGAGGCGCTGCTCCAGCACGCGCAGCTCCGCGTCCCACCCCAGCGTGTGCGGGAAGCGCACGTGGTGGCCGATTTCATGGGCCAGCACGGCGGTGAGGCTGTCACGCGCGCCCATGCGGACGAGCAGGTCGAAGTGGACGAACACCTGCCGGCGCACCAGGTCGATGTACGCGAGCGGTTCGTCCGGCGTGGCCTCGCCGGGCCGGAAGGGCTGGTGCGGTTCGGGCGGGCTCAACTGCACGTGCACGTCCCACAGCGCCAGCGCGTCGCGCCAGCACCGCTCCACCTCCTCCGGGGTGAAGGCCGCGCCCGCGCTCATGCCGGCAGGATGACCGCCAGCCACTGGGACGTGTGCATCGTGGCCACCGCGCGCCACTCGTTGTGCTGGGTGCTGTACCAGTCCCCCGCGCGAGGGTCGCGCTGCGCCAGCGAGGTGAGCGGCTTGGGGGGCTTGCCCGTCGCGGGCTCCAGCCGCTCGTTGCAGCCCATGGGCCCCAGCAGCACGGGCTTCTTCACCAGCCACACGCCCTGTGTGGCGGCGTCGCGTCCGCCCGCGGCGGTGGCGCGGTGCCGGTCGTGCACGCAGACGACGGCGGGGGCCAGGAAGTGCATCTCCCCGGGCATGAAGCGTGCGTCCTCCTGGGACAGGTCCACCCACTGCGCGGTGGACGTGTCGCCCAGGGGCTGGGAGGGCGGCTCCATGGCCTCGTTGGCGATGGTGTGCAGGTGGCCCTCCAGGTCCGCCAGCGAGGACAGGTTCGCGCCCAGGCGGCAGAACAGCCGCTGCACCCACGGCGGCGCGGACTCCAGGTTCTCGCTGAGGTTCCACACGCGCGCGAGCGCCGGGGCCTGCTCCTCCTGACGCAGGTCCGGCAACAGGCGCGGCAGCAGGTCCGTCCACGCGAGCGTGAAGAAGTTCTCCCTGCCCGCGGACGTCGGGTACAGGTAGCCCAGGCCGATGCCCTCGGCGCCCAGGCGCAGGTAGGCGCGCAGGGTCTCCTCTCCCGCCGCGGCGTCACCGCTCGCGAGCGCCCGGCCCATGCGGGCCACCGGGCCCTCGAGGAACGCGCTCCACAGCGCGCGGTCCCAGCGCACGAACCGGCCGCGGGCCTCCTTCTCCAGGTCTTCGACGAACGTGCTCATGGCTGCCCCTGACCGCCCGGGTTCTCCTTCAGCCACGTCGCGTAGTTGCGGTAGCGGCTGTAGAGGGACTTCAAGTGGATGAGGTCCTCGTACACCGGACCGGACAGCTCCTGGCGCGTCATCAGGTCGTTCATCAGCGCGGTGACGGCGGACAGGCGCCGCTCCGTGGTGCGCAGGTCCACGCCGGACAGGCCCAGGTCCAGCTCCGCGCGCAGGGCGGCGACCTTCTGGCGCACGGGCGCGTGCGTGCCGTAGCGGGCCATGGCCATGTCGAACATGTTGCGGATCCACGCCACGCGGTCCTGGAGCAGCAGCCTGTTGCCCTTCGCCTCGAAGAAGGGGCTGCGCGCGTTGGGGGTGAGCTTCTCGTGCAGCACCCAGGGGATGATCTGCCGGAAGTCCTCCAGCTCCGTCACGCGGTGGCCCCGGAAGAACGCGAGCGCCTTCGCGAAGTGGAGGATGGTCTGGTACGCGCGCACGCTGGTGCCGTTCTCCGTCTGCGTGCAGAGGTGCACCTTCTTGTCCAGCGGGCACTGCTCGTTGCACACGGCGGACACGGTCTGGCCGGCGAGCTTCAGCGTGTCCTTGTGCTTGAACTCGAAGCGCGGGGACGCCATGCGGCAGAAGTCGAGCTGGCCCAGGAAGAAGGCCACGCGCTCCAGCACGCCCCTGGGCACCTCCACGGCGAGGATGGAGGTGTAGGCCTTCTCCAGCTCGCCGGGGGTGAAGACGATGTCCCTGGGGAGCAGCTCCTCCGGGGACTTGTCGGACTCGATGCGCTGGAGCAGCGTGTCCACGAAGCCGGAGTTGAAGGGCACGGCGCGCACGACGACGTCCAGGCGGTCCTTGAGCGCTTCGATGACCTGGAACGTGCCGCCGCCCTGGTCGTCGTTGGCGGTGAGGAACCAGGACGAGCGGCCGGTGTAGACGTACTGGTCCATCATCTCCGCGTAGCCCTCGCCCAGCAGGGACAGCAGGGCGGACTGCGTCTTGGTGGGGATGCGGTTGTACTCGTCGATGATCTTCACGCGCTGGCCAATCCACTTGCGCCAACTGACCTTCACGGCGGACAGGTCCTCCGCCTTGAGCATGTCGGAGGGCAGGGGCGCGCCGAGCAGGTCCGCGATGGACAACTGCGGGTGGCCGCGCTGGATGCCCCGGTGGACGTCCTCGCGGCCCATGCCGGAGAGCAGGGCCATGAGGATGGCGGACGTGGTTTTTCCGCGGCCCGGGCCGCCCACGAGCAGGGCGCGGCGGCAGGTGAAGAGGGTGAGCAGCGGGATGAGGACGAAGGAGCTGTAGCTCATGTCCTCCGGGAGGTGGACCTCGTCCCCGGCGGTGTTCTTGAGGGCGGCGGTGCCGCCGAACTCGATGTCGTAGTAGGGGCAGATGACGGCGTTGTTGGTGATCCACCAATACGCCTGCCGCATCTTGTCGTGGAGGCTGCCGCCGTCGCGCTCGGAGAGGTGGACGCTGAGGCCCTTGTCCGCCGACGCGCGCCCGGTGAGCAGGCGCGAGACCCAATCCTGGTTGGCCATGGAGGCTGGGGAGTGTAGCAGCGCGGAGGGTCGCCGCGGTGCTCGGAAGGCGCAGGCTCCCTGGATGAGACGGAGACGCTGCGTCGAGTTAGAGCGTCACCAGCCCCATCCGCGCCGCCCTCACCACGGCCTCCGTGCGGCGCTGCACGCCCAGCTTGGCCAGCACCGCGTTCACGTGGAACTTGGCCGTGTGCTCGCTGATGGCCAGCCGGTCCGCGATGGCCTTGTTCGACAGGCCCTCCGCCAACAGCCCCAGCACCTCGCGCTCGCGCGGCGTCAGCGTGTCCGGCCCCGGGGCTCCCGTGGGCGCCGTGCTCCTGGGCGCGGCGCGCACCTGGGACAGGCCCGGCTCGAACACCGTGAGGCCTCGCGCGACCGCGTGCAGCGCGGCGCCCAGCATCCCCGGCGCCACGTCGCGGAACAGCAGGCCCCTCGCGCCCGCGCCCAGCGCCAGCTCCCCCGCCGCCTCGTCCGCCACCAGCGCCAGCACCGGCGCGCCCAGGTCCGGCGCCGCGCCCTCCTCCAGCCGCAGGCCCGTGTCCCAGAGCACCACGTCGGGCGGCTCACCCCGCGCCGCCTCCAACTCCTCCTGCGTGCCCGCCGCCACCACCGTCCAGGCCTCCGCCTGGTCGCTCAGCGCCCGTGCGAGCGCACCCCGGGCCAGGGGGTCCTCCGACACGAGCGCGACCCTGGGCGATGAAGAAGGCGCATCCAACATGGGCCCCTCATCCCTAACCGCGCCCGCCGCGTTCGCCACCCCGCGAGGCGCCAGGACGCCCTGGCTTCCCTCTGGGGCGCGCCCCTGTGAAGAATCGTGAAGTCCTCCCGGGAGGGGCACGCATGGCGTTCCGGACAACGCGGTGGTGGGTGTCGTTGCTGCTCCTCGCGGGCAGCGTCCAGGCGGCGACGGCCCCTTACGAGAAGCGGGGGGACGAGATCGTCACCCTCGTGCGCACCCGCTTCCTGGACGCGGCGAAGGGCACCGCCTGGGCGGACGCGCACCAGGGCTACGCCGCCGGCGCGAAGGACGCGGAGGACTTCACCCGGCGCACGAACGCGGCGCTCGCGGAGCTGAAGGCCTCGCACACGGCCTATTACCCGAAGGAGAGCCCCGGCCACGCGGAGGTGTCCGCCATCTTCCAGGCCTTCCTCGAACTGAAGAAGGTGGAGGCCACCGGCATCGGCGTGGACGTGGTGGAGACCCCGGAGGGCTTCTTCGTCCGTCACGTCTTCACGGACGGCCCTGGCGCGAAGGCGGGCCTGCTGCGTGGAGACCGGCTCGTCACCGTGGAGGGCAAGCCGTTCCACCCATGGCACGCCTTCACGAACCGCGCGGGCAGGGCCACGCGCCTCACCGTGGAGCGCATGAAGGGCGCGGAGCCCCTGTCGCTCACCGTCACGCCGCACCGGGTGAATCCGCGCCAGGAGTGGCTCGCGTTCCAGAAGGCCAGCGGACAGGTCGTGGAGCGCCAGGGCCGCCGCGTCGCCTACCAGCACGTCTACGCGTGCACCGGCGAGGAGTACCAGCAGGCCCTGGAGGAGTCGCTCCAGGATGCCTTCGCGGACGCGGACGCGCTCGTCGTCGACTTCCGCGATGGCTGGGGCGGCTGCAATCCCGCCTTCGTGAACCTCTTCAACCCCCAGGTCCCCCGGCTCGTCAGCACCGGCCGCGATGGCAAGACGCGTCCCTTCGCGCCGTCCTGGCGCAAGCCCGTGGTGCTGCTCGTCAACGGCAACTCGCGCAGCGGCAAGGAGCTGGTGGCCTTCACGATGAAGCGTCACCGCCTGGCGACGCTCGTGGGCCAGCGCACCGCGGGCGCCGTGCTGGGCGGCGGGCCGCGGAAGCTGTCCAATGGGGACCTGCTCTACCTCGCCGTCATGGACGTGACCGTGGACGGCGAGCGGCTGGAGGGCGTGGGCGTCCCGGTGGACGTGGAGGTCCCGGACGCGCTGCCGTACGCGGCCGGCGCGGACCCGCAGAGGGAGAAGGCGCTGGACGTGGCCGCCTCCCTGGTGAAGGGCTGAAGCTCAGCGCAGCGTGACGCCGTGCCCCACCGCGTCCGGGTCCAACGTCAGGCGCCCGCCCGCGTACTGGCCGCCGCCCTGGAACGGGTGGTTCGCGATGAACAGCGGCGTGTCCAGGTCCGCGTAGGTGAAGCCGCCCAGCCCCGCCGCCAGGTGCGCGGACGCGGTCATCGCGAGCACGCTCTCCACCATGCCGCCCACCATCAGCTCCAGCCCCGCCGCGCGGGCCAGGCTCCACATGGTCACCGCGTCCACCATGCCGCACTTCATCGTCTTGATGTTGATGCCGTGGCACGCGTTCTCGCGGATGAGCCGCAGCACGTCCTTCACCGAGCGCGCTGACTCGTCCGCGCACACCGCGACCCGCGAGCGGCGCGTCACCTCCGCGAGCCCCGCGACGTCCGCCACCGGCTGCTCGAACAGCGACAGCGGCACCTCCGCGCGCTCCAGCTCCTTGAGGAACGCCAGCGCCTCCGCCACGTCATAGCCCCCGTTCGCGTCCGCGATGAGCCGCGCCTTCGGGGCCTCCTGGTGGATGGCCACGAGCCGCGCCGCGTCCGCGTCCGGGTCCAGCGCGCCGACCTTCACCTTCAACGTGTCGATGCCCCGCCCCAGGATGGCCCGCGTGGACGCCACCGCGTGCGACAGGTCTCCGGCGGTGACCGTCATGTCGATGTCCAGCGACGTCCCTGCCCCGCCGAAGAAGGCGTACATCGGGATGCGGTGGTGCCGCGTGAGCGCGTCCAAAAGCGCGATCTCCACGCCACACCGCGCGGCCGGCGCCAGCGCCATCGCGTCCCCCAGCGCCTCCGACGCCGGCCGCCACTCCTGGGCGTCGCGGCCCACGAGCAGCTCGCGCACCGGCTCCAACGACGCGAGCGTGCTGGCCTGCGTCTCTCCACTCACCGCCGTGAAGGGCGCCGCCTCGCCCAACCCCACCGTGCCGTCCGCGAGCGTCACGCGCACGAGCACGTTCTCCGCCGCCAACTGCGCGCCGGTGGCGATGGCGAACGGCTCCGTCAGGGACAGGTGCAGCGCTTCGAACGCGACGTGCGTGATGAGGGTAGGGCGCATGGGCAGGCGGCAGTGTGGCCGACGTTCCGGTCCGGAGGGGAGTCTTTCCCTTCCTTCCGGCTCTCCACCCTCAAGCGTCTGTAATTCAAGAAGGTTAAGAAAGATACGAAGACTGGGGCTGGCTTGAGCCGCCGTGCGATTCGTGGCGACATGCGGGCTCCCCGGGGGTTGGGCAGTGCCTGGGCCGCGAGGAGCCGGATGTCCGCGACCGATACGACCGTGGCCCTTCCGCTCCCGGATGCGCTCCTGGCCGCGTTGGAGGAGGCCGAGCGCGAACTCCCGGAGGCGTGCATGGTGCTGCGCGCCGTGCGCTCGCCGGGCGGCGCCATCCTGGACTTCGAGTGGCTGTGGGCGAACCCCGCCGCGTCGCGCGCGCTGGGCCGGGACCCGGAGTTCCTGCGCGGCCGGCGCCTGGGCGAGGTGTCCTCCAAGGACGGCATCGCCGGCCGCCTGGACCTCCTGCGCCAGGTGGTGGAGTCCGGCCGGCCGCACGCGGACCACTTCTGCGAGGGGGAGGTGCTCCTGCAGGGCACGGCGGTGCCGCTGCGGGACGGGGTGCTGTTGCGCCTGCGTGACATCACCAGCGACCAGCGGGTGGAGGAGGGGCTGCGCGAGACGCTGGACTGGGTGCGCGACGTGCTGGAGAGCATGCCGGACGCCTTCTTCACCGTGGACACGGACTGGCGCCTCACCTACGTGAACCGCAACGCCGCCGCGCTCACCGGCCGCTCGCAGGAGACGCTCTTCCGCCGCGTGCTGTGGGAGGCGTGCCCGGAGCTGTGCGGCACCCCGTTCGAGCGCACGCTGCGCGAGGTGGCCGCCGAGGAGAGCTACCGCCTCTTCGAGCTGCGCACCGGGCGCGACCGCTGGCACGAGGTGCACGCCTGGTCCAGCGGCCGCAACATCTCCACCTACGCGCGCGACATCACCGACAAGAAGCGCGTGCAGGCGGAGCGCGACGCGCTGCTCGCCCGCGAGCACTCCGGCCGCCTGGAGGCGGAGGCCCTGGCCCAGCGCCGCACGCACGAGCTGATGGCCGCGCGCGAGCGGCTGGTGCAGTCGGAGAAGCTGGCCATGGCGGGCCAGCTCGCCGCGGGCGTGGGCCACGAAATCAACAACCCCCTGTCCTACGTCACCGGCAACCTCCAGTTCGCGGTGGAGCAGCTCACGCCGCTCGTCCGCGGCCCGGGGCTCCAGGGCGCGGTGGGCGAGGCGCTGGAGGCGCTGCGCGAGGCGAAGGAGGGCGCGGAGCGGATCCGCGTCATCGTGCGCGACCTGCAGACCTTCGCCCGCGCGGACGAGCTGCGCCTGGGGCCCGTGGACGTGCACGCGGCGCTGGAGTTCGGCGTCTCCATGGCCACGACCCACCTGCGCAGCCGCGCCCAGGTGGAGCGCCACTACGGCCAGGTGCCGCCCGCGCTGGCGCACGAGGCGCGCCTGGGGCAGGTGTTCCTCCACCTGCTCATCAACGCCTCGAACGCCATCCCCTCCGGCGCCTACGAGCGGCACCGCGTGACGCTCACCACCCGCCGCGAGGGCGCGTGGGTGCTGGCGGAGGTGTCCGACACCGGCCTGGGCATGACGCCGGAGGTGCTCCAGCGCGCCTTCGAGCCGTTCTTCACCACGCGCCCCGTGGGCGAGGGCAGCGGCCTGGGGCTGTCCATCTGCCTGGGGCTCGTGCGCAGCATGCACGGAGAGCTGACGGCGACCAGCATCCCCGGCCTGGGCAGCACCTTCCAGGTGCGGCTGCCCGTCTCGGAGCCCATCGTCCACCCGGGCCTCCCCGCGGTGCGCGCGGACGAGGGCCCCTCGCGCAAGCGCGTGCTGGTGGTGGACGACGAGCCGCAGCTCACCTCGGTGCTCCGGCGCATCCTCGGCCGGCAGCACGACGTGGTGGTGGCGCACAGCGGCCGGGAGGCGCTGGCGCTGCTGGAGCAGGACGACGCCTTCGACCGCGTCTTCTGTGACCTGATGATGGCGGACCTCACCGGCATGGACGTGCACGCGGAGCTGTCGCGGCGCCGGCCGGAGCTCCTGTCGCGCTTCGTGTTCATGACGGGCGGCAGCTTCACGGAGCGCGCCCGCGCCTTCCTGCAGGCCGTGCCGCTGCCGCGCATCGAGAAGCCCTTCGAGCCGGGCCTCCTGCACTCGCTGGTGGAGTCCTCGCCGCCGCGCACCGGAGCGCGCGGCGGCCAGGCGGTGTGACTACAGCTTCACCTCGTCGCGCTCCGGGCGCGTGATGTACGCGGTGGTGGGGTTCGCGGGGTCGGCCAGCTTCTTCATCAGGCTGTCCATGCCGTTGGAGCGCGCGAAGGCCATCTCGTTCTTCGTCACGCCCACCAGCGTGAGCAGCTCCACCTGGCCGCTGGGCAGGGTGAAGTGGCTGGGGCGGTTGGCGTCCTTCACGAACACGAAGCCCGCGAGCTTCGTCTCACCGCCGGTGAGCGTGCCGTCCACCGGGTAGCGGTGCCCCATGGCGAACAGCCGCGCGCACACGAGGTTGTAGGCCATCATGTCCAGCAGGCGCAGGATGGGCCAGCGCTCCTCCTCGGGCGTGTGGATGACCATCTCGTAGCCCAGGCCGCTGCGGGCGTCGTCCGGCAGGTCCTCGCCGGGGGCCACCGTGAAGGGGTTGGACAGGCCGCTCGTTACGTAGGTCCAGTACGGGTGCTCCGGGCTGGGAGGCGCCACGCGCACGCCCATGGGCAGCCAGTTGGGGTCCATCTCCGTGCCCTGGGCCAGCTCGCTCTCCAGCCACCCCTCCAGCACGCCCGTGCCCTCCAGCAGGTCCACCTCCTCGCGGATGGCACCAAACAGCTTCGGGTACTCCACCTCGTCGCGGTCCGCCCAGCAGTCTTCGTACCACTGGATGAAGTCTTCCTCTGTCTCCGGGACTTTCATGGGGGCGGACTCTAGAGGTTCACCCCGATTTCACAACTTGAACCGAGCCCGGATGCCCACTGACCGGTGGGTTGGCGGACAGACGTTCAGGTTTTTCAGGTGCCGGTGGACCCGGGGGCAGGGGTCCCCCACGGTTTCAGGCCGCAGATGCGCTCCGCCTCCTCCACGGCGGGCGCCAGCCGCGCGTGCTCCATGCGCAGGAAGCTGCGCACGGCCTTGTCCAGGCGCTGGTCGAAAATCAGGTGGGCGCTGTGCACGGCGGTGGGCTCGAAGCCCCGGGACACCTTGTGCTCGCCGCCGGCGCCGGGCTCGAAGACCTTGCGCCCCGCGCGGATGCAGTCGTCCACGGAGTGATACAGGCAGACGTTGAAGTGCAGGAAGGGGTGCTCCTCCGTGCAGCCCCAGTAGCGGCCGTAGAGCCGCTCGGGCGTGGCCAGGTTGAAGGCCCCGGCGATGACCCTCCCGTCCTTCACCGCCTCCACCATCTCCACCGTGTCGGGCAGGTCGCGGAAGACGCGCTCGAAGAAGCCCGGGGTGAGCTGCACCTGGCCCCAGGCGTGGCGCTCGCAGGTGGACGTGTAGAAGGTGTACGCGCGCCGGGCGTGCTCCGGCGTCAGGTCCGCCCCGCGCACGGTGCGCAGGTGGATGCCCTGGGTGGCCGCGGCGCCGCGCTCGCGCTTGAGCTGGTTGCGGCGCTTGGAGTCGAAGCGGGCCAGGTAGTCGTCGTAGCTCCGGTAGCCCGGGTTCTTCCAATGGAACTGGAGGGTCATCCGGCGCGCGAGCCCGGCCTCCTCCAGGAAGTCCGCCTCTTCGTCCGTGGGGTAGAGCACGTGCACGCCGGAGCAGTCCTGCGCCTGGGCCGTCTGGACAGCGGCCTCCAGGAGCGCGCGGCGCAGGGCGGCGGCGTCTTCTCCGGGGGCGGTGAGGAAGCGCGGCACGGTGGCGGGGGACAGGGGGCCGCCCACGAGCAGCTTCGGGTAGTACTCCACGCCCAGTTGGGCGGCGGCGTTGGCCCAGCCGAAGTCGTAGATGTACTCGCCCATGCTGTGGAACTTGAGGTAGGCGGGCGCGGCGGCGACCAGCTTCTTCCCGCGCCACAGCGTCAGGTGGTGCGGCGCCCAGCCGGTGTCCTCGGTGGCGCTGCCGCTCTCCTCCATGGCGGACAGCCACGCGTGGCGCACGAAGGGGGGCGCGCCGTCAGCGACCAGGGCATCCCACTGGGCGGCCGGGACGTCACGGATGGCATCGAGAATGCGGACCTGGAGCGGGGTGTCGGCGGGCACGGGAGCAGTCTTAACGCGGGCCTGCCCCCTTCGCTCCCGTTCGTCCCGCTGGAGGGCACCCGGCCAGGGGAGCCCGGGGCCTCTCAGGAGGCCTTCTTGCGGGGCGGCGCCTTGGTGCGGGCGGACATCACCCGGGGGAGGTTGTCTTCAATCCAGGAGGTCAGCGCCTCCACGTGGACGGCGACCTCCTCGCCCAGGGGCGTGAGGCGGTAGTCCACGTGGGGGGGAATCACGGGGTGGGCCTCGCGGTGCACGAAGCCGTCCTGCTCCAGGGCCTGGAGCGTCTGGGCGAGCATCTTCTCGCTGACCCCGCCGACCTTGCGGCGCAGCTCGCTGAAGCGGTGGGTGCCCTCCTCCTTGAGCGCGACGAGCACCAGCACGCCCCACTGGCTGGTGACGTGCTCCAGGACCCCGCGCGAGGGACACGCCGCCGCGTACAGGTCCCCGCGCTGCTTCACCTTCTCCAGCAGTGGACTGCGCTTGCCTGCCTTCATGACGGGACACTTACCACGAGGTGCGTACTTACGAAAAGTGAGTACCACCGTTACGGTAAGCCCCAGTTCGATTTCGCGCCTGGAGCGCGGGAAGGAAAGGGCGAAGCCATGTTCGTTGTCACGGGAGCCACGGGGAAGCTGGGGCACTTCGTCGTCGAGGGTTTGCTGAAGAAGGTGCCGGCGAGCCAGGTGGCGGTGGCGGTGCGAAATCCGGACAAGGCCGCGGAGTGGGCCGCGCGCGGGGTGCAGGTGCGCAAGGTGGACTACGACCACCCGGAGACGCTGAACGGGGTGTTCGGGAAGGGGGACACGGTGCTGCTCATCTCCGCGAACGAGGTGGGGAAGCGCTTCCCGCAGCACGCGGCGGTGATTGAGGCGGCGAAGAAGGCGGGGGTGAAGCTGCTGGCCTACACGAGCATCCTGCGCGCGGACACGAGCGGCCTGTCGCTGGCGGGGGAGCACCGGGCGACGGAGGAGGCGATCCGGGCGTCGGGCATCCCGTACGTGTTCCTGCGCAATGGCTGGTACGTGGAGAACTACACGGAGCACATCGGGCCGGCGCTCCAGTACGGCGTGGTGCAGGGCAGCGCGAAGGAGGGCCGGGTGGCGACGGCGACGCGTCAGGAGTACGCGGACGCGGCGGTGGCGGTGCTGACGGGCACGGGCCACGAGAACCAGGTGTACGAGCTGGCGGGGGACGCGAGCTTCAGCCTGCCGGAGTACGTGGCGGAGCTGTCGCGTCAGTCGGGCAAGCCGGTGAAGTACGTGGACCTGCCGGTGGCGGAGTTCTCCGCGGCGCTCCAGCAGGTGGGGGTGCCCAAGCCCTTCGCGGACACGCTGGCGGACGCGGACGCGGGCCTGTCACGCGGGGAGTTGAATGACACCAGCCGCACGCTGAGCCGGCTCATCGGCCGGCCCACGGCGCCGTTCGGGAACGCGATTGGCGCGGCGTTGAAGCAGGGCTGAGTTCCAGGGGGCCTCTGGCCCGCGAGGTCACGTCGCGGGTCAGGCTTCCTCGTCGGGAAGGAGCGTGCGGAGAAGTTCGTCGTCGGGCCCGAGCGGCTTCCAGCCGGGCGGCGGCGGATGGGCGAGGAGCGCATCCCCGACCCGGTCCACGCGCTCCTTGTGGGTTTCTGGGGTGTGGGAAAACCAATGGCCGAGCGCGATGGCAACCTCCAGCCGAGCGTCATCATCCAACACGGATGGCCAGCCATTGGGGAAGCACGCATACAGCTCACGCACGAGCTGTCCGCGCACCAGTCGTGTGAGCTGCTTGCTGCTCTCCGCCTCCGCCACCAACCCGCTGAATATCTGCACCCCGGCGATGTCGTCCCGTCCAAGCTCCTCGGCCAGTGCCACCAGCGATGCGGTAGGCCGAGCCTCGGCAAAGGCGGTCAGCGATGCGAAGCCGCGCTCACGGACACGCTCGTATATGCGGGCCTCCCAGTTTCCCTTCCAGGAGTGTCCATTGCTCATCGTCCTCTCCCTGGAATGAAGTTCATCGGGATGTCGTACTCCTTCAAATACCTCGCGACGATCCGCAGGATTATGTTCCGCGTCAACATCCGCCCGGCCCTCGCCTCGGCCTTGAGCAGCGCATCCATGATCATCCGGCTCCACTCACCGGGCCAGGTGCGGCCCAGGCGCCAGTTGCCACCTCCGTGGATGGCCTCGTGGTGAGCCTGCTCCAACCGGACGCAGAACTGGTCGATGTCCATGTCGCCCTTGAAGCCGCGCTGTTCGAACCATTCGCGGTGCTCTTGCGGCAGCACATGGTGCTTCGGGGCGTCCGACATGCCCGCTCCTGCTCTGCCCGTCACCCGCATGCCGCGCACCTCCGGGCTGTCCCCCAGCGCGTCGCGCACGCCCTTGGGGAGGTCCTGATGCGCCTGGGCCATCATGACCTGTCCGCCCTGGATGAGGACGGCCGCGCTGGCGGCGGAGCCGGAGATGACGCCCGCCTGCACGAGCCTTCGCATCATCTCCACCCACTCGGCGGAGACCAC